>JANMNM010000178.1:0-35805 GCA_031373905.1 Gemmatimonadaceae bacterium | reverse complement strand
AAGCCCGTCGGAGACGCCGACGCGAAACGCACCCGTGATCAGCTTGTTGAACACGAAACGTGCGGAGCCACGCAGCGTGCGCCAGACGACCATCAGCGCACTGCGTTGCTGCGGCGCGTCGAGTCGTGCGAGCGGCAGCAGGTGCTGCTCCACCCAGAAGGCGAGCGTTGGATCCGCGTCGCCTTGCTCCGATTCCGGCACGAGCAACGAGATCGTCTCGGCCAGATCGCCCACCTGGGCGTAGGACTCCTCGAACAGCCAGTCTGGAATGCAGGCGGCTTCCGCAGCCCACGTGCGAAGATTCGCGGCGGCGATCAGCCGCTTCGGCCGCCTGCCTATGAGAAAGGAGACGGCCCACGCAGCATCTGCGGCGGACGCCGCATTGAAGAATGCGGTGAGCGCCGCGACCTTGCCGTGCGTCGAGGTGGTGTGATCGATGGCATCGTACAACTCGGCAAACTGCTTCATGGAACTGGCTCAACGCCGTCTGCGGGCGCATCCGGCTCATCATCGCGCTCGCCTTCGAATCGCGTCGCGAGCACATCGGCGGAAAGCCCCGTCTCGCGGAGCCATCGCACCACGGGTCCGGTGAAGCCGTGCGTCACCAGCACCCGCTCTGCGCCGGTTGCGCGGACCGCAGCAAGCAGCTGTGGCCAGTCCACATGATCAGAAAGCACGAACCCGCGATCCACGCTGCGGCGCCGTCTGGCACCGCGCACCAGCATCCATCCGCTGGCGAACGCCGTCGATTGCGCGCCGAACTTGCGCGCCCACGGACTGCCGTCGGCGCTCGGCGGTGCAATCACCATTGCGCCGGGCGCTGTGCTGCGCACTGCGCTCGCATGTTGCGTGGCAGGCAGCGCCACCCCTGCCGCGCGATACAATGACGTCATGCTGTCCACGGCACCGTGCACGAGGATCGGGCCGATGCTCGGGTCAAGCCCGGCCAGCAGCCGTTGCGCCTTGCCCAGACCGTAGCCGAAGAGCAGCGAAGTCCGTGAGTCCGCGGCATTCTCGCGCCACCACCGATTGATCTCCGCGAAGACATCGCGTGAGGATGGCCACCTGTAGATCGGGAGCCCGAAGGTGCTCTCGGTAATGAACGTGTGACACCGCACCGGTTCCCATGCATCGCAGGTGGGATCCGGGTCCGTCTTGTAGTCGCCCGACGCGACCCAGACTTCTCCCTTGTGTTCGAGTCGGACCTGCGCCGAGCCGAGGATGTGGCCGGCGGGGTGCAACGAGACCTTCACGCCATTGATCGTGCGAACCTCGCCGAAGGCAACGCCCTCGACGCAGGTCGCCCACGGGCCGAGTCGCTCGCGCGAAACCCCGACACCGCGATCGGCGACAAGGTAGTGGTCGCACCCGGCGCGGAGGTGGTCGGCATGTGCATGCGTGATCACGGCGCGCCTGACCGGCCGCCATGGATCGATGTGGAAGTCTCCCGCCTCACAGTAGAGGCCGGATTCGGTGACACGAAGCATGAGCAACGCTATCGAGCTCCTTTGAGAGGTGCGCTCGTGATGAACGCGACGAGCAGCCGTCCGGTTGCGCCTGATGGCGCCCGTCCAGGGGCTCGCGCAAATTGGCGCCCCATCCTCACTCCAACCGCATGCCGATGTCAATCGCCGCGAACCTGCTCCCCGAGTACGACATGGAAATGACGTCCACGCGCCGCGTGCTGGCGCTGGTTCCGGAGGCACACGCCGACTGGAAGCCACACCCGAAGTCGTTTCCGCTCAGTGGCCTGGCCCTGCATCTCGCCAATCTCCCGACGTGGGGAATGCTCACCGTCACGCGCTCGGAGCTGGATCTTGCGAGCCCCGAGATGGCCCCGCAGCAACGGGACGCGTTCAGCACCACCGCGGCGCTGCTTGCCAGGTTCGACGACGAGGTGGCGGCGTTTCGGCGCATTCTGGCCGACAGTCCGGACTCCACGCTGCAGGCAATGTGGACGCTGAAGAGCGGGAGCATGACGTTGTTCACCATGCCGCGCACCGTCGTGCTGAGGTCGTCGGTCATCAATCACATGATTCACCACCGCGGGCAGATGACTGTCTATCTCCGGATGCTCGACGTTCCGCTCCCTGATCTCTATGGACCGACGGCGGACACAAAACGGGGTTGAGCGCGGGGCTTGTGCAGACTGGCCGGCGATACGAGCATCCCTAGGGTTGGCGGCGTCCCGCACGCCTCCCCTTGGCCTCCTTTCCATCGAGTTCGCCGTCATGGCTGCACCTGTCCTGTCCGACATTGAGATTCAGCGCGCCATCGGGCGCCTTCCCGGGTGGAGCCGGCGCGCCGGTGTGATCACGAAGACGTTCACCATGCCGACGTTTCCTGCGGCAATCAGCCTCGTCGGCCGGGTCGCGGATGCCGCCGAGCAGGCGGCACATCATCCGGACATCGACATCAGGTACACAAAGGTCACCTTTGCGCTCAGCACCCACGAGGCGGGTGGATTGACGCAGAAGGACATCGATCTCGCTGGCGCAATCGAGCAGCTCGCCGCCCTCTGACGCCGGCGTCCGTTGTGGCAGTCGAGGGCCCGTACCGCGCACATCGGTCGGGCCCTCGAGGTTTCGTGGCGGGTGATGACGGTCGTGCAGGGCAGATCAAAGCCCAGCTCGCCAGTTTTCTTGCGCATCGTGCGAGCCGCCATCCGCATTCGTGGCACCAGGGCTCGGCGACTCAGCGTGCCGTCAGGCTCCTGCGGGATCCGCGGCGTCGATGCCTGCGATCAGGTCGAGCATGCCCAGTGGCGTCTGCACGGTGTGCGTCGGGGCGAACGGCAACAGCTCGCTGTCGTGAAACGGTCCCCAGGCGGCCCAGACGTCGATCATTCCGGCGGCTCTTGCCGCGAGGATGTCGTTCGGCGCGTCGCCGACATAGAGCGTTCCGGCCGTTGGCACGCCGAGCCGCTGCGCACCGAGGAGCAGCGGGTCGGGGTCCGGCTTGTGACGCGCAGTGGAATCGGCGCCGACGACGATCTCGAACGGATGCAGCAGGTCCAGGTGTTCGAGCGTCACGCGCGCCATCCACTCGCCCTTGCCGGTGACGACGGCGATCGGATGTCCGGCCGCCTGCAGTGCGGTGAGCAGCTCTCGCACCCCGGCGTATTCACGAACGTACTCCGCAAGGTGCGTGAGCTGCCACTCCCGGTAGACGGTGATCAGGGCTTCCACACGCTCGAGGTCTTGTGACTCGAAATGCATGAACTGCGCGCGCAGCGGCATCCCCATGCCACGCAGCCACGTGCGCTCGTCCGGCGCGCGACCTCCAACCTTGGCGTACGATGCCTGCATCGCGCCAAGGAGCAGCGGGATGGTGTCGGCGAGCGTGCCGTCGAGGTCGAACATGACTGGTCGCGCGGCACGGCGTTCTGTTGGCTTCATGCACGCGGAATGTAGTCGCTGCCGAAATGCTCCTGCTCGCGCGGGATGATCGTCAGGCCCCGAAGGATGCGCACATCACGCTGCTGGCGATGCGCGCCGCGCTCCGGTGCCCTCTTCTGATCGGATGGGAGCATGACGCGCTCGGTGTCACGGGATGGCGTGCGCAGCGCTTCCACTTCATGCCGCCGCGTGATCTGCATCACGTCGTGTCGAAACCCGGTCACGTCGCTGGCGCGGTGCGCGCGCGACGTGCGTTCTGCGGTCATGAGCGCTTCGTCCGCTCTCTGCCTCGCCTGCAGTCGTGCATCGGTGCGTGAAGTGACGCGAATGCGCAGCTCCCGCTCTGCGACATGCGCGCGGATCGCGCCGCGAAGACGGGCGATGTGTCCGGGTTGGTGCGCCGCGGTCGTGGCACGCGTCGCGATCAGCCAGTCCGCTGCCGTCGGGGCTCGGAGGCGGCCGTCATGAAGTGCAACGAGCGTCCGTTGACCGCGCAGTCGAACCGCAGCCAGAATCACCGGGCTCCGGAGTTCGCTGCTGGCGAGGGTTCCCCACCGTACCGCACCTCGCGCGGATGGGCGACGTGCGCTTGCCAAGCCCCTGTCACCAACGATCTGCGCCAGCACCGCGACGTAACCGGTGGGTGCAGGCGTCCGCTCGAGTTCCCGCATCGCGAGTCGTTTCCTCCGCAGGAGCGCCGTGTGCGCGTCCAGGGCGGCGGCAGGCAACGGCGCTTCGAGAGCGAGCACGCGCAACTCACGGACGGGCGCACCGATGCGAGCTGCCCTGCCATTTCGCTGTTCAATCCGCGCGACGGTCCACGGCGAATCGAGGTGCACGACCGTGCCCACACCGGCCAGCGAGAGGCCCTCGCTCAGGACGTCAGTCACGATGGCCAGTCGAATGGCGGTATGCTGCGGTCGCATGCGCCCGTCGCCCGCATGTTCGAGAAGTCGGCGGAGCAGCTCATCGCGCGAAATGCTGCCGCTCGCGATCTGCGCGGTGGTTCCGCTCAGAAGCGCGATGCCGGGTGCAAGCTGAAGTCGCTCATAGAGGGCCCGGGCCGTCGCGCCGCTCCATGTGAACGCGACCACGGGCCTGGCGCACCATCGCGCGAGACGTCGCAACACGACGGCGCGCGCGGCGTCGCCCTCGCCGCTGAGGCGCGGAAGCAGCAACTCGAGCGCGGCACGCTGGCGCCTGGCACCCGACGCCAGCGCTGGATCAATATCCGGCGACGCATCGCCTAGGAGCGCTGCCATCGCCAGTTGCACATCGCCGTCGTGCGACTGCCATGCACGTCGCACCGGTGAGGAAGGAGGAATACCGGCGGCAACCGCCTGTTCGATTGCGATGGTGACGGCGACGCGGTGCCGGATGCGGGCACGAGCGGCCGCATCGCTCGAGCGGAGCGCATGCAGGATCCCCAGCTGCAGCAACGTATGCCCCTCGTCCGGATCGCCGTGGCGGAGTGGCGGGACTGCGAGGATCGCTGCAGGCAGTCCGGCGTGGTGCTCGCGCAGTCCGCCGCTGCGGCGACAGCTGACGATCGGCATGCTGAACCCCGCGTCGGGCCACGCCGCCTGGATGTCGGTCAACGTGCGACGCAGCGTCAGGCGACGGCCGAGCACGCGCACTGACGCACGTGTCGGCGCCAGGTGAAACAGTGCGAGCAGGTGTTCGAGATCAGCCGCCCGATTGTGGATCGGCGTTGCGCTCAGCAGCAGAACGTCTGCCGCGCCACACAGGGCGAGCGTTCGTCTGTGGCGGCGCGTGTCTGGTGTGCGGAGATGGTGCGCCTCGTCAATGATCACGAACGCGCTCGACTGCGTTCGCAGCGGAGCGGGAGCACTGAGCCGCTCGGTACTCACGAACGTCAGCGTGATGCCGGTCTCGGCGCCGGCACTTCGCCATCGATCGCGCAGTGCCGCCGGCGCAATCACCAGCGGCGGCTCGGCGCGCACGGCAGCGATGGCCAGCGCCACGTACGTCTTCCCGAGACCGGGCGAATCGGCCAGCAGCGCGCCTCCGTAGCGATGCAGGCGACGCAGTAGCCAGTTCACCGCGGCGTCCTGATGCGGGAGCAGTGTGATCCGATGCAGTTGCGTCAGCGGACGAGACCAGATCAGCGCGCGGGCGCGCAACGCGTCGCGCGCCAGCTCGGACAGCACGGTCGCGGTGTCACTGTCTGTCACGATACACGAGCCTGTTGCATGCGGGCGTCTCGCAGCGTCGTGCCGGTCCACTCGAGTAGTGGCGCAATGTCGGCGTGACTGATCCCGTAGCTCTCGAGGGTCGCGCGGTGCAGCGATTCCGCATCGACCGGTTCGCCGCGCCGTGCCCGGGCGGCGATGGGAGCGAGGAGGGTTCGTGCGCGTTCCCATGGCGGGATCGGCAGCGCCAGCACCGTCCATCCCATGAAGCGGAGGTAGCCGCCGCGAGCCGGCTCGGCAACGAGCGACAGCCACGCCGTGGTCGTTGGCGCGTTCAGCAGCGCGACCAGTGCGTGAGCATCGACTGGATCCTTCAGGCGCACGCCATAGCAGGTGTTGAGCGGAACAGCATCGGCGTTCGGCGCGAGCACGCTCGCTCGCAACGACAGTCCGATGTCGGCCCACACCACTCGCCAGCCGACGCTGCCCAGCAGCTCGGTGCGGAACAGTGTCCACCACGGTTCACGCGGACGCAGATCGGTGCGCAAACGCAGTGCCCGCTCGTGGCCGGCAAAGTGTCGCGACAGCGCCGCCGGCAGGCGCTTCAGCGTCTGACCATCCTTGTCGCATGGGACGATGAGCGCCGTCGCTCCGGGCTCAGACTGCCACGCGCGCACCTGATCGCCGCGAATCACCGGTCGCACCCAGGGTCGCATCGCCGGTGGCACGACATCCCGGCCGATCAGGTAGGCATCGTTGCACCCGGTCTTGATGCCAAGGGACGGTGGTGGAAGGACCGATTCCATCCAGCGGCCTCCGGCGCCTCCAAGGGCGTCCGCGGCGGCGCGAACCACCGCCGGGACAACGCGCCACGGCGCGCCCGCTCGTGCGTCGGCGGGAAGCGTAGCCGTCACGACGCTGAAGTGCTGCGGCGTGCCAGTGGCGTCGGTGGCATGGCAATCAACGTCGAGGCGAGTCACTGTCGATGCTCCCGTGCGCTCCGATGCGCGCTGTGTCACGAGTGTTGATGGATAGACGGCAGCGGAAAATCCGCCGCTGTCGCCGGACTGGTCGCGCAGGTGACAGAGATGGCTGTGGTCGAGGAGGTACTGGCGCAGCGAGCCCGCGGAGACGGATCGCCAGAGCTTCGCTGGCAGAAGGAACGCGAGAATGCCGCCGGGCCGCGTCAGTGACAGACCGCGTTGCGTGAACGGAATGACGATATCCGTTTGCACGCCGAACGCGGCGGGCTCGCCCGCACGACGCGTCACGCTCGCGAACCTCGATCGCAGATGCGCTCTCGTCGCTGCATCGAGGTGGTGTGATCGCACCCACGGCGGGTTGCCGATCACGAGATCGAACCCTCCCTGCACGGCGGCGTCGCTGAAGTGTGTGCGGAAATCGAAGTCGATGGAGCCGCCGTCGTGCAGCCGCCGGAGCGCGCGACGATGTTCTGCGCTCAGCCCGCGGAGGGCGACCAGTCTCCGTCGCTGCGCCACATCCAGGCCGTGTCTGTCCGCGAACAGCGTGGGCTGGCGGGCGAGTCGAAGGAGCTCCGCGCGTTCATGCCGGCACGCCGACAGCGCGCGCTCTGCGAGCCGTGTGGCACATTCGCGCTCCATCTGATCGATCCGCGCAGCCCTCGCCTCCTTCTTCGCCCCCGTACTCGAGGCGTAGCGCGTGCGGAGCTGGACCAGTCGGCGCGACGGTGCCACGAGCGGTGAGTCGTCGAACGCGTGCGGGCCCAGTGCGTCGCCGATGCGAATGTGGTGGTCGAGATTCGGCAGCGGTGAAATGGCCGCGATGCGTGGGGACTCATCGTCGATGACAATCGAAAGCCAGAGTCGCAGCTCGCACAGCCAGACTGCCATCGGTGCGATGTCCACGCCGAAGATCGACTGCGTGAGGATCTCACGCCGAATGAGGGAAATCGGCCTCGTGTCACCAAACGACTGTCGCAGCCCTGCCAGGCGTTCGAGCGTTGCGACGAGCAATCCGCCGGAGCCGCAGGCCGGGTCGAGCACCCGCAGGCTCGCGATGTGCTCCCGCAGGCGCCGTGCATCGATCCCGACGACGGGCTGCCCATCGAGTGCGTCGCGGACGAGTGCGCGTGGCAGCCGGAGTGCGTGTTCGAGTGCGTCATCAACCAGGGTCGAGACGAGCCGGGCGGGCGTGTAGAACGTCCCGGTCAGACGGCGTTCACCGCCATCCATCATCGCCTCGAACGTGCGGCCAAGCAGATCCGGATCGATCGCCGCCTCGGACCATGACCGTGCCTCCTCGCGCGCCGTGAAGCGGAATCGCGCCAGGGTGTCGAGGAGGAGGGGAGCGAGCAGCGCGTCGCTGATAGCCGGCCGGCGGGCCCGGCGTTCAACCGGCGAACAGGCGAAGAGGCCTCCGTTCAGAAACGGAACCTCGCCGAACGCCAAGGCTGCATCGGCGCGGCGGCGCTGCGCGGTGTTCAACGTGCCGAACGTGAGTGGCGCGATCAGGCGTTGCCACAATGCGCCGCCCTGTTCGAGAGAGTGCTCCGCGTGATTGGAGAGAAACGCCCGGTCGCCGTTCAGCCAGCCTTTCGTCTCGAGAAACTTCAGGAAGAGCAGCCGTGCCACGTGCACCAGCGCGAGCGTCCGCCGGTCGTCCGGATGCACCCGCGCGGGCCACCCCTCCGCGATGGCCGCAACGTGGCCATGCACCTCGCGGAAGAACCGCTTGCCGATCGCGTGTCGCCCAAGCAGTTCGTGCCAGCGCAGACAGGTCAGCGTTGGATCCGGGTGCCACGCGGCGGCGAGTGCCGCGACGGTTTGCGCATCGGAGTCCAGCGTCTCGCGCGGCGTGGTGCGCAGTACGGCAACTCGAGGCCCGTGCGTCGAGCCCAGCCAGCACGCCAGCACCACCGGCCCGTCGCTGGCGCAGTGCGCGATGATCAGCCACCGCCTCGCGTCGGCAAGCCGGTCGAGATGTGTGGCAACGCGCGCGATGCTCTCCCGCCATCGGCCAGGATCCAGATCTTCGATGAGCAGCGCCGCCGTGCATTCGTCGCGTACGATCCGCGACGCCCGCGCGGCGGGAAGCCCGATCGCCTCAGCGGCGCGGCGGCCGAGTACGTGTCGATGCCCGGTGAACCCGAGTGCGCGGGCGAGCGCCAGAAGGCCTTCAGGCGTCGTTGCGGCGGAAAGCAGCGCATGTGCCGCGCGTGTCGTGAGCATGGCGCGACGGTAGCGCGCGGTGCGGCATTGCTTAGCATCCGTTTCATGCAGAAATCATCCAAATCACGATGGCCAGCCGCCCTCACCGGCGACTCCCGCGTCGCGCTGATCTCGGCATCCGGTCCGCTGTGCGGCGAAACGGATCTGGCGATTGCCGAGTCGCATGTGCAATGCTTCGGGTGGGAGCCAGTGCGTGGGCAGTTTGTGCTGGGCCAGCACGGATATCTCGCGGGAACCGATGCTGAGCGGCTCGCGGATGTGCAGTGGGCTCTTGACGACCCAACGATCGATGCACTCTGGTGTGTCCGCGGCGGCTATGGCCTGACCCGCATTCTGCCGTCGCTGTCCCTCGCGGCTTTCGCGGCCCGGCCGAAGGCCATCGTCGGATTCTCTGACGTCACGGCACTGCACTGTGCAGTCGCCGCCCGGACGGGCATCATCACATTCCATGCGCCGTCCGCGCGCTCGGCGCTGCCGCCGATGAGCGCCGGATCGCTGCGCGCGTGCCTCGACGGTGAGGGCGAGGCATGCGGTAGCTGGCCAGGGGCCGTGCAAGTCCGTGGTGGCCGCGCCGCCGGTCGGCTGGCGGGTGGGAATCTCGCGCTGCTCGCCGCGCTGTCCGGCACGCCCGACGCGCTTCGCAGCAACGGGGCCATCGTCGTACTCGAGGATGTCAATGAGCCCGCGTACCGCATTGACCGCATGCTGCGGCAGCTCGAGCAGGCCGGTGACCTCCGCGGTTGTGTCGGACTGGCAGTCGGCCAGTTCACGGCCGTGCCGCCGGACGAGAATCGGGGGGCCATGTCCGTCGATGCGCTCGTTGCGGAGCTGGCGGAACGGCTGCGCGTCCCCTGTCTGAGCAACCTGCCTTTCGGCCATATTGCCGATCAGTGGACGTTGCCGCTCGGCGCGTCAGCCATGCTCGACGTTGATTCGCAGTCGCTGCGGGTCGAGAACGACAGGCAGTTGTTTTCCCTCACCCGAGGCGCCACGCCATGAAGAGTGCTGCAGAACTGTTCGCTGATGCGAAATCGAGGGTCCGCGAAGTCTCCGCCGCGCAGACGATCGCAAAACGCGACGCAGGTGATCCACTTGTCCTGATCGATGTGCGCGAGGATCGTGAATGGAACCTCGGCCACGCGGCGGGAGCGGTGCACATGTCGCGGGGGACGCTCGAGAGCAAGATTGACGCTGCGGTGCCGCGCGATGCGACGATCGTGCTGTATTGCGCATCGGGGAACCGTTCAGCGTTGGCGGCGGAATCGCTGAGCGCGATGGGCTACACGAACGTCGCGTCGATGAGTGGTGGCTTCCGCGGATGGGTGGATGCCGACGGTGACGTTGAAGGCTGATCGTGCAACGACGCTGCAGGTCCACCGCCCGGTGATGGAAGAGCTGGCGTCCGCGCTGCGCGGGCACCCGCGTCGCGAGGAGGCGGACGAAGACGGTCTGCGGTGGGCGGCGGTGGCGCTGGTATTGCGCGGGCAGACGGCCGCGAACGCAGAGTTGCTCTTCATCCGGAGAGCGGAGCGCGCGGGCGACCCGTGGAGTGGTCACGTCGCGTTTCCCGGCGGGCGGCGCGATGCCGGTGACGACTCACTCGAGGTCACCGCTCGACGCGAGACGCGCGAGGAACTCTCGGTCAGGCTCGACGAAGACGCCGCGCTGCTCGGCGTGCTCGATGATCTGCGACCTCGGTCCGCCGCGCTGCCGTCGATTGCGGTGCGCCCGTACGTGTATGCACTGTCGCGGGACGTCGAGATCGTACCGAATGAAGAGGTCGAGTCTGTCTTCTGGATGCCGGTCGCGGCGCTCATGGACCCGGCAAGTGGCGGCGAACACGTCTTCGATCGCGGTGGTGCGCGACTGCGGTTCCCGGCCTATCGGTGGGGCGACGACATCGTCTGGGGCATGACCGAGCGGATCGTCACCCAGCTGCTGGCCGTGTTGGCGACGGCGCACTGACACCGTCGCCAACACCGCCAGCAGGGATCACGCCGCCTTCGGCGTGACGGCGCCCGTGTCGAGGTTCAGGATGAACTCCTTGCCATTGACGACCAGCGAGACGAGCGCCGTGCCGTTGAACGTCACGACGCTGTTCCGCGTCGTTGTCGTCGTGCCGTTCGTTGCATCGGTGCGCGTGACGGCGTAGTTGCGCGTGATGGTGCCGGAGGCTGGATACGCGTCAGGCAGCGCAACCGCGGATGTCACGACGTTCCTGATCACCAGCGACGCATCCATGTTGTACTCGCGTGTCAACCCGTTCGGGCCGGCGCTGTCGCGCAGGAACACGGTGCGCTGGCGCTCGCCGCTGCCTGTGCCGTTGACGGTGATCGCGAGGCTGTTGCCGTTCAGGCCGGAGAAAGTGATATCGCGGTTGCGCGACATCGAGCCGCTCCAGCGTGTTTTCGTGATCGTGCCGCTGATCGACCACTTGAAATTCGCGGCTGCAGTGAGCGTCGGGCTGAAGGCGTTCATTGCCGCGCCAGCCGCGTTGGCATACGCGTAACTCCGCGTGTAGGTGAACGGGCCACGGCTCCGTTCGGCGCAGACGAAGCGGCTCGAGGCCGCATCGTACGGACAGGGATCCCAGCGCGAGAAGCGCTCGAAGTCGAGTGACTGGCCAATGCCGAAGGCACCGCGGTTCACCCGAAACGTCTCGACGTCCTCCTTGGCGGCATCGCCGGCAACCGTGGCGATATCGAGGGTGGTGGCGGTGGCGACGGCGGCCGACACGTCGGACTCTGTCGGGCCAACCGAGTCACCGCAGGCGGTGACGAGGAGGGTGAGGCACAGGGCAGCCGCGGTCCGGTGCAGGGGCGAGAAGCGCATGAGGCGAAGTCCGGTCTGGAGGTGTTGGTGCGGGAAGCGGCGTCGGGGCCACCACGTGTTCACTGGTGGGAGGACGCCGCCCGAAGGTTGGTGTTAACGCCGCTGACGAGGTGGCTTTTCGCCGAGTCTTCGGTCGGGACTGGACTTTCCGGCACGGCTGCCGATATAGTTTCGGACGAACGAAATCTCTGATTCGGGTATCCATGACACTTCCCAGCATCAAGACCGAGACGCCTCCTGAGCGGAACGAGCGTGGCCGGGTTGCAGCCTGGCGGCGCACGCGTGAAGCACCGTCCCTCGCCGAGGCGTACCGCAGCATCCCGGTCAGCCATGGGAGCTGGTTCCGGAAACTGCTGTCGTTCGCCGGACCCGGATACCTGGTTGCGGTGGGCTACATGGACCCGGGCAACTGGGCCACGGACCTGGCCGGTGGCGCCCAGTTCGGTTACTCGCTGCTGTACGTGATCCTGTGCAGCAACCTGATGGCGGTGCTGCTCCAGGGGCTCTCGTCGAAACTCGGAATCGTCACGGGTCGCGATCTCGCACAGGCGTGCCGCGACGCGTACTCGCCGCGGCTGTCATTCGCGCTCTGGGTGATCGCGGAACTGGCGATCGCTGCATGCGATCTGGCTGAGGTGATCGGAACGGCGATCGCGCTGCAGCTGCTCTTCGGAATCTCGCTGCCGGTTGGTGTCTGCATCACCGCACTGGATGTGCTCGTGGTGCTGTGGCTTCAGGGCAAGGGATTCCGGCTCCTCGAGGCGATGGTGATCGGCCTCGTGGCCGTCGTCGGCGTCTGCTTCATCTTCGAGCTCGTGCTCTCGCGTCCAGATGTCGGCGGCGTTCTCAAGGGCTTTGTGCCGGGGAGCGAGATCCTCCACAACCGCGACATGCTCTACATCGCGATCGGCATTCTCGGTGCGACGGTGATGCCGCACAACCTCTATCTGCACTCGAGCATCGTGCAGACGCGCAAGTACGAGGAGACGTCGGAGGGAAAGCGCGAAGCGGTCCGCTACGCCTTCGCAGACTCCACGATCGCGCTCACCTTCGCACTCGGCATCAATGCCGCGATTCTGATCGTCTCCGCGGCAACATTCCACAAGACCGGGAACAGCGGCGTGGCAGAAATCCAGGATGCGTACAAGCTGCTGACCCCGCTGCTCGGTGCCGGTGCGAGTACGGTGTTCGCGCTGGCGCTGCTCGCATCAGGCCAGAACTCGACGCTGACCGGCACGCTCGCGGGTCAGATCGTCATGGAAGGGTTCCTCAACCTTCGCCTGCAACCGTGGGTGCGCCGACTGCTCACGCGCAGCATCGCGATTGTTCCGGCGGTGGTGGTCAGTATCTTGTACGGCGCCAGCGGAACCGCGAAGCTTCTCGTCCTCAGTCAGGTGATTCTCAGCTTGCAGCTCTCGTTCGCGGTCTTTCCGCTCGTGTCATTCACGTCTGACCGTCGCAAGATGGGCGAATTCGTCAATGCCCGCTGGTTGACGGTGCTGGCCTGGATGGTGGCGATCATCATCGCGGTCCTCAATGCGTGGCTGTTGTTTCAGATTGCTCGCGAGTGGCTCGGCTGACATGTACACTCACATGCTGGTTGCACTTGAAAACTCGCCATATGACGCGACGATCCTGCAGCATGTGCGTGGCCTGGCGACACTCTGTGGTGCGAAGGTGACGCTGATTCATGTCGCGGATGGGTTTGCGGCGCGCAATCTGCAGTCCCTCAAGCTGCGCGAGTCGGAGGAAATACGTGCAGATCGTGAATATCTCGATCGGTGCGCCGCTGATCTTGCCTCGGGCAGCCTCGACGTCGACGCAGTGCTCGCGTCGGGCGATCCGGCCGTTGAGATCTGCCTCGCGGCGGAGCGGGAGTCATGCGACCTGATTGCAATGGCGACGCACGGGCACCGCTTTCTCAACGACGTCGTCCGGGGCAGCGTCGCGAACCAGGTACGCCATCGTTCACTGATTCCCGTCCTGCTCGTGCGCGGCACGCCTGTGGTGACCGGCGGCGAGCGCGCCGGACACTGAGATGCCAATGAACGAGCCGCCGCCGCCGGCAGGCACAGGCCTCACCGCACCGGTCGAGGATTACCTGAAGGCGATCTATGATATCCAGCAGGGTGGCAACGCGGCGACCACCAATGCCCTCGCTGAGCGACTTGCGCTCGCGCCGGCCAGTGTCAGTGGCATGGTGCGTCGCCTGGCCACGCAGGGGCTGATCGAGCATGAGCCATACCGTGGCGCGCGACTCACGCCGAACGGTCGCGCCGCCGCGCTGCGCACGCTGCGGCGCCACCGGGTGCTCGAGAGCTACCTCGCCACCGTCCTCGGCGTGCCATGGGATGACGTGCACGCCGAGGCCGAACAGCTCGAGCATGCGGCGTCCGATGCGCTGATCGATCGAATGGCACATGCCCTCGGCGACCCACTCTTCGATCCGCATGGAGCACCGATCCCCACGCGCGACGGAACGGTGGACGAAACCCGCCACAGCACGCTGGCAGACTGGCCGGTTGGCACTCCCGGCACCGTCATGAGCGTTAGTGACAAGGATCCCGTCATGCTCCGCTACCTCGGGAAACTCGAACTGCGACCTGGTGCCATGATCGAAGTGCAGATGCGCGCTCCATACGACGGCCCGATTGACGTGCGCGTCGGATCTGTGACGATGCAGATCGGACCCACCGCTGCGCGCGCGGTCCGGATCGCCGCCTGCGCGTGACGCGATGGCGCCAGGGCGCGGCATTCGCTGCCGTGCTTGTTTCCACCCAGCTCTGCGCCCAGACCATCGATTCTGCCCAGACGCACCCCGCCATCGTGCGGTCGATCGCGCTCGACGCGCGCATTTCGGAGGATGCCGGAGTGCGCCTCGGCGACACCGTGCGCGTCTCAGCCGTGGCCGGTGGGACTGCCGGAGAGCGGGCGGTTGTCACCGCACTGCTTGCGCGGCGCGCCGACCCGAGTGAGGTCGCACGGCAGGAGTATCGCGCCAGGCTGCATCTCGATCAGCTGCAACGGTTGACGGACTATGGCGATCGCGTCGATCGCTTTGCCATTCTCTCGCGCGGCACGACCGAGCGCACCACGTTGCTCGCCGCGATCAACACCGCGGCATTCGGCTTTCATGCCTGGCCGAGTGAGGACATTGCCGTCCGGACAGGAAGCACTTTCCAGGTCATCCGTCGCTTTCATCGCGCCATCGGAGTCATCACGATCGTGGCCAGCGCGGCGTTTCTGCTCTGTATCCTTCTGCTGAAGATCGATGAGCGTCGGCGGGACGTGGCGGCGCTGCGCATGATGGGGATCTCCGCCAGCACCATCGTGCGCTCGGTGGTGCTCGAAGCGGGAATCATCGCACTTCTCGGCTCGCTCGCCGGTGTGCTGCTTGGTGCGATCATGGCGAAGATCGTCAATTGGCACTTTCAGGGCGTGCACCGGACCACCCTCACGTTTGCCCTCGTGACGCCACAAACGGTGCTGTTCGCTTGCCTGCTGTCCATCACGCTCGGTGCGGTTGCCGGCTGGGTCGCGGCTCGACGACTCGTACGCGTCCCGGCGCTGACGCTGCTGGGGCGCTGATGCCGCTGCGTCTCGCATGGCTCGCGCTGCGGCGGCACCCGGCACGCACCGCACTCGCACTGCTCGGCATCGCCGTCTCCGCAGCGCTGCTGCTCGACATGGTCATGCTCGCCAGCGGCATGCGTGAGAATTTCCAGGGGTTCCTGCTGTTGCGAGGCTACCAGCTCCGCGTGGCACCACGAGGAACACTGCCGTTCGACAGTGAAGCCACGATCGACAGCGCATCGCTGCTCACGCAGCAGATCGCCGCGCTTGCGCAGGTCACGGCGGTCAGCCCGGTGCTCGGCGGACAGTTGCAGACGGCCTCGACTGGCGATTCGACGGTCACGGCGTTCACACTCGGTATCAACCCGGCGGTGCAGGGTGACTACGAAGTCGTGCGTGGCGCGGATATCACAGACAGTGCATCGGTCGTGGTCAATGAGCGGTGGCTCACGCTCGTGCATCGGAACGTGGGTGACACGGTGATGCTGTCGGCGGGCTATGATCCGCAGCTGCGGTCCGTTCGTGCCCGGCGGCGGTTCGTCATTCGCGGCACGGCGCGCTTCTTCTATACGTCCACCTCACAACCCACGATTGCGATGCCGTTGCCCGTGCTGCAGGCAATGGGAGGCAGCGCACAGCGTGACAGGGTGTCGCTGCTGATGGTGAAAGCCGCGCGTGGCGCCGATCTCGAGGCTGTGCGAAAAGGCATTCAGGCAGTCAGCACGCGGATTTCCGCGATTTCCGTCGAGGGCGCCACGGCGCAGGTCGAGCAGCGCCTCTCGTACTTCCGTCAGCTGGCGCTCGTCCTTGGGAGCATCTCGCTTGCCGTGGGTGTCCTGCTCGTGACGACCCTCATCACGATCGGCGTCAACGAACGGGCCGGCGAGATCGCGGTGCAGCGCGCGATCGGCGTCGCGAAACGCAGCATCGTGCAGCAGGTGGTTGCCGAAGGTGTCGTGCTGACGGCGTGTGGCGCGCTCGCGGGTGTCGCCATCGGGCTCGTCACCGCACAGTGGCTCGAGCGTATTCTCTCAGACTTCCCCGGCATGCCCGCCACATTCCGATTCTTCGTATTCCAGCCGCGGGATGCCGGCATCGCACTTGGCCTGCTTGCGCTGGCCGGCATGCTGGCAGGCATCTACCCTGCCTGGCGAGCCGCGTCGCTGCCCATTGCGGGCACACTTCGGCTGGAGGCCGTCGCGTGAGCGCGGCAGTGCAGGTGCGCGATCTCACGCGCCGATACACGATGGGAAGCAGCGAGGTCAAGGCGCTGCGCGGCGTCTCGTTCGACATCGCCGAGGGCGAGTGGGTCGCCATCGTCGGTCCTTCTGGTTGTGGCAAGAGCACGCTGCTCAACCTGCTCGGCGCTGTCGACACCCCCGACGCGGGAACGCTCTCGATCGCTGGCCAGCGCATCGATCACCTCACGGATGCTGCGGCGACCAGGTTCCGCCTGCATCACATCGGATTCGTGTTTCAGCGGTTCTACCTCATGCCCGCGCTCACTGCGGCGGAGAATGTCGAGCTGCCGCTCGCCGAGGCACGCGTTGCCAGGTCGGTGCGACGGGACCGCGTCCGGTCGCTGCTTGGATACGTCGGGCTGGCGGATCGCGCGGAGCATCGCCCGTCGCAACTCAGCGGCGGTGAACAGCAGCGCGTCGCGATTGCGCGCGCACTGGCAAATCAGCCCGCACTGCTGCTCGCGGATGAGCCTACAGGCGAACTGGACGCGGCCACCGGGCTCGAGATGATCGCGCTCTTCCGCAGGCTCAACGCCGACGGAACCACGATCGTGGTGGTGACGCACGACGCGGAGCTGGCTGCAGCTGCAGGCCGCCGCATTCACATGCGTGACGGGGCAATCCAGGGCCAGGACACCACATGATCTGGCGACTGGCGCTCCGGAACCTCGGCTTCAGGAAGCTGCGGACGCTGTTCCTGCTCGCCGGGTACGGACTCGGTGTCGCAGTCATGGTCGTGCTGCTCTCGGTCGGCGATGCGATGATCGCGCAGGCGAGTGATGAGAAACTCATCGGCGGTGGCGACGTCACGGTTCTGCCCGAGGGAGTGGATGTCGAAGTCATGAAGACGGGCGGCGTCGGTGGCCTCTTTTTCTCGATCGCCAACGCGCGCTTCCTGTTTCAGCAGCTCCTCGCGTCACCGCGTCACGCGCCCGAAGTCCACGCCGTCGCTCCGCAGATCGAATCGAAGCTGCTGTATGTGACGCTGCCGGACGGCCGCGAGATTCCCGTGCGTGCGTCGGGCGAGATCCCGGAGGCAACGGCCGCCGTCGGTGCCCCTGCGCCGGTTGCGTCGGGCAGCTGGCGGAACGACGACGGCGATCGCCGGTGGATGACGCCGACGCTCGCCGAATTGCGTCATGACGCAGATCACTTTCACCTGCCGCAGACAGGCGTCGCCGTGCCCGAAAGCTGGGGCGAATGGCACTATTTCAACATCCTCTCGGCGGATGCGCAGCGCTGGTTCTTCATCACGTACCTCGTTGCGGGCGACGTGCCAAACGGCGACTGGGGTGCGCAGCTGCTCGTCACGGCGCACGAACAGGGCCGGCCGGTGCAACGATACACGATGCCCGTCTCACGCTCTGCGGTGCGCTTCAGCACACGCGACGCCGATCTCGACTTCGGTGCGGCAGGCAGCGTCACCGTGCTCCCCGATGGCCGCTATCGGCTTCAGGGTACGGCGCGCGCCGAGGGCAGAAGCTCCGCTCCGCTTCGGCTTGACCTCGTCATCGAGCCTGCGCCGAACGCCTACTTCCCTGGTGCGTCATTGCTTGGAGGTGAGGCACCATCCGGCTATGCAGTGCTCGGGCTGCGGGCCAGCGGGACGGGCACGATCTGCGTCGCGTCGCAGTGCGAGCGATTCGATGGCGCCCAGGCTTATCACGACCACAATTGGGGCACGTGGCAGGGCGTGACGTGGGACTGGGGCGCGGCGCGCGCCGGCGCGTTCACAATCCTCTACGGTCGCGTGTGGCAACCGGCATCGTCCGGCTCCGTGCAGGCGCCGCTGTTCGTCTATGTCGTGGACTCACTTGGCCTTCGGGCTGTCTTCCGGCCGCGCGAAATCGCGTACGACGATGGGCGAGCGATCCCGGGACCAGGGCGTGGGCCGTCCGAAGCCCGGCTCTCCGACGTACGCGGTGCCGATACCCTCGACCTGCTGCTGAGCATCGATGATGCGGTCGCGAGCGATACCCGTCTCGGGCTCGCAGAGCGCGGAGAAGGGGAGTATGCGCGGCGGCTGACGACGCCCTGGTTTCTTCAGATGAAAGGTCGCGCTCGCCTCAAGGGAAGGGTTGCGGGATCCGCACTTGTCGGGTCAGGTGTTGGGTTCTTTGAAACGTATCGATAGTGGCGTGTCAGTGTCTTTATGATGCTTTAAAATCTGTCTCACCGTCTCGGACTTGATCGGACGCAGCCTGCAGGCCTTGGCGACTGTTCCCCCGCCTGCGACCTTTGGAGCATGGCAGCCACGATCCGGCTCGGCACACAGGGCTGGAACTACGACGCGTGGGTCGGCGCGTTCTATCCGTCCGGCACGAAAGCACCCGATTACCTCGGCGTGTATTCCCGTGCGTTCTCGACCGTCGAGATCGACTCGACCTTCTACGCCATTCCATCGGTGCGCAGCGTCCGCGGATGGGCGAACAGGGTCCCTGACGGCTTCAAGTTCGCACTCAAGCTTCCACAGGAAATCACGCACGACAACCGGCTGCGCGATTCCGCAGACCTGACCAACCTGTTCATCGATCGCGCACGCGAGCTCGAGTCCAAGCTCGGCATCATCCTGATCCAGCTCGGACCGGACTTCGCCCCCTCCGAGCTGCCCGCGCTCGCTGCCTTCCTGCCCACCCTCCCCACGAAGGAGATCCCCTTCGCCATCGAGTTCCGGCAACGGGGATGGATCAACGAGGGCGTGATCGCGTTGCTGAAGGAATACAAGGTTGCGCTGACGCTCACTGACGCACGCTGGATCCCGCGCAAGCAGATGCTCGCGCTGGCGGAGAATCCGACCTCACCCACGGCGTATCTGCGATGGATGGGGCCGAATCGGGACTTCACCGACTACAGCCACATCCAGGTTGATCGTACGCGCGAGCTCAACGCATGGGCCACCGCCATCAAGGGACTCCAGACGCGCGTGAAGACGATCTACGGTTTCGTGAACAACCACTTCTCCGGCCACAGCCCGGAAAGTGTGCGCCAGCTGCAACGGCTTCTCGGTCAGACACCGGTGACGCCCGACCAGCTTGGCGAGCAGATGACGCTCTTCTAGTGCCCCTCGCTGATTCGCCGCAGGGCGGTGTGCGTGCACGCGTCGTGGTATTCGTGGTCATCTCCATCGCACTCTCCGCGCTCTTCACCCGCCTCGGCTTCTGGCAACTCGGGCGCCTCGAGTGGCGCCGGGCACTGAATGCCGAAGTGGCTGCGCACATCACGGCGGCGCCGGTGTCGATCGACTCGCTGCCGCGTGACAGCGCTGCCCTTCGCTACCGACGCGTGCGATTGCGCGGCGTGTTCGACTATGGAAACGAAGTCGTGCTCACGCAGCGAATCCGGGGCGGGTCTCCCGGCGTGAATCTTCTGACACCGCTTCGGGTTGGGGACCGCGACTCCGCATATCTCGTCAATCGCGGCTGGGTCTACTCCCCGAATGGGAAGGACGTGGATCTCGCGAAGTGGAAGGAATCCGACACGGTGGACGTCGTCGCATTCGCGCTTCCGGCAGGCGCGACCACGGCGGGAGCGGCCGGCCTCACGAGCCCGAAGATCATGCGGACACTGGATTTCGACGCGGTGCAGCGCGGGATGCCGTATCCCGTGGCGCGGATCCAGCTCGTGCAGATGGGTGACTCGGCGCCGAGCGGGAACATCCCGCCACGCGTCGCACCCCCGCCGCCAAGCGAGGGATCACACCAGAGCTACGCGCTGCAGTGGTTCAGCTTTGCGGCGATCGCGCTGGTTGGCGCCGTGCTGTTCGCCTGGAATGATCGCAACCGACACAAGCCGCGCGTGGACAACACCTGACGCTGCGCGACGCATGAAGTCCGCAGCCCACCCCTGATCCCGTGCGATCAGGCGGCGGAGGCCGTGGCCGGCTTTCGCTGCAGCACGACCATCGCCGCTGCGATCATCGCACCGCCGATCCATGTCCGCGGCCCGACGGCCTGACCAAGCACGAGTCCGGCCAGCAGCGCCGTCCAGAATGGTTCGAGCGTGCTCACGATCGAGGTGCGCACCGGTCCGAGAATCGAGAGCCCGGCAATGAATGTGATGAGCGCCAACGCGGTCGGAATGACTGCCAGCGCCACACTGTTCACGATCAGGGCGGACGATGGATGGAGCAACGGGGCCTTCAGCACCAGCGCGCCGACGAGAAACCAGACGGCTGCGCCCAGCGCCATCCACGTGACCGCAGGGGCCGGCTTCAACCCCTCCTGGATCTTCCCGAGCCACGGAATGAGCAGCGCATACACGATCGCATCGGTCAGTGCGAGCGCAATGCCGCGCGGGTCCAGTTGCGTCGCGAACGGGTTGCCCACGATGATCGCAATCCCCGCCAGGGACAGCGCGAGGGCTGCGCCCTTCTGCGCATCCACGCGCTCCGATCCGCGAATGATCGCCAGCACCGCCACCCACGTCGGATACGTGTAGAACAGAAACGCGACGCTGGCAGCAGGGATGAACTGGAGCGCGGCCACGGACAGGCCGGCAATCGCGGCTTGTCCGCTGCCGCCGATGGCCATCAGGCGCCAGCGACGTGCGCCAACGCCCAGCACCTGAGCGATGCCGCCTGCGACACCGCAGAGCAGGAGAGTGCCAAGGGCGTAGCGATACGCGAGCAACGCTGGCAACGTCACGCCGCCGTCCAGTGCACGCTGCGTGAAGATCAGCGTCGTGCCGAAACTGGCCGCGCTGATCAGCACCAGGATTGTGCCGCGGAGCGTCCGCGCCGGAGTGTCGGCTTGTGCGCTCACAGATAGGTGCCTCGCAACAACAGCAATGCCAGCGAAAAGTAGATCACGAGGCCGGTCACATCGACGAGCGTCGCCACCAGCGGCGCCGAGGCACTCGCCGGATCCAGGCCGACACGCTTCAGCGCAAACGGCAACATCGCGCCAACCAATGTCCCGAACGTCACCACCCCGATCAGTGACAGCGCAACGGTCAGCGCCAGTGCCGTATGGCCCGCGCCGTACAGGGTCCAGCCGAATGCCTGCCAGATCTCGATGCGTGCAAAACCGAGCACACCAAGAATGGTGCCGAGGAGCAGTCCACTTGGCAGCTCACGCATCGCGACACGCCACCAGTCGCGCAGCCGCACCTCGCGGAGGGCAATCGCACGGATCAGCAACGACGTCGCCTGCGAGCCGGAGTTGCCGCCTGAACTGATGATCAGTGGGACGAACAGCGCCAGCACCGCAGCCCGCTGGATTTCCCCCTCGAACCGCCCCATGGCAACCGCCGTGAGCATTTCGCCCACGAAGAGCACCGTCAACCAGCCCGCGCGCTTGCGCAACAGCGTGAAGAATCCCGAGTCGATGTACGGATCGTCGAGCGCTTCCATGCCGCCGAGTTTCTGCACGTCCTCCGTCGCGTCTTCCTGGACGATGTCGATGACGTCGTCGACCGTCACCACGCCAACCAGTCGCATGTGCTCATCCACCACGGGCACCGCGACCAGGTCGTATTTCGACGTCCGCTCCACGATCTCCTCACGGCCCGCATGCACCGTGACCGTGACAACCTCCTGCCACGCGATATCTGAGACCACGGCACCGTCCGGCGCCGCCAGCAATTCACGCAGCGACATCACGCCGTTCACACGCCCGGCCTCATCTGTCGCGTAGATCGTGTACATCGCTTCCTTGCGCCCGATCCGCGCGATCGCACGGACGACGGCCAGCGCATCTTCCACACGCTGGGACGCCGGCACGGAGACGAACTCGGTGGTCATCAGGCGACCAGCCGTGTCCTCCTCATACGCCAGCATCTGCTCGGCTTCGCGCTGCTGCTCAGGCGGCAACGCCGACAGGATTTCGTCGGCAACCTCTTCCTCGAGCTCGTCCAGCACCTCGGCGCGGTCATCGGGCGTCATCTCGGTCACGAGCTGCGCCGCCTGCCGCGTCGTCATCGTCTCGAGGACGTCGCTTCGCAGGTCTTCGTCGAGATACTCCAGCACATCGGCGGCGCGCTCGGCGCCCAGCGCGTTCAGGAGCGCCACGACGCGATCGCGGGGGATGGCTTCCGCCACATCCGCCAGATCGGCCGGATGCATTTCCTCCGTCTCGGCCAACACCAGCTCTGGCGCCTCGTCCAGCAGCGCGAGAATGTCCGGTGCCAGCAGCGCGGCGATCGGCAGATCGTCGTCGCGTCGCTTCCTTGCCATCATGTGCCGGTCATTCGGGCGGCGGCTCAGCCAGACCGGGAGAGCCTACCGACGTCACGGAGGAGAGACGACCGTCCGGTCGCCGGGAACAGCGCGCGCAGGCGCCAGAGCGCCCGCCCGCAGGGCCAAGTTAGACCGACCCGCCACGCGGGGTAACCCCGGGCAACGGATCGCTCATCGCGAATCGCCGACGATCGGCAGGCGGCGTTCCGTGCGCACGTCGCTCACCGCGAAGCCCGCCACGGCAATCGCGGCCCGCAACGCCTCTGCAGTGGCACGACCGTCGTGCTCGACCTCGACGTGCCCCACCGAGACGTCGCACCACTCGATGCCGGGAACCATCACGAGCGCCGTCTGCACCGCCCGGACGAAGTGCACCGCCCGCATCCCGTCCACAACGATGATGGTCCGCATGCCGCGAAACCTATGCGGCAGACCACGCTACATTTCGCCATGCCTCTTTCTGTCGCTTTCCTTGGTCTCGGCGCCATCGGTGCGCCGATGGCAGCACACCTCGCGCGCGCGGGTCACACGCTCACGATCTGGAACCGCACGCCCGGGCGAGCCGCGCAGAGCGATGCCGCGACGGCTGGTGCCAGGGTTGCCTCGTCGGCCGCTGATGCGGTCGCAGGGGCGGACATCGTCATCACCTGCCTGCCGGAGTCGTCGCACGTCGCGGCGCTGCTGTCGGCCGACGAAGGTGCCATGCGGCGCGCGCTCAGACACGGATCACTCTTCATCGACTGCACCTCCGGCGATCCGGACACGAGCCGAACGATCGCTGCGGACCTGGCGTCGAGTGGCGTGGCCTTCATCGATGCGCCGGTCAGCGGTGGCGTTTCGGGAGCAGTCGCGGGCAAGCTGACCGTGATGGTCGGTGGCGATGAGGCGGCGCTCGAGCGCGCGCGACCCGTACTCGAGAGCTTTGCCGGGAAGATCGTCCACTGTGGAGACATCGGTGCGGGTGATGCGATCAAGGCGGTCAACAACGCGCTGCTCGCACTGCACATCTGGTCCACCGCGGAAGGTCTTGCGGCGGCCATGAAGGCAGGCGTCAAGCCACAGGTCGCGCTCGATGTCATCAATGCGTCGTCCGGTCGCTCGAACGCCTCGATGAACCTGTTCCCCGAACGCGTGCTGACGGGCGAGTTCCCGCGCACCTTCAGGCTGGCCTTGCTCGACAAGGATGCGGGCATCGCTGCGTCGATCGCGCGCAGCCAGAAGGGGGCCGCGCCCACGCTGCAGCTCGCCGCCGACTTGATGCGGATGGCGCATCTGGAACTCGGTGATGAAGTCGATCACGTCGAGGCGGTGAGACTGGTGGAGCGTTGGGCGGGCGTCGAGCTCCGCGCGTGATCGAGCTCCATGCCGGCACGCGCCGCTGGTGCGCCGCGGCGCTTGCCCTGGCGCTCGACGCGTGTGGACAGATACCGCGCGACGCGGCGCGGCCGCAGGCCGAGTTTCTCGTGGTGTCCGATGATTCCACGGCATGGGTGCGCACCGCGGCTGATACGGTCGTCGTGAAGCGTGCGCCACTGCTGCTGACGACACTCGCAGGTCGACTTGTGGAGCTCTACGTGAGTGAGGAGTCCATCGATTTCGAGCAGGTCAGCTTCCTCGCAACTCGCGTGTTCCGCCGCGATCTCGTCAGCGGTGACAGCACACTGGTCTTCGCCGACTCCACCGTCCTGCGCGCTGTGACCGCGTACGTCCGCGCCAATCCCATGGCCGAGCGCCTGGCCGAGGCCGAGCCGCCCATGCCCGATGTCCGCGCGCTCGAGGCGAGCATCCTGCCGCTGGAGATCATCGGGAACACCGTCGGACTCGAGGTGCATGTGGACCGCACCGTCGGCGAGCTTGGCACGCATGACACGTACCGTGCGACGGTCGACCTTGAAACAGGCCGACGCCTCACGCTGTCCGACGTGGTGCCGCCTGGCGCGGCATCGAATGCGATCGTCGTGGCGCGACAGCAGCTTGGCGCGGCGGTCGTCCTTGCAAGCCGGAGGGCCGGCCCGCTCGGCGTGGCTGCCAGTCGGGCGCTCGGCGCCCTTGCCTTCGACTCGCTCAGTTATTCGCTCGTCCGGCGCGGTGACTCGCTCGCCGCACAGTTCCTTGCGCACGACGAGCAAGTGATCGATGAGACACGAGACTCGCACCGCTACGCGCTCGCGCCCGTGCAACTTCCGCCGCCCGCGTGGTGGCGTGCTGCGCGTGGCTCGCTGCCGGAGGACCGGACCGACTCCACGATGCATTTCCGGATCGGGTCGCTCCGACTTGCCGTCCGCTCCGATAGCGATGAAGTCGCACAGCTCGCGGCGGAAACATCAAACGGACTCCGTTCAGTCCTGCGCATGCGTGGACCGGTGCGTCGGATCATTGCCGTGAACGATTCGCTCATCGCGCCCGCGGCACAGTGGAGACAGGCGCTCCAGCGCGCGTTCTCCGAGTCGGGCTATTATTCGGATGAGGTTCGTGCTGCCATGCTGCGCAGCCGCGCGCGCCAAACCGCATCACTGCAGGCGGCTCTATGAACATCGGCGGAGAATCGAACTCGCGCGCGCGCCCGCTGCCAGCCGGTTCGCCCATGCGCGCCGAGCAACCGGTTGTGACGTTCGAGCTCGCGACCATGATGCTGCCGCTCGTGGTGAGAATTGTTGCAGACCTGCGTCAGGCCTGGGTGCTCTGGCGCGCCGCCGTGACGCGATACGACACCGTCATGGCTGCGCTCGATGCCGACGCTGACTCACCGCTCGCACGCGAAGCACATCGCGATGTGGAGCGCCGGGCCGCGGACGTCGAGGCGCTCCGGCGGGAGCTCGAGCCACTCGGCGCCGCCTGCCGGTCTCCGCGCAGCGGGCGTGTCGAATGGCGTACCATGGTCGATGCGAGTCCCACGCTGCTGCTGTGGGAACCCGGAGAAGAGGCCGTGACGCGATTCGAGCGGATCAACGCCGCGGCATTGGTCCCGGGCGCGGCCGACGAAACAGATCCGTCGCGCTCGTAGCCTTTCGGCCAAGGCTACACGCCTTCGTCACCGCTCCGCGCGTCGGTGGGGACCGCACTCAACTCGTGTTCGAAGGGAACCTCGATCTCCAGGCCGTCACGCGCCGCGACCGTGGACGCGAATACACTTTGCGCCTGCGTCACCAACTCACCGGGATCCCGCGAGTATCGCGCCGAGAAGTGGGTCAGCAGCAGGCGTCGGACTCCGGCGTCGCGAGCCAGCGTCGCGGCCTCGCGCGCAGTGCTGTGGCCGGTCTCCACGGCGCGCTCCGCCTCGTCGTCACCAAATGTCGCCTCGTGCACCAGCACGTCGGCGTCGGCCGCGATTGCGCGGAGCGCGTCAGTGGGACGTGAATCCCCGGAAATCACGACCTTGCGCCCTGGGCGCGGCTGACCCACCAGCGTCGCGGCGTCCACCTGCCGGCCATCGGGCAGGGTGACGGGCTGCCCCCGGTGCAGGAGACCCCAGAGCGGACCTTCGGGAATTCCCATCTCCCGGGCGAGGTCGGGGTTGAACCGCCCGAGCCGCGTTTTCTCGACGAGGGCGTAGCCGATGGCGGGTGCGCCCCGATGGTCCGCGGGAACGGCATGGATACTGTACTGCGGTCGATCGATGACCGCAGCGCTGTCCAGCTCGGCAATTTCTACCGGGAACGTGAGGCGCTCGCCCCCAAACGCGATGCACGCCCGCAACGCCCTCTGCGCGCCGGTGGGTCCGTAGAGCCTCAGCATTTCGGTGCGTCCCTGCAGCGCCATCGTCCGCGTCAGGCCGATCACGCCAAGGAGATGATCGGTGTGGAAGTGCGTGAAGAAGATGTCGGCGGTAGTGAAGCCGATGCCGTAGCGCATCATCTGTCGCTGTGTGCCCTCACCGCAATCAAACAGCAGCGTTTCCCCTTCGCGCACGAGGGCGAGCGAGGTGACGTTGCGTTCAACTGTCGGTCGGGCAGCCGATGTACCAAGGAAGCGGATAGCGAGCGACATGCCAGAATATAGCCCCTGATTCAGCGAACTCGACCATATGGTTCCGCTCTGCTCATGGCGGCGATTTTGCTGTTCGGTCAGGCGCCGAACACCAAAAGATTGAGCGGACTCGGCCAGCGGCCCGCAACATGCATATGTTTCTTGGCGCAGGACACTGCGCGGATGTAAAGGAAGGCATCTGGCAGCAGCACCCTGGAGCGCACGGGGACGGTGTAACAGCCATCGTCACCGGAGTGATCCATATGATTTGCCGGTTTTCACGACATGACACCGCCCCGATTGTAAGCGGAGGGGGCGAGTCTGGGGCGTGTTGACGGGCTCCGAACCGGCGATCCGGGGTGGAACCTTTCACGGGGCAGGAGGACGCTGCATGGCAGAGACGATGGACCGCGGCTCGTCGCCTATGGGCGACGAGAAGCCGCGAAAGAGCACGCGAGGGTTCGCCAGCATGGATCCGAACCGGCAGAAGGAGATCGCCTCGAAGGGCGGCCGGGCGGCACATGCAAAGGGTACCGCACACGAGTGGTCCCGCGACGAAGCTCGCAACGCAGGCAAGAAGGGTGGCGAGATCGTCAGCCGTGATCGCGCCCACATGGCGTCGATCGGTCGCGAAGGTGGCGGTGCACGCAGCCGCAATCGTCGTGGTGGCTCGGACGAGACGCGCCGCTAGTTCGTACGAGTGATCCTTGTCGTGGCCCTGCGAGCACAGCACTGCCGCAGCCAGCCCCGAGAATGATCTGCTGGAATACGAGGCAAGGGGTGCTCCGACTCGGTGACGGAGCGCCCTTTGTTTATTTCAGGAGCAGCATGTCGGGCTCCGGCGTCCATCGCCGTTCGTAGGCGCGCGCGTTGAACTTCTTGTACGCCAGGTCGAGTGACATGTAGCGTATCGTGCCAAGCACGGGACGTCGCGTCCACGGGCGATCGAACTTGCCCAGACACCACTGGATGCCGCCGTAGCTGCTCGGGTCGCGTCCATCGAGACCATACCGGTTGTTGAGCGCGACCATGGTGTCCAGCGCGTCGGCATAGGTGCGGCTCCAGAGCACGATGTACTTGCCCCAGTACATGCGCATGACGTTGTGCATGAGCCCAGTCGCCACCAGCTCGCGCTGAGCCGCGTTCCAGAGCGGGTGGTGCGTAGCGGCGGCCTCGAATGTCGCGCGGTCATAGACGTAAGCGCGCTCGTCGGCCGCGTGTCGGGCCATGTTCTCGCGCACCCAGTTGGGAAGGCCGCCGAGCGTTCCGTAGGCGGCGTTCCGCACGCAGAAGTTCAGCGAGAGCTCGCGCCAGGTGACGAGTTCATCGAGGAACTTCTGCACCTGCTCGGGCGCCCCACGATCCCGCACCACGCGCGCGATTTCCGCCGCGCCGATCTGCCCGAAGTGCAGATACGGCGACAGTCGGCTCGATCCCTCCGGATCGGAGGGGTCGTTCCGCCGCTCGGCGTAGTCGGAAAGCGCGTTGCTGCAGAACGCATCCAGACGTGCACGCGCGGCGGCATGCCCCGGCGGCGTTGCGAGTACGGGCGCAACGGTGTGGTCGATGTCACAACGCGCGATCTCCGAGGAGACTGAGATACGCGCGAAATCCAGCGACTCCAGCTCTAGTGAGTGCCTTAACTCGTCGCTCACGGTCTTTCGTGGCGGCCTGTCCTCGACCTCCTCGAGCATCAGATCGTGCAGCCCCGCCAGCTTTGGCCGAATCGTCCGTGCGGCAAACTCCTCCTTCGGAAACACCGCTGAAGGAACCACTCCGTGCGACTCCACGGCGAGCATCCGGCACGCGACGCGCGCAGCCACTCGCGCGGACCGTTCCGCAATCCCAGCGGTTGGGAATGCATCAGTCACGATGAGCGTTGCCCGTGCCGCCAGGCGATCGACGACACGGCCGTCGTCTGCGCGTGACCGCCGCAGGTTGAACAGGTAGCAGTACCCGAGCTGCGCGGCGAGAGCGTCCAGCTCGGCAGCGTTGCCGACGATCATCGTGTGGATACGGTCGCTGGCGTGCTCATAGTGCGGATCCAGCCCCTGATAGACCACCAGCGGCTTCCCAAGCCGGTCAGCCTCGAGCGTGGCCGCGCGGAGGGCCCAATTCTCGTGCAACCGCTGGGTGCTCTGCATCCAATAGAGGACAAACTCCCCCTCGGGCTGGGATCGAACCCCGTTGAGGGAGAAGGTGCGGACGGTCAGCTGGTCTCGGACGAAGGAAGAGTCGAGTGAGTGCATGGTGTGACGTGGGAACCTTTTGGGCGTCTGGGGTACAGATGTTTGAGTTGCAGATCTTGTTCCCGGCCGCACAACGTCGCAGTTGACCGACTCGACCTTGGCGACTAGCTTCAGGAGTCTGTGCGAGGTGCTGATACGTTGGTGTATCGTGGCGCCTACAGAGTCGGGGCTGTAGCTCAGTTGGTAGAGCGCTGCAATCGCACTGCAGAGGTCAGGGGTTCGATTCCCCTCAGCTCCATTGTGTGATTGGCAGAGCATTTGCCCGCCGCTGCTCGGTAGGACGGAGAGTTCCAATGACAGCGTGCGTGGCCCAGCTGATTGCAGGGGCGGCGGTCCAATCGGATCTGCCGCCCCTCATCGTTTTCACGGGCCGATATTTCGCCACGGCGCCGACAGAGCGCCATAGCGCAGCGCGCGGAGATCCTCCCGCATGGCCTGAAACAGCTCGGCGTTGAAGCGATTCTCCTCCTGCTCGGCGGGGCCATCGAACTCGCTGAACGCCGCGCCGCCAAGCCCGCCAAGAAAACGCGTCACGGCAGATTCCTGGACAGCGGTGCGGAATTCCCGCGAGATCCACGTCTGTCCGTTTGCGCCAGTGCGAAAGCCCACTTTGGCGGTGATCCCGCCCTGCTCGAACGGTCGGCGCAATGGTGACCGGAGCATCGCCGCGGCAAACAGCGGCAGCTGCCATTCCGGTGCCTTGTCAAACCGTATCGCCCAGCCCCGTTCGGCCGGTGTGCGCACGAATGCGAGTGTGCCCTGCATGCCGCGCACGCCGATCGTGAAGATCGAGAATTTCGTGCTCACGTCCACGCCCAAGCGAAGTGTGTCTGGCATCGGTGCGCTGACGCCATCGATCGGTACGAGGCCGCCATTCAGCACGCGCAGGCGCACCGTCACGCCCTTCGGTGCAGCGGAGAGGTCCAGCCATCGTGCTCCTCGCGCGTCGCGGAGCACGATGTGAAATGCCGTCGGTGACACGTATTTGGCGATGAATTTCGCGTAGAGCGGGAACTGGACCGCGAGCCACTCAGGGTGCACACGTGTGATGACAGTCACGAGCGTGCTGCCATCGGGCTGACGCTGTCCGCGCAGTGAATCGAGGGAGAACATGCGACCGAGCGCCGTCGTCGTGCGTGGGAGCGTGCTGCGCACATCGGCACGCAGATCATCGTCGCTCCTGTGCTCGGCACTCCCCAGCAAGCCGCGAAAACCATGGCCCCAATCCGTCGGCGTCATCGAGCCGACGACGAAATCCACGGATGCTCGCCACGCGAACTCGCCGTCGCCCGCGAGCTTGGTCAACTCCGTGAAATGCCTCGAATCTGCGAGCCGATCGGGCACGGGCGCCGAGGCGCGCGGCGTGAAGCGATATCGTCCGTCTGCCGTGACGGATCCCTCAGCCATCAGCACCCGGGTCTTCGCGTCAGGGCGCGAGGTCCAGATGGTGGTGTCGTCGAAGATGCCGGTTGGCGCGAGTGTGCGTTTTCCGATCCTGGCTCGTGCTGCGGCGTAGAACGGCGTCCGTTCCACGTGCGTGTAGCGCCGGTAGAGCGCATCGGAGAGGGCGACACCGTTGGCCTGCGCCTGCAACGGAGACGTTCCGAGGGCGTCCCAGCCGGGACGGCACGCCGAGGTGAAGAGCGCCGCTGCGACGAGCAGGGAGGCGAGGCGGGGAAGCGGGAGAGACTGAGTCACCGGGCGGAAGGTAGCCGCGCATTGACCCGAGCCGCTTCCCGCTCACCTGCGGACTGGTTGTGCGTTGGGTTTGCCCTTGAAGCGGTGGCGTCGGACGCCTAGTTTCAATCGCATCCGGCGGCCGCAAGGTGGTCGGGTTGTGGTGCCCCTTGGTGTAACTGGCAACATGTCTGATTCTGGATCAGAAGAGTCCTGGTTCGAGCCCAGGAGGGGCAATACGTAAACCCCGGCGGTGCCTGCAATTAGGCGCCGCCGGGGTTTTTGTTTGGGACCCTGGTCATAACTGGTCATGAGTCGTCGACCTGAGCCATAAGCGAGTCATGACCGCGCACGCTTCGCCGGCGTCGCTGTGACATTACGTCTTGCCAGGCTGGTCATCGCCCGCTCGGCTGGGCGCACGCCGTCGGTTGCCGACGTCTCCGCCAGCGCAGCACCGACGCGAGGACCCTGCGGCTTCGCCATCTTCGTGGTGGCGAGGATGGCTTTCTCCGTCTCGGCAGTCGTAGCGCGTAGTTGCGGCAAAAAAGTCGCCAGCGTCTGCGTGCATGTCCCTACGTTGTGAAAGGCATGCTTTCGACGGGCCGCGGCCAATATCCTGCTTGCCGAGGGTCGCCGTAAACTTCGATTGAGGACCCGAGAATGACCGAAGCGGCGCGAGTCATCGTATGCGCGGTTCTGTGCTCAAGTGTGCTCGCTTGCCATCGCATGAACGCGGGATCCGGTCAGGGCGCTCAAAGTATTGCGCTGGAGGGGGCTACCGTACTCCTGCCGGACGGCAGCATGGCCCCCGGCACGACGATTCTGATCGAGGGAGAGCGCATCAAAGATGTCGGTCCGTCGGCGGCATTGTCCGTTCCGGCTGGTGCGCGACGCGTGGATGCGCGTGGCCGGTGGGTGATCCCCGGCCTGTGGGACATGCATGTCCATCTCGCACTTGAAGGAACGCAGGCATTGCCTCACTACGTCGCGAGTGGCGTCACAAGCGTGCGCGACATGGGGGGACAGTTCGAAATTGTCCAAGGGATGCGCCAATCCATCGTGCATGGCGCGATGGGGCCGAGCATCTTCTTGTCCGGTCCGCAGTTCGAGACACCGGCGTCAATGTTTTCGGATCTGAGGGGAGGCACGGAGGTCGAGCGCCAGCGAGCCACGCTTGACCGCGTGTCGGTAGCTGACACGCTGCGCGCAGGAATTGTCGTCGACTCGCTCGTTCGGCTCGGCGTTGACTTCATCAAGATTCGCAATGTCGCGAACGCCGCTGCTTACTGGGCGATCATCCGCGCAGCGCGTCGTCATGGCCTGATGGTCGCTGGACACGCGCCGGTCGGGGCGGAGTTCGACTGGATTGCCATCGCGGATTCCGGACAGCGCTCTTTCGAGCATTGGTTCTATCCAGAGAATCTTCGCGAACGACCGGCCGACGAGTACCGCCGCATCGTCAGTGCATACAAACGGAACAGGGCCGCCATGGTGCCGACACACGTCGCGTGGCTGCAGCGCCGTTTTGTTTACGATTCCGTGCGCGCGTTGGTGGCCGCATCGTCGGCCAGAGGTCAGGCACTCGGCGTGCTTGCCCCGATCATCCTGCAGCGCTGGGAGAATGACCTGAACGCGCGGCGAGCGGAGTCGCCCGTTCCGCGGACCCAGGCACAGCTCGCAAGCTGGGAGCGCGCACTCGATGCGTTGGCCGCTGGCATCGGCCAGCTCCACCGTGAAGGTGTGCTCATCATGGCCGGCTCAGACCTACCGACGGGAAGGCTCCCAGGCGAGGCACTGCTGGATGAAGTCGTGCTTCTCGTGGAGCGATCCGGCCTCAGCCCCGTCGCCGCGATCCAAGCTGCATCGTCCGTTCCTGCCAACTTCATGGGCGTCGGCGAACGCGTTGGATCGATCAGGAGGGGTCAAGTGGCGGACCTTGTCGTGCTGGATGGAGATCCCACACAGGACATCAACAACATCCGCAGAATATCCAGTGTGATTCGGCAAGGCGCTGTCGTGGAGGTCCGAGCGTTGCGAGAACGCAGGTGATGCCCGCGGCCATCAGGAAGACGAATTCTGCGAATCCTGAATGAGTGGGCATCTTCATCGTCAGCGCCGACTCACTCGCGGATCACTCGACTCACCCGAATCACGACGGTCCGGTCATCCAGTTCTTCTCGTCAGCCACATTCTGGATCAGAAGAGTTCTGGGTCGAGCCCAGGAGGGGCAATATTCGAAAGCCCGGCTGCCGATCAGGTGGCCGGGCTTTCGTTTTCCCGACCGGACTGGTGTCGCCGGCGGTGTGAAGGCATCGGTTTTCTCGGATGATGCCGCCGGCCACAGTCCTCGCTGAGACCGTCCCAGTCCGCGATGCGGTTCTTGCCGGGCTCCGTTCGAACCGGGGGCGACCGGCGGCGATCTATGGTGTCCAAGACCTTCAGCTGTTCGGCTCGGTGTCGCGTGGTGAAGCGACGGAGACCAGCGATCTCGATCTGATCGTGGAGTTCGACCCGGACCGGGCTGACGTTCAAGGAGTTCGTTGCCGACGGAATGCGATACCATGCCACGCTGCGGAATCTCGAGATCATGGGTGAAGCGGCCAGACGCGTGACCGACGATCTTCGCGAGCGGTTCCCGGATGTCCCGTGGCGCGACTTGGCCGGATTCCGGGATCGGCTCGCGCATGCATATGATGCACTGCGTGACCGGATCGTGTGGGATGCGGTGTAACGGAGTGTGCCGGCGACGTTGGCGGCCGCGCGCGCTGCACTCGAATCGCATGGGTGGCCGTCGAGCTGCCACTGAATTTCGCTTGGTCAAGTGGTGACAGTGCACACTGCGGGCGTGAGTGTGCACTGTCACCATCGCCCGGACACCGTCAGGCATTTCTGGCCTCCCATCAGTCACATTCTGGATCAGCAGAGTCCTGGTTCAAGCCCAGCAGGGGCAATGGCTGAGCGACCCTCGGTGCCGAAGAGGCGCTGGCGGTCGTATGGTTTTCACCGCGGCACTCATCGGCATTCCGGAAGGGGCTGCCGAGGAAAGAAATGGCAAGAACGTACGTGTGAGGATCGACTACAGCAGTGCCGACGTGGCGTTTTGCAGATGTGACGACGACCGCTCCCGCGGCCGGTCCGCTCGCGCAAGCGCTGCGTGCCGCGCGCAAGCACCGGCGTCTGTCCATCGCCCAACTCGCGTCAATGGGCGATGTCAGTCCGCGACTGATCTGCGAACTCGAGCGCAGAATGCGAGCGCACGTATCGTTCGAGACGGCGATGCCGCTTCTGTACCTCGTTGACGTCACGGTCACCTTCGAACAGCGGCCCGTTCATGTAGACGAGGCGGCGCGTATCCGAGCGGAAGCGCGGAGGACTCGTTGGTCTGTTGAGCAGTCGACGCTGTCCCAACAGGCACCGCCACCGCCGTCGTCTGACGCCCGAGGAACTGACAGCCGTCGCGCGGGCGTCGCAGCTCTGTCAGTGATCGTCTGAAATTCCCCACCCAGTGATCGTCTCAAATTCCCCACCCCCACCGCGGGAGCTGGGCGATGGACAGCAGACTGGACTGGGCCGCAGGATCTGAGGGACCGGCATCTTCCGAGCAGCCTTGGCTCGGAGCAGACACGATGGTGACGGAGACGGTGGTGGAGCAGGTCGTGCAGGCGCGCGCCAGAGGCGAGGCGGTGGCCGCCGTGGCCCGGGCGTACGGCCTCGACCGGAAGACGGTGCGGACGTGGGAGCAGCGGGGGCAATTCGCGCCTCGCGCCCCACGCGCGGTCGTGTCGTGCCTTGATCCGTACAAGGAGTGGCTGGCCTGCCGGGCACCGGAGGTGGAGTACAACGCCACGGTGCTCTTTCGTGAGCTGCGGGAGCGCGGCTTTCCCGGCTCGGTGATCATCGTGCGGCGCGCGGTCGTGCCGCTGCGGAAGACCGCCGCCCCGCCAGCCGCGACCGTCCGCTACGAGACGGCACCCGGGGCCCAGGCGCAGGTCGACTTCGGCCAGACGCGCGTGTGGATCGCCGACGTCCGCGAAGTCGTGCAGCTCTTCGTCATGACGCTCGGCTTTTCCCGTCGCTGCTTTGCGGTCGCGTTTGCGCGGCAGCGCCTGCGCGAGTGGATCGCGGGCCACGAACAGGCCTTTCAGCGTTTCGGCGGCGTCACCGACACCATGCTCGTCGACAACGCGAAGGCGATGGTGCTCCTGCACACGCGCGAGACGATTCGCTGGCACCCGATCTACGCCGATTTCTGCGGCTACTACGGCGTGCGGCCCGTCGCCTGTCAGCCGTATCGGCCGCAGACCAAAGGCAAAGTCGAGTCGGGCGTGAAGTACGTCGTGCGTAACGCGCTCGCCGGGAAGCGCTTTCACTCGTGGGCGCATCTGAATGCGTGGCTCCTGGAGTGGGCGACCACCATCGCCGATCAGCGGGAACACGGCACGACGCATGAGCAACCCGCGGTGCGCTTCGCGCGCGAGGCGCTGACGCCGCTCGATGGCCGCCCCGCCTATGCGCTGCCGCACACGCGCGAACGCAAAGTGGCGACGGATGCCTTGGTGAGCATCGATGGTGCGCGCTACAGCGTGCCCGCGCAGCTGGTCGGCGCCACGGTGACCGTGAAAGAACACGCGCAGGATTTCACGATCTGGCATCGGGACGCCGTCGTCGCCACGCATGCCCGGCAGCCGCGCCACACCGTGGCGATGCTGCCCGCGCACTATGCCAGCCTGCTGCGGGTGGATCAGACGCCGATGCTGGCGGCCCCACCACAATACGATCCGCGGTATCCCGTGGCCGGCGAGGTGATGACGCGCGATCTCGCGGTCTACGAACAGCACGCGATGGAGTGCGGCGTATGACGCGCGACACGCACTCGCCGGCCGTCGAGATGGAGACGCTGGCGCAGCACTGTCAGCATCTCCGACTCACGCGCGTCGGGCAGACACTCTCGACGCTGCTGGAGCAGGCGGCGCAGCAGGAGCTGAGCTACAGCGCCTTCTTGGCCAGTGTGCTCGCGACGGAAGTCGCCGCGAAACAGGAGAAGCATCACACCATGCGCATTCAGATGGCGCGCTTCCCCTTTCAGAAATCGCTCGAGGGCTTTGACTGGAAAGCGCAGCCCTCGATTGATCCGAAAGTGATCAAGGAACTCGCCACCATGCGCTTCGTGGCGAATGGGGCTAACGCATTACTTCTCGGTCCCCCTGAAGTAGCGACATACTACGTCACCTCGCTATGTCGTTGGTGGAGTGAGAGATAGCTGCGCGGCATCGGCAGTTCGCGGGCCGTGCCGTCCGCCGTGTACGCGCGCGACGTACTGCTGCACCGCGTC
>JANMNM010000148.1:0-3941 GCA_031373905.1 Gemmatimonadaceae bacterium | reverse complement strand
GATATGCAGGCCGTCCGGCTTCGGTCACTTGGCGTGTTGCGCCAACAGCGGGCGCTCGCAGTTGGAGCACGGCGCGGTTCGGCGAATCACGCGCGCGCGATCGCGACGACCGCCGCCGCGTCCCCGAAGTGCTGATCGCAGAACATGCCGAACAGCATCGGTCGCACGTCCGCTGGCTGGCTCACGCCGACGTGGTCGGCCGCGCCACCAGCCAGAGTCCCGCGAGACAGAGAGCGATGCCGGCGGCACGCACCATCGTGATCGGTTCCCGGAACGCCACGGCGCCAACGCCGAGCAGCACCAGTGCGACCAGTGAGTTGGCGAGCAGCGGCGCGGTGCTGATCCCCCACCCTGCGCGGTACACGAGGAGGAAACCGAGTTCGATCACGACCGCCCCGACACCAACGAGGATCGTGCTGCCGTTGAGCTTCTGCCACGCCGGTCCGAGCGCAACGCCGCGCGCGAAGAACGGGATCGTTCCCAGTGTCACGATCATCGCCACCACATATGCCGCCAGCGTCGCCACGACCGGATTGGCATCACGAGGGATGGCGCGCTGGCCGAGTTGATAGATGACGTTGCCGACCACGACGAGCGCAAGCGAGAACCACAGCATGATGACGACTCAGCCGTTTGAAGAGATGGTGAACGCGCAACTCACTGCGACGGCACTCTGACCCACGTCCCACCAGCCGCGGCACTCGCCACAACCGTCTCCACGAAGACGACGCCGTGCACGCCGTCCACCACCGTCGGAAACTGCACCGCGGGATCGACAGCGGCCGCGCCCGGACGCCGCGCCGTGATTGCCTGCGCGATCTCGCTGTAGAGCGTTCCGAACGCCTCCAGGTAGCCTTCCGGGTGCCCTGACGGAATGCGCGTCACACGCGCTGCCGCGCTGTTCGCCGCACTCGTGCCACGTGAAATCGTCTGCGTCGCCTGGCCAAACGGTGACCAGAACAGCTGGTTCGGATGCTCCTGTTTCCATTCCAACCCACCTTTGCTGCCGTACACACGCACGCGAAGGTTGTTCTCGTTGCCCGGTGCCACCTGACTTGCCCACAGTGCGCCCCGCGCACCATTCGCGTACCGCAGCAGTACCTGCGCGTTATCATCCAGCCGGCGCCCGGCCACGAATGTGCTCAGCTCCGCCAGCAGTTCGGTGGCCGTGAGTCCGGTGACGAAATGCGCCAGCTGGTACGCATGCGTGCCGATGTCACCAATGCATCCGCCGACGCCGGCCTGTGCCGGATCGGTTCGCCATCCTGCCTGCTTCTGTCCATCGGACTCGATCAACTCGGTGAGCCAGTCCTGCGGATACTCCACCTGCACGACCCGGATCTCGCCGAGCAGTCCCTCGCGCACCATCTCGCGGGCCTGACGCACCATTGGGTAGCCGGTGTAGTTGTACGTGACGGCGAAGAGCTTTCCCGTGGTCCGGGCCAGCTCCTGCAACATCCGCGCGTCTCCCGACGTCGTGGCCAGCGGCTTGTCGCAGATCACATGGATTCCCGCCTTCAGGAACGCTGCCGCGGCCGGCGCATGCATGTGATTCGGCGTCACGATCGACACCACCTCGATACCGTCGTCACGCGCCGACTCGGCCGCTGCCATGGTCGCAAAGTCCGTGTAGATGCGATCCGCGGCCAGTCCGAGCGCAACGCCCGAGCGATGTGCCTTGTCTGGCGTCGATGCCAGCGCGCCCGCCACCAGCTCGAACTGATCGTCGAGCCTCGCAGCGAAGCGGTGCACACCGCCAATGAACGCACCTTCACCACCGCCCACCATTCCCAGTCGGATCCGGCGCTGCTCTGCTCCAGTCGTTGCACCCTGCTTCGCTTCGATCGCCACGCCCGCACTCTCCTCGAATTCGGTGAACGTATTCCTTGTCCGGTGTCGTCAGATGCCGAGCATGCGCTTGATCTGTCGCGCGTCGGTCTTCGCCGCAGCAAAGTCGTCGAACGCGTGTGCCGTGACGTTGATGATGTGATCCTGAATGAACGGCGCACCCTCGGCCGCGCCCTGCTCCGGGTGCTTCAGACAGCATTCCCACTCCAACACCGCCCAGCGTCCGAAGTCGTACTGCGTGAGCCTGGAGAAGATCGCACGAAAGTCCACCTGCCCATCGCCCAGCGACCGGAAACGACCGGCGCGATCCATCCATGACTGATAGCCTGAGTACACACCCTGCCGCCCACTGGGCCGGAACTCGGCATCCTTCACGTGAAACGCCTTGATGCGCTCGTGGTAGATGTCGATGAACTCCAGGTAGTCGAGCTGCTGCAGCAGGAAGTGCGATGGATCGTAGTTGATGTTGCAGCGCGGATGGTTGTTCACGCGCTCGAGGAACATCTCGAAGGTGACACCGTCGAAGAGATCCTCACCCGGGTGCAACTCGAACGCGATGTCGCACCCGGCGTCATCGTAGGCGTCGAGAATCGGGCGCCACCGTTTCGCCAGCTCGTCGAACGCCGCCTCGATCAGTCCGGCGGGACGCTGCGGCCACGGATACAGGTACGGCCAGGCGAGCGCGCCGGGGAAACTCACGCTGGTGGTCAGGCCAAGATTCCGCGACGCCTTCGCGGCCCAGAGCATCTGCTGCACCGCCCACTTCTGGCGGGCTTTCGGGTTCTGCTTCGCCGGTGCAGGCGCGAAGGCATCGAACGCCTCGTCGTACGCCGGATGCACGGCAACCAACTGGCCCTGCAGATGTGTCGCCAGCTCGGTGATCTCCACACCGTTCGCGCGCGCGACGCCGGCAAGCTCGTCACAATACGTCTTCGACGACGCAGCCTTCTTCAGGTCCACCAGTCGGCCGTCCCAGCTCGGCAACTGCACACCCGTGTACCCGAGCCCGGCCGCCCATTTCGTGATCGAGTCCCACGAGTTGAATGGTGCGGCATCCCCGGCGAATTGTGCCAGGAAGATGGCGGGACCCTTGATCGCACTCGGCATCTGGAATCGCTCCTCGGGTTCAGAGAGACAGGTTCAGAGACAGGTTCAGAGATATGTGTTGAGCAGGTTTTCCAGGCGCTCCTGACGGCCCGACACCGGCTCTGGATCGATGCCCTTCTTGTCCACGCGCGCGGCCAGGTCCGCCAGCGTCCTGCGCCCCTTGAGAATGGCCTTGCCCTCGGTGGCGTCCCAGCCTGCGTAACGCGCTGCCACGTGTCCTGCCAGCGCTCCGTCAGCGATCATCCGCTCTGCCACCAGCAGCGCGCGTGCGCAGAGGTCCATCGCACCGGCATGCGCAGCAATCAGGTCATCAGGATCGATGGACTGGCGGCGCAGCTTGGCATCGAAGTTGATCCCGCCGGTCGTGAAGCCACCACCGAGCATGATCTGGTACATCGCCAGCGCCACCTGGCCCAGATCGTTCGGAAACTGATCGGTGTCCCAGCCCAGCAGGTCGTCGCCACGATTCATGTCGATCGAGCCGAAGATGCCAAGCGCATGTGCCAGGGCAATCTCGTGTTCGAACGAGTGACCGGCCAGCAGTGCGTGGTTCTGCTCGATGTTGACCTTGATCTCGTGCTCCAGGCCATGTGCCTGCAGGAATGCGTACACGCTGGCCACGTCGAAGTCGTACTGATGCTTGGTCGGTTCACACGGTTTCGGTTCGATCAGCAAGGTGCCCTTGAAGCCGATCGCATGCTTATGCTCGACGACGAGCTGGAGGAAGCGGCCGAGCTGCGCCCACTCACGCTTGAGGTCCGTGTTGAGCAGCGTGTCGTAGCCTTCGCGCCCGCCCCACAGCACGTAGTTCGCGCCACGCAGCTGGTGCGTGAGTTCGAGCGCCGTCTTCACCTGCGCCGCTGCATACGCGAAGATGTCGGGGTCCGGGTTGGTCGCGGCGCCCGCCATGTAGCGACGGTGCGAGAACAGGTTCGCCGTGCCCCAGAGGAGCTTCACGCCGCTGGCATCCATCCGCTCCTGCAGGA
>JANMNM010000103.1:0-106813 GCA_031373905.1 Gemmatimonadaceae bacterium | reverse complement strand
CGCGAAAAACTTCGACGGGACGCACTGGCGTCCGACGGGGAGTGGTGGGTAAGACACGAGCGGCACCTGTGGGTGGTGTGGGGGTTGGAAGGGGTTAATTTTAAATATAGGGGCGGGGCGCTGCGACAGCAGCACCCCGCCCGTCCCAACCCGCGAAGAGCGGTGGGGTCACACCGGGAAAAGGATCTCCCGGTACTTCGGCAGCGGCCAGCTGCTGTCCTCGACCACGCCTTCGAGGGCGTCGCAGCGCTCTCGAACGGCCTCAGCCGCAGCGGTACCCTCGCTGGTGAGGAGCTTTGCCTGGGCCGTCGGGTCGTGGTGCATGCCCTCGGCTCGGTCGATCACCGACGCAATCACGTCCCGGCGTGCCTGAAGCTCGAGGATCATGGTGCCGATGTGGTTCGCCTGGGCCACCTGCGGCACGACCGAGATTCCTGCGGTCGTCGCAGCTGCAGCTGCCTTGGCGAGGGAGCCGTAGTAGGCAAAGCAGGCCGGAAGGATGAGGGTATCCACGATCTCCTTCATCGTGATGAGTTCGATCATCACATCCTTCACATACCGCTCCATGCGGACATGGAACCGGCTCTCGAGCTCCGCCTCCGAGAGAATGCCGAGCGACGTCAGCGTGTGGCGCGACTGCGGCGTGATCAGCTGCTCGAGCGCTTCCGGTGTCTTTCGGAAGTTCGGCAGGCCGCGGCGGGCCGCCTCCTCCACCCATTCGGCCGAGTAGCCGTTGCCTTCAAAGCGCACGGCCTTCGTTTCACGGAAGGCTTCGCTGACCACGTTCAGCACGGCGTCGTCGACGGCGACGCCATCCTTGAGCAGCTGGCGAAGCTTGTCGGTCATCTCCGAGATCGCTTCCGCGGCCGCGGCGTTCAGGAGCATCACCGGGAACGCAATCGACTGCGACGAGCCCACGGCACGGAACTCGAACTTCATGCCGGTGAAGGCAAACGGCGACGTGCGGTTCCGATCGGTGTTGTCCTGCGCGACTTCCGGCAGCTTGTTGACGCCCAGATCCAGCATGCGCTGGGCGGCGGTCTTGCCTGCCGTCCGGCCTTCCGCAATCTCGTCGATCACCTTGGTGAGCGTCTCACCCATGAAGATCGAAATGATGGCAGGCGGTGCTTCGTTGGCACCAAGGCGGTGTTCGTTGCCGCTGGTGGCGATGCCGGCGCGCAACAGGCCGGCGTGCTTGTGCACGGCCTTCTGCACCGCAGCAAGGAACAGCAGGAATCGCACATTCTGATGTGGCGTCTTGCCGGGCTTGAGCAGGTTGAAGCCGTTGAGTTCCGGGTTGCTTGCCGCAATCGCCATCGACCAGTTGCAGTGCTTGCCCGAACCGTTGATGCCGGCGAACGGCTTCTCGTGCAGCAGCGCCTGCAGGCCATGACGGAGCGCAACCTTCCTGAGCACCGACATCACCATCTGGTTGTGATCAACCGCGACGTCGGTCTCTTCGTAGTGCGGCGCCATTTCGAACTGACACGGCGCGACTTCGTTGTGCCGCGTCGTGATTGGCACACCGAGCTTGTAGAGTTCATGCTCGACCTCGGCGATGCAGGCCTGAACGCGCTCAGGGATGCCGCCGAAGTAGTGATCCTCGAGCTGTTGTCCGCGCGGCGGTGGCGCACCGATCAGTGACCGTCCGCCCATGACGAGATCGGGGCGCATCGCGAACAGTGCGCGATCGATGAGGAAGTACTCCTGCTCCGTGCCCATCGTGGTATAGACGCGCTGCACGCCGGTGTCGCCGAGCACTTCGAGCAGTTCGATCGCCTTGGCGGACAGCACGTCGGTGCTGCGGAGCAACGGCGTCATCTCATCGAGTGCTTCACCGTTGTAGCCGATGAAGACAGATGGCACGCACAGCGTCTTGACGCCGGCGGTCTCGATGATGAACACCGGGCTGGCCGGGTTCCACGCCGTATAGCCACGGGCTTCCCAGGTGGCGCGGAGTCCGCCGGAGGGGAAGCTGGATGCATCCGGCTCCGACTGGATGAGCTGTGCCGCGCTGAACGTCTCCAGCGGCGTCATCGCATCATCGAAACTGAGGAACGCATCGTGCTTTTCCGCAGTGGAACCGGTCTGTGGCTGGAACCAGTGCGTGAAGTGCGTGACGCCGAGCGACATCGCCCATTCCTTGATCGTTTGCGCGACGACGGGAGCGATATCGGTGTCGAGCTTCTTTCCGAGCCGAATGGAGGCCGAGAGCTTGGCGTAAACATCAGGCGGCAGCTTGGCGCGCATCTGACGCGCACCGAAGGTCAGGCTGCCGAAGTATTCCGAGGTGCGTGGCGGGAGGCCGGCGTATTCCGTCTGCGTGGGTCGCGTTGCGATGGCCCTGAGGGCCGAACTGCGCGGCGTGTTTGACGAAGGCATGGTGGCGAGCGTGGAGAGGTAAGGGGAACGGCGAGCTGTCCGGGTATTCCGCTGTGTATCGTGTTTTGTGCAAGAAATGAAAAACTAATCGATCTTTGGGCCAGTTGAAGGCGAGAAAATGCCCAGATGACAGCCGAGGTGTACAGATCCTGCACAATTCCACGTAATGTTGAGTTCGGCAAACAACTGATTAGAAGCCGCCGGGCCAGAGTTCGGTCTGTGGCAGGTCTGGCTCGAGCTGATATCGGACGGCGGAGGCAATGGCGTTGATCGATTCAGGGTCGCGGATCAGGTCGTACTCCCGGATGTCGAGCTTGAGTATCGGACAGCGCCGGAAATTGCTGATCCAGTTCTCGTATCGGCCGTGCAGGGCCTTCCAGTAGCTCGGCGGCATGTCGCGCTCGGCCTCGCGTCCGCGCTGACCTATCCGCGCCACGACGACATCGAGTGAGCCGTTTAGGTAGATGAGCAGCCTCGGTGGACGCGCGGCGGGCCCGGTGAGCAACTCCGCGTACAGTCGCTGATACAGCTCATGCTCGTCACGAGACATCACGCCTGACTCGTAGAGGCCGCGGGCGAAGATCTCAGCGTCCTCGTACCAGGTCCGATCGAGGATCCAGCCCCCGCCGAGCGCCCGCATCCTGCGCATGGCATGAAAGCGGGTGGCCAGAAAATGCAGCTGGAGGCGCAGGGCATACTGCGCCTGTGCCTCGGGCTCGGCGCCGTAATAGGGCGTGAGCCACGGGTTTTCATCGTCGACGGACTCGAGCGCCATCTGGAGCCCGAAGCGCTGTGCCAGCGTGCGAGTGAGTGTGGTCTTGCCGGTACCGACCATTCCGGCCACGGCGAGGAGCAGGTGCTTCGACGGCATCAGGACGTGCGATCCGTTCAGAGTGAGGCGACGAAGGCGGTCTGGCTGCGAACTCGCTGTGTGAACGATATTGGCCCGTGCGTCGGGCCGCGTGTCCGGCCGCGCCCTTGTCGTGCAGCCAGTGCGGGACGACCTTTCCCGTCCGTCGTTTCCTCAGCGTCGGACATGGCGCGGTAGCCAAGTGGTAAGGCAGCGGTCTGCAAAACCGCTATTCGCGGGTTCGATTCCCGCCCGCGCCTCTCGAGCAACACGAATCGCAACACGAATATCGGAGCACCCGTCGGCATAGGCCACGGGTGCTTTCCGCATTCAGGGTGTTCGTCGAGGACGGGTCACGACGGCCATCGCTTCGACCTCGAAGCGGACAGCGGGATCGTAGAGTGCCTGCACGACCAGCAGCGTGTTGGCGGGGACCGTCCGATTGGCAAATCGTGCTGCCCTGAACTCCCGCAGCACGGCCACATCCGAGGCGCTGGTGAGCAGGGTGCTGGTCTTCAGCACATCGTCCCACGTGGCTCCGGCGGCGCGCAGCGCGCGCTCCAGATTGTCGTAGGCGACGCGCATCTGCTCCTTCGCATCGGGAGAGACGATCCGGCCGGTGGAATCAGCGCCGACCTGTCCGGAGATCATCACCAGGCGACTTCCAGCGGGAAGCTCTGCCGTGACGATGTGCGTGTACCGTCCGCCGGTGGGCGGCAGGGAGGACGGCGATGTGCGCACCGGCTGGGCGCCGACCGCTCCGACGCCAACGGACGCGACGGCGACGACGATCGCGAGCGTCAGGCGACCAACTCTCGAGTCACATGGCATGTGCAGCAGTGGGAGGAGGGGCTGAAGGTGTGGTGCACGGATGTATTCTAGTGTTCATGCGTTCCTCGACATGACTGCACTCCATCAACGCTTGCGCCCATGGCTGACCCACAACCATCGCCATTCTCTCTCGCTGGCAAGATCGCGCTCATCACGGGCGCATCACGCGGAATAGGGCTGGCCATTGCTCACGCGTTCGGGCGTGCGGGTGCGAAGGTGGTGCTGAATGCACGGAAGCCCGACGTGCTGACCGCCGCCGTGGAGAGCATGGCGTCCGACGGTCTGGAGGCGAAGGCGCTGGCGATGAATGCCGGCCACCCGAGCCAGTCGCCAGCGCTCATCGAGGCGGCCGTGGCACTGTTCGGCGGACTCGACATCCTGGTGAACAACGCGGCAGCGAACCCGATCTACGGGCCCGTGGAGCTGGCTACGCCAGACATCTTTTCCAAGATCATGAACGTGAACCTGCACGCACCGTTTGAACTGGCCAAGGCGGCGCGACCGCACCTGCAGCAGCGCGGTGGTGGCAGCATCATCAACATGTCGAGCATCGGTGGACGCAATCCCGAACCGGGGCTTGGCATCTACAGTGTGAGCAAGGCTGCGCTGCTGAGCCTGACGCAGGTGTTGGCAAAAGAGTGGGGCGTGGACAACATCACGGTCAACGCGATCTGTCCGGGCCTGATCAAGACCGACTTCAGTTCGGCGCTGTGGTCTGACGAACGGACCATGCAGCACATGCTCCGCAAGCAGTCGATCCAACGCATTGGCGAAGCCGATGACATTGCCGCGATGGCATTGTACCTGGCGAGTGATGCGGCGCGCTTCACGACCGGCGCGACGTTCACCGTTGACGGCGGCTACCTCACATGAGCCCCGACGTGCCTGGCCTCGTAACACGCCTGCGCGGGCTGCTTGACGGCCCCGGGATGTCGGCCGAGGCGACGATGCTGCGTGACGGCTGGCAGGCGGCACTGCCGCAACTGCACGCACTGCGTGAGGAAGTGAAACAGCTCGGTGCGTGGGCACCGCATCTGTCGCCGGCGGATGGCGGACTTGGGCTCACGCTGGTGGAATTCGCGCGCGTCAGTGAAGTGCTGGGCCGCTCGCCCATTGGGCACTGGCTGTGCAATTGTCAGGCACCCGACATCGGCAACATGGAGCTGATGCACTCGCATGCCGACGCAGCGTTGCAGCAGCAGTGGCTTCAGCCGCTGATGCGCGGCGAGATTCGCAGCTGCTTTGCCATGACGGAGCCGGAGCACGCAGGGTCGAATCCCGTGTGGATGTCCACCCGCGCGATCCGGGATGGGAGCGACTACGTGATCGATGGGCACAAATGGTTCACGACCGGTGCCGATGGCGCCGCATTCACGATCGTGATGGCTGTGACGGATCCTGATGCGGCGCCGCATCAGCGCGCAACGATGATTCTGGTCCCGATGGACACGCCAGGGTTTCGTATCGTGCAGAACATCAATGTGATGGGTGAGCGCGGCGGCGATCATCACTCGCACGCCGAAGTGCGATTCGACGGTGTGCGTGTGCCACAGACGAACCGGATTGGCGGCGAAGGTCAGGGCTTCGAGCTGGCACAGAAGCGCCTTGGCCCTGGGCGTGTGCACCACTGCATGCGCTGGATCGGGATCTGCGAGCGCGCGTTCGACCTGATGTGCATGCGTGCGACGCGGCGTGAATTGTCGCCGGGTGAGCCGCTGGCGCGCCGCGAGACGATACAGCATTGGGTGGCAGAGTCACGGGCGGAGATCGATTCGGCGCGGCTGCTGGTGCTGGAGGCCGCGCACGCGCTCGAGACGCGCGGGGCGCTCGGCGCACGGGAGCAGATCTCGGCGATCAAGTTTCATACGGCGGCAGTGTTGCAGCGCGTACTCGATCGCGCGATACAGGTGCACGGTGCGATGGGGCTCACCGATGCCACACCCCTGGCGCTCTGGTGGGCACACGAGCGCGGCGCACGGATCTACGATGGTCCGGATGAAGTGCACAAGCAGTCACTGGGGCGTGCAATCCTCAAGCGCTACAGCACGCAGTGACGATCACGTCGGAGGAGCTGGATCTCGAACGGCTGCGGCTCTGGATGCAGCAGTCGCTTCCCGAGCCTGGCGTGACGGCGGCGACAGCGCTGTCCGTCACGCGCCTTCCCGGTGGTTACTCGAACCTGACGTTCGACATTGCCATTGGCTCCGGCCTCGACGCGCAGCATGTGATCCTGCGGCGCCCTCCCGTTGGCGTGCGAGCGGATCGTGGTGCGCACGATGTGCGACGCGAGTTCCGCGTGTTGTCCGCTGTGTACGGTTCAGCGGTGCCGGTGCCGCGTCCAATCGCGTTGTGCGAGGATGAGTCGGTGCTCGGCGGCATGTTCTTCCTGATGTCGAAGGTGCCGGGTGTTGCCGTGCGCAAGCTGGATGACGCACCGCTCCTTTACGAGCCTGCCGTCATGCGGCGCATGGGCGAGGCGTGCGTGGATGGGCTCGCGGCGCTGCACGCGATGCCGATCACCTCGACGGCGTTGTACGACGCGGCGCGCGTGGAAGGCTACGGCGCGAGGCAGGTTGCGAACTGGGGCTCACGCTGGGCGGCGGTGCGTCCGGGCGATGTGCCGGATGAAGACGCGTCGGCAGTGTTTGGGTGGCTGGCCGCAAAGCTTCCCGCTGCACAACCGCCGGCGTTGCTGCACAACGACTGGAAGTTCGACAACCTGCTTGTCGATCCTGCCAGCCCTGGTCACATCAACGGTGTGCTCGACTGGGAGATGGCGACCGTGGGTGACCCGCGTTTCGACCTCGCGACTGCGTTGGGGTACTGGATTCAGGCCAACGATCCGCCGATGCTGCAGGCGCTTGCGCTTGGCGTGACGAATGCCCCGGGGTGTCTGACGCGTCGCGAGGTGGTGGAACGGTATGCCGCGCAGCGCGGTGTTCCAGTGGACGAGCCGGTGTACTGGTGGGTGTTCGGACTGGCGAAAGTTGCGGTGATCGTCCTGCAGCTGTACGCGCGCTACGTGAGCGGTGCGTCGCGCGACGCGCGCTTTGCGACACTCGGGTTCATGGCGGCAATGCTCATGCGCACGGCGCGTGCGGCAACCGAGCGAGACACGCTCGAGCCGAACTGAAAGCGGGCCGGTGCCGCGTTGTGCGACACCGGCCCGACGTGACGGCAGCGACGCGATTACGGCGCCGACTTGGCCTCGACTTCGATCACGAGTTGCACGTCTTCGCCGACGATGGCGACACCTTCAGTGAGTCGATCCCACATCAGGCCGAACTCCTTCCGTTTGATCGACCCCGTCATGTTGACGGCCGCGAGCCATCCCGTGGCCGTCTGGCGCGTGCCGGCAAGTTCGGCGTCGAGCACGATCGGCCTGGTCGTGCTGCGGATCGTGATGTTGCCCATCACCTTGTACTTGTTGGGGCCGACTTTCTGAATGCCGGTCGACGTGAAGGTGAGCTTCGGAAAACTGTCGGCGGCAAAGAAGTCGGCCGACCTGAGATGCGTGTCACGACGGTCGTTGTTGGTGCTGAGGCTCGCGACATCGATGGACAGCGCTGCCGCGCCAGCCTGGCCCGACGCGGGATCGAGCTGGAACGTGCCGGCGAAGGTGCCGAAGCGGCCGGTGACGGTGCTCAGGCCGAGGTGCCGGACCTTGAACAGCATCTGGCTGTGGACCGGGTCGATCGTGAACGTCGTCATCGCGACGGGCGTCGCAGCATGGAGTGGGGCACTGGTTTCCATGCCTGCCGGCGCGAGTACAGCAGCGGCAACGGCAAATGCCGCCGTCGCGAGGGTGCGGATTACCATGGACGTTATTGGGTTGACGGTGTTGTCTGTGATCGGCGCCCGGTGCGGTCAGGCGTGCCGTGTATCGCTGATATGATACTGAGGGCCAGTCTGTTCCCGGAATTCCCTGCCGGCCGCGGCTGCGGACACCTTGACCAGGAGAAGTAAACGATGGTGAACGAGATGACCACGACCGCCTTCAGCATCGAGGGCTACCGGATCACCCGGTCGCTGGGGATCGTACGGGGGATCGTGGTGCGATCCCGGTCGATCTTCGGGACCGGCCTCGGGCAGCTTCAGAGCCTGATCGGCGGCAACGTCTCAGCCTTCACGAAGCTCTGTGAACAGACCCGGAACGACGCCTTCGACATGATGGTGAGCCATGCCGGCCACCTCGGGGCCAACGCCGTGATCGGGGTGCGCTACGACGCGACCGAGATCATGACGGGGGTGAGCGAAGTGCTGTGCTACGGCACGGCGGTGGTCATGGAGCCGGAGGCCTAGGCTGTCTCTCAGGTGGCTGCGCTAGATCCCCGCGCCCCGAAAGAGGCGTGAAAGCGTTGCATGGATGTGGCAGAACCACCGCTCCGACAACGTGAATGGAAGAGCGCGCTCGGTCGATACAATCTGCGCTCGTCGTGGCAGAGGACGCGTAATGGTTGAGATCGGCAAGTCGAATCTCTCAACCCGTGCGAGGTCCAGAGTGAGAGAGTGACTGATCGTCGCACGGCGCAAGCGCGTGAGCGCCCAAAGGAGCGGGCGATCCAAAGCGGGCCCCCGTGTGGAAGCACGGGGGCCCGGCTGTCGGTTCGCCGTCCGGTGTGGCTCAGATCGAGAGCGGTGCTGGCGCAAGCTCCGGGCTGTGCCGACCGCGTGCGCCGACGTGCCACCAGGTTTCCACGAGCTCTCCCCGTACCCCGAGCATCGCATCGAACAGGTGCGTCACGACGCAGGCATGGTTTGGCACGATACGCACCTGTTCTCCAACCTGGGGACGCCAGAGTGAATCGCTGAGATCGAGAATGCCGTGCTCCTCGCTCATACGCGCGACGCTCACCTCGGGGTGGTCGAGCACGGCACCATACCCGCCGCCTTCCCTGGCGCGGATGGGTTCGCGGCCGAGGGCTTTCACACCGGCGTCAATCACCACCTGTCCGGGCACCGCATCGCTGATCACCGTCGCGAGGACCGTCAGTGCGCAATCCTCCCACGCACACGCGCCCATCGTGAAGGTGTCGCGATCGTTGAAGACATAGGTGCCGGGCCGGATCTCCGTGAGGCCGGGGATCAGGTGCATCCGAAACGCGGCTGGCGTTGATCCGCCGCTGACGATTTCAGCCGTCAGGCCAGCGTGGTCGACTGACTCGAGCATGTTCTTCAGATCGCCGCAGAGGATCTCGATCAGGCGGTCCTGCTGCGTGACGGGCTGACGGATATGGCCCGGATAGAAGCAAATGCCGCGATACCGCAGTCCAGGCTGTCGCCGAATGGCACCAGCAAGGCGGACGACGTCACTCGGATCGAGGACGCCCATCCGCTTCATGCCGAGATCCACCTCGACCAGCACATCGACCGTGCGATCCTGCTTCCGGCAGGCGGTGCCGAGCGCTTCGATCGCAAAATGCGAGTCCAGCGAAATGCGGAGCTGCACATCATCCGAGAACGCAAGCACCCGGCGGATCTTTGCACCCAGCGGCGGATGGGCGAGGAAGATATCGTCGGTCACCTCGCTCATGACCTGCAGTTCCCTCGGCGTTGCCACCGTCAGCCCAACGGCGCCAAGGCGCATCTGTTCCGCCGCGATTCGAGCGGACTTGTGGGTCTTGACGTGTGGCCGGAGGGAAAGCTGATGGAGCGCAGCGTATGCAGCCATCCGATCCAGATTCACCGCGAGGCGATCGAGATCGACGAGCGGGACAGGGGTCTCGATGTCAGTCAATCCATAGGGCATGCGGCTAAGCTGCGCCTCGCCGCACGGCTCGGCAAGCCGAGATTGGCATTGCCTGCCGCGCTCGCGTATCGGAGGCATGCTCACTAGCGTTGACGGCATGCCGAAAGTCTCTCGCCATTCCGTGCTGTCCCTGGTGCTGACGTCGCTCCTGCTCGCCTGTGCCGAGGCGCCTCCTCCAACGCCTGCGGTCTCCGGTGACCCGGAGCAGCTCACGTACGCCCCGTCGCTTGGCGTGACACTCGACTCCGCCGAACGCAGGCCCAGCGGCTTGTACGTCCACGACGTGGTGGTCGGGACGGGTCCCGTCGCAGACTCGATGATGACGGTCGAAGTCTTCTACACCGGGTGGCTTGCCGACGGCAAGAAGTTCGAGAGCAGCAAGGACCGGAATGAGAAGTTCCGCTTCACGCTCGGTATCGGTCAGGTCATCAGCGGGTGGGACGAAGGAATCCGCGGCATGCGTGTCGGCGGCACGCGCCGGCTGATCGTTCCGCCAAAGCTGGGTTACGGTGACATCGGCTCGGCGCCGCTCATTCCGCGCATGGCCACGTTGATCTTCGACATCGAGTTGTTGGGAGTGCCGAAGGCGTCACAGACGAGCACACGATGAGCGCACACGATGCACGGCTGCCAGTGTCAGCGGATGAACTCAACTTCGAGCGGCCGGCCGCGGGCACGTTCGGCGACTTTTATCGCGGCTACGTCGATCTCGTACCTGATGGAGACCTGCGTCGCCTGCTGCCGGTGATTTTTGACGCGAACTATCGCGCGATGCGCACCATCACACCGGAGCAGGAGCGCCATCGGTACGCGCCGGGAAAGTGGTCCATCCGCGAGATGGTTGGACACATGGCGGATACCGAGCGCGTGATGAGCTATCGCGCGCTGCGAGTCGCGCGCGGTGACACGACGCCCCTGCCCGGGTTCGATGAGAACCTGTTCGTGTCAGTCGCTCGCTACGATGACCTGCCGCTCGATCAGGTGCTTGGCGAACTGATGGCGGTGCACGCGGCGACGATCCTGCTGTTCGAGAATCTCGCGGACGAGGCGTGGGATCGCATGGGGACTGCGTCAGGTGCGCCAATCAGCGTTCGTGCGCTCGCGTACATCATCGCGGGGCACGAGCTGCATCACATGAACGTTCTTCGTGAGCGCTACGGCGTGGCAGAGGGCTGAGCGGGTCGCAGTTTCACCAGCACCCGTCGCGTGCGGTGCGTGAGACGGCCCGGATCAGAGTGAATCGAGAAGATCGTCGATTGCCTTGGTGTCGGCCTCATCGAGCGGACCGCCGACGATGATCTTCTGCAGGATGTCGACCGCTTCGGCGGCGAGATCGTCGGAGTATTTCCGATCGCTGTCAAAGCGCACGATGTGCCCAAGGAGCACCGTCTCCAACCGGCTCGTCTCGGCCTCCTCGTCATCATCGCCGAAGAAATCGGGATCGCTGTCCTCGTCGTCGCGCGCGTACGACTGTTCGTAGCTGGGAACGCTCTCCTTCCACGGCTCGTCCGCGGAATCAGAGTCCTTGAGCTTCTCGGGCGGCACGAGGGCAAAGAGCCGGCACTGCAGCCCGGGCTCTTCTTCATAGGCGAACAGGCCGAGCCTGACCGGGTCCCCGAAGAGATCGAGTTTGAGGAGATGCTGAATCGCGTCATCGGGCATCGCACAGCGCGCCACGAGGCGTTCGCCGATGAAGGCACCGAGGCAGACGCCATCCGGTGCGCGCTCGTCTTCCATTCGCTGCACGGAGAGTGGAATCGGGGTGTTCGTGCGCACGAAGACCGCCGGGCGCTCGTCGCCTGCCGCGTCATCACCGGGAAATGGATCGGACCCGTCGGGACCGTCGTGCGCGTCGTCGTCGAACATGCTGAAAGCTAACCGGTCCGGTGTGGGAGACTCAGGCGTTCGCGGTGGGAATGTCGACAGGCTCCAACCGGTCGAGCGCCTTGCCGAGGAGTCGTGCGAGTGCGAGCCATTCGAGGACGATGATGACCAGGGCAACGACGAGAGCGAGCACTGCCACGATCGAAACGGGCACACGGGTGTCGCCGAGCAGTCGGACGAGCCCCCACGCCGCCGCCGATGGCACGGCGAGCAGGAGAGACAGCGAGAACAGGATCGCAAGTAGCGTGATGTACACCTGACCCACAACGGAGGCTCCGCCGGTCGCAGCGCCGCCCTGGTTCAGCGGGACCCATGCCGGCAGCCAGAGCGCGATGGCGTTGTAGAGCGTGATGTGGAGGAGGTTGATCGCGCCGACGGCAGCGGCGCCTCCGACAACGACGAGCGAGACGCCGAGTGGGCCGAGTGGCCCGCCAATGCCGCGCAGCACGAGGAAGGCCGGTGGGGCGAAAAACAGCACCATGGCAGTGGTCGCGATCAAGGTGGCCGTGAGGATCTCTGTCGCGACGATGGTGTGTGCGGGCAGCGGCACCGTCTTGAGGAACGGCAGGTGGCCAAGATCGTGCCGGAGATCGAGCCGAAACCACGCCGGCGCCGTGAGGAGCGCCCCGGCAAAGACGCTGAAGTACAGTGTGCTGAGCGTGGTCCGAATGGAGTCCGAGGAGGTGTTGTCGGTGACGCCGAGCTGGTTGGCAAGCAGGACGATGAAAACCAGTGCCACCACCGAAACGACGAGTGCTCTGGGTCGAAAGGTGCGTACGGCGGCGGTGACGTTTTTCCAGACGAGGGAAACAGCCGGCGCCCCGTGCAGGGAGAGAGTCCAGCGCAGGCGGGAGACGTCTGCAGTGTTGAAGGTGCTGCCACGACGCAAGCGAGCGACCCGGTCGGCAAAACGCGCACTGGACCCGAGGGCAAGTTCCTCGAATGGCTGTGGATCGCGCAGGATCCACAGGTAGTGCAATCCGAGGACGAGCAATGCTGCCGGGATTGCGGCAAGCCACGCGGTGGTGTTGGCGGCAAACGCCGGTTGCGTCGCGGCGCGAATGGGCCACAGGAGTGCGTGAACGAGTCGATCGTCGAGCAGCGACTGTATTGCTTGCCGCGCGGGCAGCAAGCGCCGGAATACCAGCGCGGGATTGCCGTCATCGGGAGGCGAGAACTCCCGCCAGATATCGAGGGCGAGTGGTGCCGCGAGAATCATCGCGATGGCGAGCGCGCCCAGATAGAGAATCGCCGCGACCTTGGCGACGGGTTGTCGCTGCGGGGCATCGGGCGCATGCGTGCGGGCGAGCGTTGCGCCGAGCCGGTGCAGCGAGACGGTCGTGAAGAGCACCCAGAGTCCGATCGCACGGAGTACACCGGGCAGCGCGCTGCCTTCGCGTCGCAGCAGCAACGTCCAGATCAGCACCTGCACGAGGAGCATGGCCTGGATGCTGAAAAGCCGCGCCTGGACCAGCGTCCGGCGGCTGACTGGCGCGGGAAACAGGAAGAACACTTCCGCATTGCTGAAAGCGAGCGCGCTGTCGCTTGGCGCGGCAATCCACCAGACGCCGAGCGCAAACGACAATCCACTGATGGCGAGAAGCTGACGGAAATCGAAGAGGGCAGGATCGGTGGTGGCAGGGTTGCTCATGCTGGGCGTGAAAAGCAGCGAGCCGAGATAGGCGACCATGGCCAGCGCGCCGATCAGGTAGCGCGGCTGCCGCAGGCGCCGAAGCTGCTGGAGCCACCGATTCCGCCAGCCGCGCGAGTACAGGTACCAGAGGGCGCGCCACGGTTGCGCGGCGACGGCGCTCACGCCGCGTGACCCGTTGGTGATGCATCGTCGGTGAGTGCGATGAAGAGATCTTCGAGCGATGCCGACGCCAGCTCTGGACGCAGTGCGCGGAGCTCATCGATGGTGCCGAGCGCCGCGACCGTGCCGCGGCGGAGCAACAGCAGGCGATTGCAGAGCTCCTCGACGAGGTTGAGCAGGTGCGAGCTGAGAATGACTGCCGTTCCGCGCTCTGCACGTCGGCGGATGGTGTCCTTCATCCGGCGGATGCCGGTTGGATCGAGGCCGGTGAGTGGTTCATCGAGAATCAGCACCGCCGGATCGTGCAGCAGTGCTGCGGCGACGGAGAGCTTCTGTTTCATGCCGCGCGAGAGTTCGCTCGGGAGGACGTGGCGTTTCTCGGTGAGCTCCATCTCGGCGAGGAGGGCGGGAATACGCTCGGCCGCGTTGCCGACACCGTAGAGGCGGGCGGTGAAGCGGAGGTGTTCCTCGACCGTCAGATAATCGAACAGGTGCGGTTCGTCGGGGATGAATGCGAGGCGCCGTTTTGCCTCCACCGGGTGGACGGCGAGATCGAAGCCGGCGATGCTCAGTGCGCCCTCCGTGGGGCGCAGGATGCCCGCGAGCGCCCGGAGGGTGGTGGTCTTGCCGGCGCCGTTTGGGCCCACCAGGCCGAGGATTTCGCCGGCAGGGACCTCGAGATCGAGTCCCGTTACCGCCGGTACGCTGCCGTAGCGCTTGCTGAAGCCGCGCACGAGGATGGCCGGCGGCACAGCGGCGTGATCAGGAACTGATGAGGGGAGCATCCGGCGAAGGGTGGTCGGACAAGCCGGCGCAGGCAAGCCCGGCGGGGGAGCGTCCGATACTCGGGAATACTGCCTTCTTCCGCGCCGCCCCGCCGCGGCTCCTGACACGACGTCCCGTGCGCCGATTCTCTCATGGCTGATGCCATTGTTGCCCGTCAACCGATCTTCGACGATCGCCAGAAGGTGGTTGGCTTCGAATTGCTCTATCGGCACTCCGAAGACGCGACCTCCGCGAGTGGCGCCACGTCGACCGCGATGGCGTCGTCGACGGTTGTGCAGGCGATCCTTGGCATCGGTCTGGAAAAGCTCTCGGAGGGAGAGCGCGTCTGGGTCAACCTGTCGCGCGATCTGATCGTGGAGCGGGCGTGGGAGCTGCTCGACCCGAAGGCCGTCGTCCTCGAGATTCTCGAAAGCGTGACCCCGGATGCCGAGGTGATCGCCGCCGTTGCCGATGCCAGGAAGCGTGGCTATCCGATCGCGCTCGATGATTTCGTCTGGGACGAGAAGTGGGTGCCGCTGCTCGAACTGGCGACGGTGGTGAAGGTGGATGTGCTGGGGAAGACCACCGATCAACTGAAGGTGGCGGTGGGAAAGCTCCGTCCGTTCAACGTGAAGATGCTGGCCGAGCGTGTGGAGACGGACGCGATGCGAGCCGAATGCGCGGCGGCTGGTTTTACGCTGTTTCAGGGGTATTTCTATTGTCAGCCGGAAACAGTCGTGAAGCGCGACCTGACGGCCGGTGAGTCGAGTGCGCTGCAGCTGCTCAACCTGGTGAAGAACGAGAACACACCGACCAACCAGGTCGAGAATTCGATCAAGCGTGATCCGGCGCTGACATTCAAGCTGCTCCGCATCGTGAACAGCGCTGCGATGGGATTCAAGGGGATCGAATCGATTCCGCACGCGCTGCGGCTGCTCGGTCGCACGCAGCTCGAGCGATGGCTGACGCTGCTGGTGATGGCCAGTTTCTCGTCCGGTGGTGCCCGGCAACGCGAGCTCTTCAAACTCAGCCTGACACGTGCTCGCGTGCTCGAGTTGATGAGTGCACCCGAGGAGCGCGACCAGCGATTCCTGGTTGGCATGTTCTCGATGCTGCACGTGCTCCTTCAGTCCCCGATGAAGAGTGTGATCGAGACGCTTCAACTGTCGCCGTCAGTGTCCGAGGCGCTGCTGTCGCGCACTGGCGTGCACGGCACCGTACTGGCCGGCCTCGAGGCGTACGAGGTGGGCGACTGGGATCGTGTCGAACAGTTGACTGGCAACAACGATCGCGTCCTGGTGCAGATCGCAGCGCACTACCCAGCGGCGGTTGGCTGGGCCATCGAACAGGTGAAGGCGACGGGCTGATCCCGGGGGGCGGCGACGCCCGAGTGACCACGGCAGTCCGAACCTTTCAGGATGCCGATGTTCTGGTGGCCGCAGAGCGGACCGCGCCGCTGCGGCGTTTCTGCGTGTATCCTGCCGCCTCGTCTGTGAGGCATGCTCTACATCTTGCCCGTGGGGCAGACTCAATCAGCTCTTGAGCGGCGGTTCGCCGGCGGCACCGGTGGCGGTGGAGTCGGGAGCATGCTCGTCCTCGAAGGCGCGGAACGGCAGGAAGATCGAGATCCGGCGGTTGGTGGGGTCGAATGGATCGTCGGGATTCCGAAGATCACGATCAGCAAGGCCGCGCACCTGCACGAGCCGGTCGTTGGTGATGCCGTTGGCACCCACCACACGTCGCGCGGCGTTGGCGCGATCGGCGCTGAGCTCCCAGTTCGTGTAGCTCCCGCCGGCGCCGAACGGTGCGCCGTCGGTGTGGCCCTCGAGAATGATGGGGTTCGAGAGCACGGACAGTTCTTCAGAGATCAGCATGATCGCCGCCCTGGCGGCGGGACGCAGTTCGGCGGAACCGATCGGGAAGAAATCGGCGCCGCTTCCCTTCTCGACCAACTCGATCCGCAGTCCGTCCTTGGTGATGATGATCTCGATCGAGTTCCTGAGGCCCTTCAGCTCCGGATTGCTGTCGATTTTCGCGGCGATGCGTTTCTGGAACTCGCGGAATTGCTGTTCCTCGACCTTTCGAACGATCAGCTTCAATGCGTTCTTCGAGATGCGCGCCGGCGAAGACCCTGACGCCACCGGCGAGGCACCGCCGCTGTATGCGTTCTTGTTGCCAACCGGGTTCTGGAAGTAGCCCTCGACGGCCTTCTTCGTCTGGTCATCCAGTCCCACGATCCAGAGCACCATGAAGAAGGCCATCATGGCCGTCACGAAGTCGGCGTATGCCACCTTCCAGGCGCCGCCGTGGTGGCCGCCGTGCCCGCCGCCCTTCTTCTTGACGATGACGATCTTCTTGCCGTCCTTGGCCATTACGCTGCCTTCGAGGCTTTCGCGAGTTCTTCCAGTTCAGCGAACGTGGGCCGATCACCCGGCTCGATGTTCCTGCGCGCGAATTCGACGGCGGTCATTGGCGCGTCACCGCGCGCGAAGCTGAGCAGCGCAGTCTTGATGCACATCAGATACGCGTGCTCACTCGAGTTGCGCATTTCGATCGACTTGGCGATCGGGCTGAAGAGCCCGTATGCGAGCAGGATCCCGATGAACGTTCCGACGAGGGCCGCGGCAACCTTGCCGCCGATTTCGGCCGGTGATCCGCCGATCGCGCCCATCGTGATGATGACGCCGAGCACGGCGGCGACGATGCCGAACGCCGGCATGGCGTCGCCGACACTGGCAATGGCACCGGGGACGAGGCTCGCCTCGTGATGGTGCTGGTCGAGATCCATGTCGAGGATTTCGGCGAGGTTGTGATCCTCGATCGTGCCGGTGAGCAATACCTTCAGTGTATCGGCGAGCAGCGCCACCGCGTGGTGGTGATGCATGAAGCCGGGGTACTTGCTGAAGATGTCGCTCTTGGACGGATCTTCGATGTGCGCTTCGAGTCCGACCAGTCCGTCCTTGCGTGCCTTGTTGAAGATCTGGAACAGGACCTGCAGCAATTCGCCGTAGGCTTTCTTGTTGAATGGATTCGGCTTCAGCAGTCCGATGACGCCGGCGATGATATGCTTGAGAACTGCTGGTGGGTTGCTGATGATCATCGAGCCGATGCCGGCGCCGATGATGATGATGAACTCGGTGGGTTGCCAGAGGACGGCGAGCTTGCCATGGTGCATGACGTAGCCGCCAATGACAGACCCTATGACGACGACGAGGCCGATGATCAGGAACACGTGGGATAAGTCCGGGCAAAGGGTCAGCGGACGACCATGGGCCGCCTTCTGTCTCGGAGTATCGGCTGGCGGCGTCGCGGGCTGGACTGTGGCCAACCGGGCGAAAAACGTCTGATGCCTGCCGCATTCGGCAGTGCTGGCGACCGCGCGCCCGAGTGGCCGGATGTGCTTCGCTGGTTCGAGACGATCGATGCCATCGTACAGGGCATGGTGCACACTCTGAACAACCGTGCCCTGAGCCTGGGGGCGACGATCGAGGCACTGGATCCCCGGCGCCCGGTGAGCGAGCCGGTCGCCAGCGGGTTGTCACGCGAGGCACAACGGCTCACGGAGCAGCTGCGCCAGCTGCGTGCGCTGCCCTTCGCGCTCGGGAGCGAGCCGATGCCCTTGCTGCTCGGTGACGTGCTTGGGACGGCAATCCAGTTGCACCGTTCACACGCGAGTCTTGGCGACGTTGCCGTGTACCTCGAGGCGGCAGCCGACGCGCCGCCGATTCTGGCGCCCGAGCCGGCATTCATCCACGCGGTGCTCATGACACTCACCCAGCTCAAGGGCTTCGTCGCGCCCGGGGGTGTGGTCCGCGTCGCCTGCTCGGGCACGGCGGACGAGGCGCGGCTGACCTTCATCGGCGAGCGCGATGCGAGTGATCCGCACGATGGCAGCGCGGAAGCAGTCATGCGGCCCACCGTGCTGACGGCGGCACTGCTCGGCGGTGCCAACCTCGAGATCGAGCAGCGGATCGGCCTTGCGTCAGTCGTCGTGGTCTGGCGGCTGCCCAGCCTGAGAGCGATGCGCCAGAAGGCGCGCTCTGAGGCACAGGCTGGTTAGCGGCCGGGCTGTTTCTGCCGCACTGGCGGCAACTCCCGCCGACCGTACCGCCCTTGCGCGGCAGGGGCCTGGATCACAACACGTTGCCACACAAGTGTTTACGTGACGGCACAAGGGATGCTTTGGGCGACCGGACACCTGATCGTCCATTGACCCGAGGTCTCCCATGTCGCTGCCGAACGTCGTGCTCCCATGGTCGTCGCAAAACGCACCGTCCCTGAGCGGAGCTTCCACGTTGGCGTCGGTGCCGGTCTCGGTCCCGGAGCCGGAGCCGGAGACGGGCCACGGGCCGATTGCGGAGGCGCTGTACCGGGCGGGCTTCACTGCGTCGGCGGAGGCGCTGGTCGAGGCCTGCACCGACGCCTCGGTCCATGGGCTCGTGCAGCGGTGGCGGGAGACGGCAGCGGCAGATGCGGCGCTGGCGGATCTGATTGCGCGCCAGGGCGGCGCACTGATTCCCTCGGTTGCGACGCGCCGCGACGGCTCGCCGCGGTTTGTCGTTCGCTTCAGCGATTCGGCCGCTGCGGTGGCCGCACTCGACGCCGAGCATGGCAACCACGGGGTGGATCCCGAGCTGCGTCTCTTCCTGGACGAAGCGCTGCGCGATGGAGACCGGTTCGTGGATGCCGACCCGGGTGACGGCTTTGGCGCCTTGAGCGCCGCGAGCGGCAGCGCGTTGGTGAGTGTGATCGTGCTCTGTGACACACCGGATCACTCAGCGCGGATCGTCGAGAGTGCCGAGGCGAGCGGTGTCGAAGCGCACGTGATCGCGCGCGTTGCGTCGACGCTGGACCAGGTTCCCACCGTGCCCACGACACCCGGTGCATCGACGATCGTGCACGCCGGCAGCGCGGCGTCTGTCGCGGTCCTGTTGCGCCGTGTGCGCGGCGCACTGGAACGGCGGGAGATCGGCGCCGTTGCGTGGCGGTGCGGGCTGTCCGGAGCGAGCGGGCCTGATGCAGAGGGCATGCAGGTGGCCGCCGCAGTACTCGGCATGTTCGGCTTCGTTCACTTCGCGCTCGCGAGTGGTGAGGCGGGGACGGAGCTGGTGCCTGCCGAAGCGATGGCCACGAACGCGATGATCTTCTCGCTGGAGCCGTCGTTTCTCGCGAGGTTCGCCGAGTGATGGCCACACCGCTGCGTGTTCATGCCGCGCCGCAGCCGTCGTTGCAGCGTGACGATGTCGAACAGTTGTTCACGGCGATCGCGACGCACGTGACACCGGAGTTCACGTCGCTGGGCAGACTCGCAACGCCCGGTGAAGTCGCAGAGACCGCAATTGCGTCCGCGTGGGATGCAGCTCGCGTGGTGAGCTTCGACATCTTCGACACGCTGATCGTACGCAAGGTCGCCGCGCCGCGCGACGTCTTCCTGCACCTCGCAACGCCAGCGCCGTTCAGCGGCTGGGGTCTCGATGCGGTGCCATTGGCGCAACTTCGCCGCGAGGCAGAGCATGACGCGCGCGCACGCGGCGTGAGGGAGCGCGGCTCAGGCGAAGTGACGCTGCCTGAAATTCACGAGGTGCTGGCCGAACGCCTCGGGCGGTCCGTGAATGACGTTCCCGCGATGGTGCGGGCGGAGCAGCTGGTGGAGCTCGCGTTGTGTACTGCGCATCCGCACCTGCAACACGTCTTCACACGGGCCGTGAACGACGGCAAGACCGTCTGGTGCGTCAGCGACACGTACCACGACGAGGCATTTCTTCGTGAGCTGCTCGAGCACTGCGGTTACCGACTGGACGGCGTACTCGTGGTGAGTTCTGCGGAATGCCGGATGTCGAAGGGTGAAGGGGCGCTGTTGAAGGCCGTGGCGAACGAGGTTGATGTGCCGGCGGAGGACGTATTGCACATCGGTGACCACCCACAATCGGATGGGAGCGTACCCGCAGCGCAGGGGTTCGTCACGGTCGTTCATCCATGGGCGGCAAGTCGGCCCAGTGACCTTCCGGCGACTGCGCCGGGGGATACGATCGCACTCGGCCTGGCGCAGCTTGGTTCGCGGACGGTGGAGCCGGCGTTTCCGTTCTGGTGGCGCCTTGGCTACTCGGTTGCCGGCCCCATGTTGAGTGGATTTGCGTTCTGGCTGCACGAGCGATTCGCTCGTGACGGCATCGACAGGGCGTATTTTCTGCTGCGCGACGGTGAGATCATTCTCGATGTGTATCGTGAGCTGATCGGTGATCGGGCCGGGCCATCGACCGCGTTGCTGGAGTCGTCAAGACGTGCCTTCGTGCTGCCGGCGCTCGCATCGGGGCGTACGTCCATCACGTCTCAGCTCATGTCGTGTGAGAATGCCCGACCGGCGCGCGAGTTCCTGGAGCGCTTCGGCCTGCGGGCCGGGGATTTCCATGCCGCATTCCGCGCCGTCGGGCTGTCGCCCGATTTCGTCGTTGTGCCAGGCGACTCCGCTTCGCTGACAAAAGTCATTGCCCTTTTCGGCCGCCTGGATGTGCTCAATGCGCTCCTCGCACGTTCGCAGACGGAGCGGCGCCTGCTGCTGACGTTCCTGAAGCAGGAAGGCGTGCTCGCGCCCGGGCGGATTGCACTGGTGGACATCGGCTGGAATGGCACGATTCAGAAGGCGCTGGCTGCGGTCGGCTCCGTTGAGAAGGTGCCGCTCGATCTGCATGGCTACTACCTCGGGACGCTGCCGGGCATCACCAAGGATCTGGGCGGAAGCAGCGCCAGCGGATTTCTGTTCGACAACGGTTCGCCGCCGGAGTATGCGAAGGCCGTATTGCAGCTGCTGCAGCTGACGGAGTTTATCTGCACGACGACACGCGGCAGTCTTCGCGGGTTCCAAACGGCAGGGAAGACCGTCGTGCCCGTGCACGGTGCGGTGGACCACCCGGAATCACAGCGCGCGAGCGTGGCACAGGTTCGCGAGGGGGCGCTGGCATATGCGCGGACGCTGGCGCAGGAGCAACGCGTGTTCGGTGAGCAGTCGATCAGCGCCGCTGCCGCCATCCGGCAACTTGCACGCACGATCATGGACCCGACGGCGGAAGAAGCGCAGCACATCGGTGACATCCATCATGGCGATGGGCTGGGCAGTGACCGAATGCGGGCGCTGGCGCGCTTCAGCGACGGCGCGATGACGCCGGAGTCACTGCTCGACGATCTTGCCCGTGCGTATTGGCCCGCCGGCCTGCTCTCGCGTCGAGAGCCGGCTGCGATGGCGCTGCGCACACTGCTCTGGATGCAGAGTGCCTGAGCGCGTGTCCGGGTCCCTGGTCGCGGTACGGTCGTCACGCGTGCCGCAGCACGAGGCACGGGACGATGTGCGTCGCGCGGAGTCGCGCCGGATCGCCGGTTCCGTTCCTGTCCTCGTGCTCGATGAGGGGATGGGGGCACAGGCCACGGCACGCACACTGGCCTCGCTTTCGCGGCAGACCATTGCGACGCGCATGGTTCCGTCCCTGGCCAGCGACGGCGCGATCGACACGCCGTTTGTGGTGCTGGTCCTCGCGGGCACCGTGCTGGATGTCACGGCGTGTGAGCGGGCGATCTGGTTTCTGAGCACGCACGCCGACCGTACATGTGTGACGGGTGGCGTGGAAGGGCATGATGCGCCGATGACGCCGTTGCTATGTGCCGCGCAGTTCCTCGTGGTGCGAACCGATGCCGCGGTGAGAGTGCTTGCCGCGACGCCGACGCCGAAGCCCGCGTTGGCTGTCGCGCTGGCCGTTGGACTGTACCGTGAGTGCGGTCGTGGCGCCGGTTGGGTTGCACAACCACTGATCCACGAGCCGGTCGCATCCGACGTGCTGTCGCCGATCGCAAATGATGCGCTGCAGGCGCTCCGCGCGCTTGGTCTCGATTCGACGTTGCTCGTGGACGTGGATTCGAATCGTGTGTCGCGATTGCCGCTGCAATGGCTGTCGCGTTCAGCACCACCACAGCTCCCAGTGCGGCTTGCGCCTGCGACCGGTTTGCGCATCCTGCTGCTCGTGCAGGGATTCCCGATGGGTGGCTACACCGCAGTGAACGTGGACCTGGTGCCGCGTCTGGCGGCGGCGGGACATGTCATCACCTCCTGCGCGACGGAGATCTGGCGCAGCGACTGGCGACTGGACCGGATTCGTGCGGCAGCGCCTGACATTCATCATCCCCACGCAACGGTCCCGGCGGACTCGGTGCCGGCATACATCGACAGTCTCATCACGTCGCGCGAGATCGACGTGGTGTTGATGAGCCACAGCCACCTTGCGTACCACCTCCTGCCGTTTCTCCGGTCACGTCATCCACGGGTTGCGTTCGTGGACTGGGTGCACACCGATTGGTTCGAGGATGGCATGTACGGCAGCTACTCGACGATGGCCGCGCAGTGGACCGGCGAACTGGACGCACAGCTCACGACCAGTCACGCGTTGCGGCAGCACCTGCTCAGCGAGGGCTGTGCCGAGGATGCGGTCGAGACGGCGTACATCGGCATCGATACTGCGCTCTGGTTGCGTTCCGGGGCGCGCCACGCCGAAATCCGGGCGTCGATCGGAGCCACTGACGACACGCTGGTGCTGCTCTTCAGCGGGCGCCTGTCGCCTGAGAAGCGACCTCACCTGGCCGTTGACGTGTTGGCCGGGCTGTGCGCTGAGGGCCACGATGTGCACCTCCTGATGGTTGGAGAGGGTCCGCTGTCGCAGGACACGTTGCAACGGGCGCACGCCGCGGGGGTCGGTGATCGGTGCAAGCTGCTCGGCGAGCTGGACGAGTACACGCTTCGGCACGTCTATGCGGCGGCAGACGTCCTGCTGGCGCCATCCACGATCGAAGGGATCTCGCGGTCAGTGTACGAAGCGATGTCGATGGAGTGCGTACCGGTCGTTTCCGACGTGGGCGGGCAGCGAGAGCTGGTGGCGGCTGGAACGGGGAGCCTCGTGCTGGCGGATGGGGACGACGCTGCGCCGTACCTCGAGGCGATGCGAACGTGGCTCGATCCCGCCGCGCGGCGACAGGCGGGTGCCGCCGCCCGTGCGCGCATCGTCGCACGATTTGACAGTGGCGCGACGGTGCGGAGCATCACGGCAGCACTGACGCGTGCCCAGGTCCGGCGTCGGAGCCGGCAGGCCGTCGTGCCAGCGCCGATCGCGGACAGCCTGGCGGTGCTCTCACTGGAAGTGACGCGTCGCCACGTGCTGCGTGCGATGGGTCGCTGACGGGCACAAGGTGGGCAGCCCATGCCGCACCGGCGGCGGTATCCGGCAATCCATGCCGTCCCGCGGGTTTGACGGAAACATATAAAGTGTTGTAGGACAACGGTTTAGCCGTTGGCATGTGGTGTGCTAAACAGTTGAGTGGCGGGCGCGATCCCGCGCACCCTTCAATGGAAGCGAGCCCTGCATGGCCGATATTCGCGGCAAGACGGTGTGTGTCATCGGAGGTGCCGGTTTCATCGGCTCTCACGTGGTGGATGAACTGCTCACGCGGGACGTGAAGCAGGTCATCGTCTACGACAATTTCTGTCGCGGCAGCGTGGACAACCTCACCGATGCGCTGGCGGACCCGCGGGTGCGGATCTTCGAAGCGGGTGGCGACATCCTGCACTCGGATGTGTTGTCGGCGGCGGTGCGCGAAAGCCAGTGTGTCGTGCACCTGGCGGCGCTCTGGCTGCTGCAGTGTCACGAGTTTCCGCGTGTTGCGTTCGACGTGAATGTGCGTGGGACGTTCAACGTGCTCGAAGCCTGTCAGGCACACGGGGTGGAGCGACTGGTCCTGTCGTCTTCGGCGTCGGTTTACGGCGATGCCGTTGAACTGCCGATGACGGAGTCGCATCCGTTCAACAACACGACCTTCTACGGCGCGACGAAGATCGCGGGCGAAGCCATGGCGCGCGCGTACGCCGACCGCTACGGCATCTCGTATGCGGCGCTGCGGTACATGAACGTGTACGGCGCCCGGCAGGACTACAAAGGCACGTACATCGCCGTGATCATGAAGATTCTCGATCGACTCGACCGGGGACTGGCTCCCGTCCTGCACGGCGATGGATCGGCCGCGTACGACTTCATCTATGTGAGCGATTGCGCCAGGGCAAACGTGCTGGCGCTCGAGAGTGACGTGAGCGCGGAGTGCTACAACGTCGGCAGCGGCACGCGGACGACGCTGCGCGAACTGACGGAGCTGATTCTCGAGCTGCGGGGATCGCCGCTGGAGATTCAGTACCAGCCGGCCGACCGCGTCTTCGTGACGAATCGGGTTGGGTGTCCGGAGAAGGCGGCGCGGGATCTTGGTTTCAGGTCGACGGTGTCACTGCGCGACGGTCTGGCCCGGCTGATCGAGTGGCGCGACGCACACCTGGCTCGCGTGCATGCACAGGCAGACGGGCGTCCGATGCCTGCCCTCGCCGCCGTCTGACGGGATAACCCATGTGCGGCATCGCCGGCATCATGAACGTGCACGGCGGACCGGTGTCGCCGGTCGTGTTGCGCGCGATGACCGACATCGTGCGGCACCGCGGGCCGGACGGTGATGGCCACTGGATCCAGCATGGCGTGGGATTCGGCCACCGGCGACTTGCCATCGTGGATCTCTCGCCCGCGGGCGCGCAGCCGATGCACAGTGCGGACGGCACCCTGGTGATCACGTTCAACGGCGAGATCTACAACTGGCGCGAACTGCGTCGCGAGCTGGGGAAGCGTGGTGCGGTGTTCCGGACGCAGAGTGACACGGAAGTGTTGCTGGCAGCGTACCGCGCCTGGGGCCCGAAGTGCCTCGAGAGGCTGAATGGCATGTTCGCGTTCGCGATCTGGGATGCCCAGGAACAGCGGATCTTCATCGCTCGCGATCGGTTCGGCATCAAGCCGCTGTACTACCACTGGGATGGACAGGTGCTGCTGTTCGGCTCGGAGATCAAGTCGCTGCTGCAGCATCCGGCGGTGAAGGTCGGTGTCGATCACGCGGCCCTCGGTGAGTACTTCACGTTCCAGAACGTGTTCACCGACCGCACGCTCTTTGACGGAGTGAAGTTGCTGCCGCGCGCGAGCTCCATCACGCTGCACATGGGCGAGCCTGCGTCCTTCGCGGTGTCACGCTGGTGGGACTACCGGTTCGTGGAAGAGAAGGGTGTCAGCGAAGGTGAGTACCTCGAGGAGCTCGATCGCCTGTTCCGGCAGGCCGTGGAACGACAGGTGCAGGCAGATGTCGAAGTCGGGACGTATCTCAGCGGCGGAATCGACTCCGGCGCGGTGACCTGCATCACGGCGCGCCGTTTCCCGAACGTGAAGAGTTTCACGGCGGGATTCGACGTCTCATCCGCCTCCGGCCTCGAGCTTGCCTTTGACGAACGGGCGAAGGCCGAGGTCCTCTCGGCGGCCTATCGAACCGAGCACTATCAGGTCGTGCTGAAGGCGGGCGACATGGAGCGCGTGCTTCCCGACCTGGTCTGGCATCTCGAAGACCTTCGGGTGGGACAGAGCTATCCGAACTACTACATCTCACGGCTGGCGTCGCGATTCGTGAAGGTGGTGCTCGCGGGCACGGGCGGCGACGAGATCTTTGCCGGGTATCCATGGCGATACTACCGCGCCGTGAAGAACGATGACGCGGCGCAGTATCTGGACAAGTACTACGCGTACTGGCAGCGCCTGGTGCCCGATGCCCATCGCGACACCTTCTTCCAGCCGTCAGTGGCCCAGGCGCTGGTGACGCATCCACCGGAAGCCGCGTTCCGCAGCGTCTTGCGGCGCCGATCGTTCCTCGCGATGACGCCGGACGACTACGTCAACCACTCGCTGTATTTCGAGCTGTCGACGTTCCTGAGCGGACTGCTGCTGGTCGAGGACAAGCTCTCGATGGCGCACGGGCTGGAAACACGGGTGCCGTTCCTCGACAACGACCTGGTGGACTTCGCGCTCCGCGTTCCCGTGAAGTACAAGCTGAAGCACGTTGACAACGTCGTGCGGATGGACGAGAACACCGTCGGCGCAAAGCGGCAGCGGTACTTCGAGGAGACCGGTGACGGAAAGCTGCTGCTGCGCCAGGCGCTGGCCCGGTATGTCCCGGCGGGTTATGCCACGGGAAAGAAGCAGGGGTTCTCCGCGCCTGATGCGAGCTGGTTCCGCGGCCAGAGCATCGACTACATCCGGCGACTGCTGCACACGCGCGATGCGCGCATCTACGAATTTCTCGATCCGGTCACGGTCCATGCGGTGATCGACGAGCATGTCTCCGGCACGACCAACCATCGTCTCGTCATCTGGTCACTGCTCTGCTTCGAGTGGTGGCTGCGTCGCTTTCGCGACGGCGAGACCGCCGCAGCCGCCGCTGCCTGAGAGCGAGAGGAACCGACCATGACCCAGATCCCGATCACGCGCGCGATTTTCGACGACGACGATCTCGCTGCCATCCAGGAACCGCTGCGCAGCGGATGGGTGGTGCAGGGGCCGCGCGTGGCGGAATTCGAGCGCGACTTTGCGCGCTGGACGCATGCCGGTCACGCCATTGCAACGACGTCGTGCACCACGGCATTGCAACTCGCGCTGGCCGCGCTCGGCTGCGGTCCCGGTGACGAAGTCCTGGTCCCGGCGTTCACGTGGATTGCGACGGCCAATGTGGTCGAGCACTGCGGTGCACGCCCGATGTTCGTCGACGTGGATCTCGCGACATACAACATCGACTGTACCGCGATCGAGGCCGCGATCACACCGCGCACGGTTGGCATCATCCCCGTCCACCTGTTCGGGCAACCGGCCGAGATGCGGCGCATCATGGCCATTGCCTCGCGTCGCGGGCTCTGGGTGGTGGAGGATGCCGCCTGCGGCTTCGATACCTGGCTCGACGAACACCATGTCGGCACGTTCGGTGAGTTCGGTTGCTTCTCGTTCCATCCGCGGAAGTCCATCACCACCGGCGAAGGCGGCATGGTGCTCACGGCCGACTCGGCACGGGCATCGCTGGCCCGCACGCTTCGTGATCACGGGGCCAGCCGTTCCGACCTGGAGCGACATGCGCAGCAGTATTCGTTCCTGCTGGCCGAATACCGTCACCTTGGCTACAACTGCCGGATGACCGATCTGCAGGGCGCGCTCGGTGTGACGCAGCTGCGGAAGGCGAAGTGGATCATGGCGGAGCGCCGCCGCTCCGCGGCCTGGTACGATGCGCTGCTGGCACCGGTGGACTGGCTCATCCCGCCGCATCGCGATCCCCGCGTGCGGCACGGTGAGCAGTCGTATGTGTGCCTCTTCAGTCCCGAGACGCCGACGCTGGCGAACGTCGATCGGCTGTTCGCGCGTCGCAACGACGGCATGGCCGCACTCGAGGCGCAGGGCATCGTGACACGCCAGGGCACTCATGCGCCGCCCCATCTGCACTACTACCGTGAGGCCTACGGCTACGTGCCGGAGGACTTCCCGAACGCATATCTCGCGGAGCGTTGCACCATCACGCTGCCGATGTATGCGGGCATGACGGAGGACGAGTGCGTTCGTGTGGTGGACGCACTGCAGACCGTGTTCACGGGAGTCACGGCATGACCCGTGGTGCCGCGGGCAGTCCAGCGGAGACTCTGGCCAGTCTCGCGAGCTTCTACGAAGCGCAGTCGACGAGCGTGCGCGCCAATTTCGACCGCAGCCTGCCGTTCGGTGAACTGGTCGTGGACCGATGGGCACGCGCCGGCGCGCTGGGCTTTGGTGCGGGCGCCTCCATCTATGACAGTGCACTCGTCATCGGCAGCGTGCAGGTTGGCGAGCGAACGTGGATCGGACCGCAGGTGGTGCTCGATGGATCGGGAGGCCTCACGATCGGCGCGACGTGCTCGATCTCCGCTGGCGTGCAGATCTACTCACACGATTCTGTGGCCTGGGCACTGTCCGGCGGTCGTGCGGCATATGTGAAGGACCCTGTGTCGATCGGCGATCACTGCTACATCGGCCCGATGAGCGTTATCACGAAGGGCGTGACCATCGGGCACCATTGCGTGGTGGGAGCGAACAGCGTCGTGACGAGGAGCCTGCCGGACTTCTCGATCGCCGTCGGGAGCACGGCCCGCGTCGTCGGCCGGGTGATTGTCGGCGAGGACGGAGCGGTGAGCCTGCAGTATGACGGCAATGGAGATGCGACATGATGGCCGCGCATCCTGCGCCCGCGTCGCCCGACGACGCTGCCGGACTTGCAATCACGCTCGACGTGGACTGGGCTCCGGACCATGTGATCGACGCCGTGGCCGCGCCGCTCATCGACGCGCAGGTGCGGGCGACATGGTTCGTCACGCACGCCAGCGCCGCCGTGGATCGCCTGCGCGAGCACGATGAACTGTTCGAGCTTGGCATTCATCCGAACTTCATGGCGGGTTCGTCGCATGGCGTGACGGTGGCCGAGGTCATCGGGCACTGCATGGCACTCGTGCCCGACGCGCGCGTGATGCGAACGCATGGGCTCGTGCAATCGTCCCGACTGTTCTCTGAAGTCCTGTCGCTGTCGCCGATCCGCATCGATTCGAGCCTCATGCTGCGGCGCCATCCCGGACTGCAGGCGGTCGCGCAGCCGTTCGAGGGCGGCGTGCTGACGCGGCTGCCCGTCTGGTGGGAGGACGACATCGAGCAGATCGCGCCGGACCCGAACTGGTTCGTGACGGCGCCGGCGCCCCCGGGCCTTCGCATTCTCAACTTCCATCCCGTGCATGTGATGCTCAACGGCTGCACACCGGCCACGTATGCGGCGCTCAAGCGTGAGTGGCCGGTGCTGTCCGACACGCCGATCCACGCGTTCTCAGCACGTCGTCGAGACGGTATCGGACCGGCGTCGGCATTCGAAAGCGCGATCTGCGTTCTCGCCGAATCGGGCGGCGGCAAAACGCTCTCCAGCCTTTGCGGTGATGCTGCGCACCGTCCCCGCCTGACGCCTGCCCTGTCCTGAACACACGACACCGACATGTCATCACACCCGCAGCTGCTCTCGCCGCCGATCGGCGTGTCCCGTGCCATCGAGCGCCTCGCTCTCGCTGACGTCGCCGACCGGATGCCGGTTCGCTCAGCGAGCCAGGCGCAGACGTCCGATACTTTCGGCTACAAGTGGCACAAGACGGACACGTTCACGTCTGCGCCAGTGCACGACATGTCGCGACAGTGGCTGCTCGACCGCTATTGTGGCGGCGATGAGACGTGCCTCGACACGTGGCTCGCCGAGCCGGGTCAATTGATCCTCGATGCAGGCTGCGGTGCCGGTCACTCGGCGATGGCGCTGTTCGGCGACCGGCTGCGCGGGCACGACTATCTCGGTGTGGATATCTCATCGGCCGTGGAAATCGCGCAGCAACGGTTCTCGGAGCATGGTCTGCCCGGCGCGTTTCTGCAGCACGACCTGACGACGCTGCCACTGCCGGCTGGTACCGTCGACCTGATTTTCAGTGAAGGCGTCCTGCACCACACCGACGACACACGACGTGCGATGCTGCATCTCGCGCGTTCGCTGGCAACGGGCGGACGCTTCCTGTTCTACGTGTATGCGAAGAAAGGGCCGATTCGCGAGTTCGCTGACGACTTGATCCGCTCCCGCATTGCCCCGATGGACAACGCTGACGCGTGGGCTGCGCTCGAACCATTGACGAAGCTAGGTACCGCACTTGGCGAGCTTGGGGCCTCAATCGACATCACGGACGACATCCCGCTGCTTGGAATCCCCGCGGGCCGGCATGACGTGCAGCGACTGTTCTACTGGCATGTCTGCAAGACGTTCTACCGTCCGGAACTGACCTTCGAGGAGATGAACCACATCAATTTCGACTGGTACCGGCCATCAAACTGTCACAGACACACTCCAGGCGAAGTCGCCGCCTGGTGCGACGAGGCGCACCTCGACGTGGAGCGACTGCATGTCGAAGAGGCGGGGATCACGGTCGTGGCGCGTCGTCGATGAGCATGCGACTCTCTGACGTTGCCGACATCGCCGCATTCGACGTCGTACGGGACGGTGACTTCCAGACCCTCGGTCCGGCAAGCAATGCGTCGCCGGGCACGCTGGTCTTCGCCGAGGAGGCACGCTGGATCGACGCGCTGCGTGGCACGCGTTCCGTCTCCGCGGTCATCACGACCGCTGCGCTGGCCGCACAGGTGCCCGATGGGTTGGGCGTGGCCGTTGCGGCGTCACCGCGCCGGGCATTCTTCGAGCTGCACAACCATCTGGCGCTGATGGATGGATTCTACTGGTCGGATTTCGCCACCGAGATCGATCCTTCCGCGCGCATCCACCCGCGCGCATTCGTCGCGGAGCGCAACGTTCGCATTGGCGCCGGATGCGTGATCGAGCCACACGCCACGGTACTCGAGCGCGTGGTGCTGGATGGGGGCGTGACCATTCGCAGTGGCACCACGCTCGGGTCGCAGGGGTTCGAGTTCAAGCGCCTCGACGGACGAATTCTCCCCGTCGCGCATGCCGGAGGTGTGCGGCTGGCCGAGGCCGTCGAGGTGCAGGCAAGCACCGTGATCGTGCGTGCGGTGTTCGCCGGTTTCACGGAGATCGGCAGCGACACGAAGGTGGACAACCTCGTGCACATTGCACACAACGTGCGCATCGGCAGGCGGTGCCTGCTGGTGGCGCACGCGATGATCGGCGGCAGCGCCACGATTGGCGACGACGTGTGGGTTGGCCCGGGCGTCTGCGTGTCGAGCGGTATCGCGGTCGGCGACGGCGCAAGCCTCACGATCGGCGCTGTGGTCACGCGCGATGTCGGCGCGGGCGAGCGGGTGACGGGAAACTTCGCGATCGAACACTCCCGGTTCCTGTCTCACCTGCGCACGGTACGCTGATCATGGCGATATCGATCATTCACGGGGTACTGCTCACGTTCGTGACGGTGCTGTCACGGTTCGCGTTCCTCACCGGCGCGACGACCGCCTCCAGCGACAACGTCGGTTCGATCCGGATGACGGAAGCCCAGCGTGGCCATCCATGGCTGCGATTCGACGTGTCGCATGGTGTCTTTGAGGGCACCTATGGGTACCCGCCGTTCATCTTCTGGCTGGTGAGCAGGTTACCCCGGAGCATCTGGACGCGGGCGCGGTACTGGGCGAACTATCTGGCTGACACCGCCGCAACGCTGCTGGTGTGGGCCGCGGTCCGGTTCCTGCTGCCGACACTTGCGCCGGAAATCGCGCTCATCGCGGCGCTCGCGTTTGGACTGAATCCGCTGTTCTTGCCCACGGTGGAGCACGCGCGCATCACGGCGCCGAATGCGCGGTCGCTCGGACTGCTGCTCAACACGCTCTGGATCCTCGTGCTCGTTGCGTGCATCGCGCGCGACGATGCGCGTGTGGCGCTCTGGCTGGTGCCGCTGACCTGGCTGATCATCGTGACGTCGCAGTTCGGAATGCAGACGATGGCGGGCCTGACATTCCTCATGCTGTGCTTCACGGGCAATCCCGTGCCGTTCGCGGTCATGACGGCGGCAACGCTGGTGGGTTGCGCGATCCCTGGGCTCGGTGTGCGGGCGGTGCTTCACCACAAGTTCGCCCACTGGCGCTGGTACCGGCGCGTCCAGGGCACGATCGTGAATGTGGTGAGTGTGCGGGCGCGACCATGGAAGACTCGCGTGGCTGAGATGCTGACGCTCTGGCGACACCCTCTCAGGAACGGAATGGCGCTCGGCCACGCACTCCAGACGTCGCCGTGGTGGAAGGTGGCAGGTGGTGTGCTGCCACTCGTCGTGGCCATGCTGCTCGCGGCGCAGGCGGGAACGCTTGGTGGCTCGCTCCGTGAACCCGTTGGACACACGCTGGCGCTGGTCACCCTTGCATCGCTCGTCCTCTGCTCGCTGACGCTCCTTCCCCCGCTGCTCTTCCTCGGCGAGGCGGAGCGATATGTCGAGCATTCACTGGCGGCGCTGAGTGTGTTGTCGGTGCTGCTGGTGGCGCCGTCGCCTTCGATGGCGCTGATGAGCGTGACGCTCGGATTGGTCCTCGTGCTCGGTGTGAGCGTCGCACAGCTCGCGCATCGTCAGTGGCCATCGGCCAGGGCGGCGATGATGTATCCGCGGGAGGGATTTGCGGAAGAGCGTGCGCTGCTCTCGGCACTCATCAGGAACGGCCAGCCGGCGCGCATCGCGACGGTGCCGGTGAAAGCCGCGTTTCTGCTCCACGACCTGCTGCTGGACGCGGCAGAACCGGGCTCGGAGCGGATCTCGTTCTATTTTCAGCACACGCTGCGTCCAGGCGACGATCACTTCGCCTATCTGCTCGACGACACCACCGACGGCTACACGTATCTCCGGCCAGATCTTTCCCGGCTGGTTGGCACGTACGGAATCAACTTCATCCTGGTCGACAGCGAACTCCTTCGGGATGCGGGGAACCGGGAGCCGATCCTGGATGTCCTGCGCGCGCGGCAGTCCGTGCACAGCGGGCGATTCACGCTGTTCCCGATCCACGACATTGCGGCTACCAGCGGCAAGGTGCTGCCCGCGGTGGCGACACCGGTGTCGGCGCATGCACCGGCGTCGGTCACGCCGGCAGTGCCACACGCGCGCGGATCGCGTACACCGCAGCGGGTGCGTCCACGCATCCTTGCCATCGCCGATGTACCGCAGTGGATCTTCGAGCGGCACGCGCGCACGCTGCAGCAGTACCTGAGCGACGAATTCGACATCACGGTGCACTACCACACGCAGCCCTACGATGAAGCGGCCTTCGACCTGATCTACGCTCTCGAATTCGGGTTGGTGCCAACCGAACAGATTCGCTCGCCGTGGAAGTACGTCACGGCGCTCCGCTCGCACGTGAGCTGGGACAGCGTTCGACCGGACCAGCTGAGTGCGTACCTCGCATCACATTTCCAGCGCACGCATGTTGTCTCGCGGCGCTTGCAGCAGGCGCTGTTGCCGTGGCTGCCCGATGTGGCATACGTCACGCACGGGGTGGACGCCGAGCGATTCACGCCAGTGGCGAGGCAGGGTCGGGCGGGGGTGCTTCGGCTTGGCTGGGCCGGCAATCGCCAGACGGCCGTGAAGGGGTTCGACGAGTTCATCGCGCCGCTTCAGGTGTTGCGGGGCGTCGAGATCGTGTTCTGCGGTTACAGCGACCGCAACCTCACGTTGGACGAGATGCCCGGATTCTACGCCTCGATCGACGCCTACATCTGCACGTCGGCCAGCGAGGGCAACAACAACGCGCTGCTCGAAGCCGCGGCAACGGCCACCGCGATCATCACGACGGACACCGGGACGGTACCGGAGTATCTGCGCCACGAGGAGTCGGCGCTGATCGTGCCACGCAATGCGGCGGCGTTCCAGGCGGCCGTCGAACGACTGCGTGACGACGTCGCGCTGCGTGAGCGGCTGGGCCGCGCTGCGGCCTCCGCGGTGCATCCAGCCTGGACCTGGTCCGCGCGCGCAGAGGACTATCGGAAGTTCTTCCGTGAGGCGCTGTCCGGTCGTGCTGCGGCGGAGACACGGATGCGAGCTTCGCGGAACAGGCAGCCAGCAGCGATGGGAGCGGCGGCGCTTGCAGCGAAGATCGACGTCGTGCACGCCGCCATCGGTGAAGGGCGCATCGAGAATGCGATGACGACACTCGAAGAACTGACCGTCGACGATCCCACCAATGACACGTGGCCCACACTGTTGACCGAGCTTCGGATGCTGACGCAGCCTGCCTGAGGGGCGCGACGAGCCTTGCGTGACTCGTCAGGCCTCGGCGTGTGCAATCCTGTCGCAGATGTATTCCGCGATCGCGAGCGACGACGTGAGCCCGGGTGACTCGATGCCGAAGCAGTTGATGATGCCGGCGATCTGGTGGTGCCCGGGCCCGTCGATCCGGAAGTCAGCTGGCGGAGCGCCCGGCCCGGTCAGTTTCGCGCGGAGTCCGGCGTACGCGGGCTGAAGCGCGTCGGCTGGCAGCGCTGGCCAGTAGCGTCGCACGCGTTCAGCGAATGCATCGGCGCGCGACGGATCGACCCGGTAGTCATGACCCTCGCCCATCGGGGTGATCCACTCGACATCCGGACCGAATCGGGCCTGTCCCGCCAGATCGAGGGTGAGGTGAACGCCGAGTCCACCGTCGATGGGCGTGGGATAGATCAGCCGGGAGAATGGCGCGCTGCCGCGAAGCGAGAAGTACTGCCCCTTGGCGATGTGCAAGGGCGGGATGTACTCGTGAGGGAGTGTGTCAACGGCTCGCGCGACTGATTGCGCACTGAGGCCCGCACAGTTGACGATCCAGCGAGTGTTGAGTGTCTGGGCGTCCTGGTCGCCGGTGAGGACCTGCCAGCCATCGCCGACGCGTCCTGCACTCGCGAACGGGGTTCGAAGCGCAAGGCTGGCGCCGGCCTGTTCCGCGTCGTGCAGCAGGGCCGCCATGAGCGCGTGGCTGTCGATGATGCCCGTGTCCGGGGACCAGAGCGCAGCGCGGCACTCGAGCGCGGGCTCCATGGTGCGGGCCGCATCGCGGGAGACGTGATGCAGTGCTGTCACGCCGCACGAGGCAGCGCGTGCAGCGATCATGTCGAGACGATCGACGTCGTGATCGTCAGTGGCGACGATCAGCTTCCCGCAGCGGCGGTGTGCCACGGCTGCCGTGCGGCAGTACGCGTAGAGGAGATCACGGCCGCGCGCGCAGAGCCGTGCCTTGAGCGAACCTGGCGTGTAGTACAGGCCCGCATGAATGACTTCGCTGTTGCGCGAACTCTCTCCGGTTCCGATGGCGCCGGCGCCTTCGAGAATGATGACCTCGCGGCCAGCGAGCGCCAGCGCTCGTGCCACCGCCAGGCCAACGACGCCTGCGCCGATGACGACGCTGTCAATCCGTTCCATGACGCGCAGCGCTCCTGACGGACGACGACTCAGTCTGCAGGCTTTGACTTGCGGGGCGCGAGGGCGCTTCCCGTGACCGTCAGCGACGCTGCGGCAGTGCCCTGAACCGAGGCGCGCCTGTTCTGCGCGGCAACCTGGTCAAGGAGCTCGGCGCGCAGGATCGTCGTTTCCGGTGGCGCTTCGATTCCGATGCGGACACCGCCGCGGTCGCACTGCACGACCACGATCCGGATTCCACCGTCGATGACGATGGCGTCACCGGTCTTTCTGCTCAGGATCAGCATCCTTGCTTCCCCATTGGCGAATTGTGAGTCCTGCCGGGTGACGGCTCCGCGTCAACCCGTACTGCTGTCTCAGCGTGCCATGTTGATCAGGGTCTGCGAAAGTTCATCGACGACCGAGATCAACCGTGCAGCTGCGGCGTACGACTGCTGGTACTTCATCAGGTTCACCATTTCCTCGTCGATCGACACGCCCTTGATGCTCTCGCGACGCCCGTCGGACTGGGTGGCGAGCGTACGGGCTGCGGTCGAGAGTCCGTTGGCGGAGCTGACGCTCGTGGCGATGCTCGAGGCCACGTTGCGATAGCCTTCGTTGAGTGACGCGGTCTGTCCGTTGACCAGAACCAGCTTGTCACGCAATTGCGAGAGTGCGATGGCCGTCTTGTTGTCGCCGGGCTCACCGGAAATGCTGGAAGCGGCGATCTTGTTCACATCCGCGACGATGGTACTGTCGAGCTGAATCGTGCGTGCCGTGGTGAACGTGCTGCTGAAGAAATTGCCTGCTGCCACCGCACCGACGAACCCGGTGGTGTGCGCTTCATTCGTTTCCTTCACCAACGCCAGCGCGAATCCGTCCAGTTCAGCCAGCGCCGCGGGATAGATCGTGTTGTATGCATCGAGGGTGCCACCCATCTGCCCGCCGACCTGATACATGTTTTCGCCGTTGCCGCCGCTCGCGGGCTTGTCACCGAGCGCCACGCCAAGCTTGGTGGGATCGCTCGCCGGCGACTGGATCCGGATCTTCTTGTAGTCGGCACCATCGACGATGGAGTCGCCACCAACGTTGATGTTCACGGAGCCATCGGCCTGCGGATAGGCCGTGGCGCCGATGAGCGAGGCCAACTCGTCGATCTTGAGGTCGCGCTGGTCCCGCATGTCGGGAGACTGCGTGCCCGCTGCCTCGGCAGCGACGATGCGTGCATTGATGTCCGCCACCTGGGCCGAAAGCGTGTTCACCCGCTCGGCGGTGGTGAGGAGCCGGGCTCGTTCCACGGTCTGTGCGTCAACGATCTGATTGCCGTAGGTGTTGAGCTGCGTCGCGATCTGCTTGCCTCGCTGCCGCACCACGGCGCGGGCCGCAGCCGAGTCCGGGTTGGTCGACAGATCACTCCATGCTGACCAGAACTGATCGAGCGTGGACGCGAGGCCGGATTCGGACGGCTCCCCGAGAATGTTCTCGACTGCTTGCAGGGCGTCTCTCCGCTCCTCGTTGAACGAGGCGCTCTGCGCGTCGCGCCGGTAGCCGGCGTCGAGAAGCTGGTCGCGCATGCGCTCAACGCCGTTGACCATCACGCCAGTGCCAAAATTGCCCTGCGGGCGATGCTCCGGATGGCCCGGTATCAGGGTGACGCGCTGCCGCGAGTACCCAGGAGTCTGGGCGTTGGTGACGTTCTGAGAAGCGGTGGCGATCTGCGCCTGACTGGCCGCGAGTCCGCTCCGCGCAATGCTCATGAGACCGCCGAAGTTCATCTGCTGTGCCTCAGACGGAGCGATCGAGGAAACGCGGTTGCGTCTGCACCATTGCCGGTGTGAGACGCGCCGCGCCGGGGCGATGCGACGGGACGGTGGCTGCCGCGAGCGGGCCGATGTACGTCGCCGCGGCTTGTGGCGCACCGAAGAGTTTCTGGACGTAGTCGTTGCCGTTGTCCATGGCAGTCCGCAGGACGGTCTTGTTGATGTCGACCTCGTGGCTGAGTGCGACTGCTGTGGTCTGAAGCGCGTTCCGTGCGTCGATGACCGCTGGTGTTGCGCGGTCGCCGAGAATGTCCTCGAGATCATTGACGTTCATGTCTTCCGCGCCACCGAGCAGTCGATTGACACTCTTGCGACGTCGGCGGGCTTCCCCAAGTGTGGCGAGGACGCGGTACGTTGCAAAGACGCTGTCGTCGAGCGATTGCAGGTCATCCGCCTCGACGGCCGTGCGTTGCCTGCGCATGACGAGAATCAGCTCTTCGAGGAGCTTGCGCTCCGTGCCGAGCACATCCGACAGCACATCCACTGCGGTATCGCGGCGGGGTGCGGTTGGGGCGTAGTTCGGTTCGTGAGTCGGCAGCATGAGGGCTCAGAAGGTCCGGACTGGTGAAGCAGAAGTGGAGAGAGGGCGAGCGGTACTGATCTGAGAGGCTGCTGTTGATGCCGGCGTCGCCTCGACGGCCGGAACTGCTGCCGCCGCCTCGAGACCGGCCTTCTGTCGGATTGCGCGGTAGATCGCGTCACCAAGACCGCGGTGCCACCGCGTACCAGTGTCGGCGGCAAAGCGCTCATCCATGAGTCCGGCGAACATCTCCTCGCCCTGGCTTCGTTCCACCAGGCCACCCTCGGTGGAGACGCTCTCGCGCATGGCCTTGTACATCTGTTGCACGAAGAGCCCCTGCAGGTCCGCGGCGGCCTTGCGCATGACAGCCTCGCGCGGGTCTGGCGGCGTCATCCCCGGTGGCGAAACGGATGGTACAGTCATCGGATCACCACTTCAGCGGTGATCGCGCCGACTTCACGCAGCGCGCTGAAGATCGCCGCGATTTCCTGCGGCGAGGATCGGACGCCGTGCAGTGCGCTGGCGATGCGCTGGACCGAAACGCCTGTTTGCAGTCGTACCTCGCCATTCGCGGCGGCGGTCGAGTCGGCACCGCCACCGATCGAGAGCGTGAGGGGGCCGTGCGTCACGACGGCTTCCCCGACGACGACATCACCTCCGGCAACCACTGTTCCATCGCGACCATCGATGACGACGCGGGCGCCGCGGGTGATGCGCACCGGCAGTTCGCGCAGCTTGCTGATTGCCGCGCTCCGTGCCGAGCCGGCGGAGTCTTTCAGCGTCAGCGTGACTGAGCCAGGATCATCGACACGGGCCGTGCCTGCGCCGAGTACACTGTCGATGACGGTCGCGATGCGACTGGCGACCGCGATGTCGGGTTCGCGGAGTGCGAGTGTCGTCGTTGCGCCTGCGTATGTCGCGCGTGGCAGTTCCACTTCCACGACACCTCCAGCCGGAACCCGGGCACTCGTCTCGACGCGCATGCCGTACGACCGTGCGCCGTTCCGTGCACTGCCTTCCGAGAGCACGATGCCACCCTGTGCCGTGGCCATCGGTGCACCGCCGACTTCGGCGATGAGTGGTGTCATGTACAACATGCCGCCGCGGAGCGACGGTGCATCCCCGATACTGGCGATCTGCACGTCGAAACGCCCGCCCGGGCGCAGATACGCCGAGACTTCCGCCGTCACGAGGACTGCAGCGACGTTGCGGGTGCGGAGGACGTTCGGCGGCACGGTGATGTCGAATCGGCGGAGCAGGTTCACGATGCTCTGCACCGTCTGGCCACCTTGCGAGCCGCCCATCCCACGATCGCCCGTGCCGTCAAGACCTGCCACGAGGCCATATCCCACGAGCCTGAGCGGTGCCGCACCGTCGGCGAGCACGAGATCGCGAACCCGCGTCTGTCCGCGCAGGAGCGACGCCGTCGTGATCAGCGCGACGCAGAGGAGCACGAAGAGTGTGGCAACGCGTCGGGACCGGCGGTCGGCGCGGAAGGGAATCCGGTTCGGACCGATCATGGCCAGAAGGCGCTGAGAATCTTGCCCAGCATGCCCTGCTTGGCCTTGCCGAGACTGCCCTTGTTGGTGATGTCGAGCTTTGCGTCTGCCACCTTGGAGGAGGCGATGGTGTTCATGCCCCCGAGGTCCTGCGGCCGGATGGCGCCACTGAAGCTGATGGACTGCTGTTCCTTGTCGACGCCGATGCTCTTGGTGCCCTTGATCGTGAGCACTCCGGTGACCGGGTCGATGCTCATGACACGGGCGGTGATTTCACCGTCGAGGCGAAGCTGGCGTGATCGATCGCCGCGCTGGGTGCTTTCGCCGTTGTTGGCCGATTCGAAGCTCGCACCCGGTGCCGTGGCGGCAGTGGCGCCTGGAGTGATGAGCTGGAAGTCCGTATTCCGACGGCGGCGCTGTGTTGCGTTGTCGGTGAGGTTGGCAGACGCAAGCGTGAACTCGTCGATGCGCACGATGATCAGGTCACCGACGGCAAAGGCGCGGCGGTCTGACGTCCAGTTGAGTCGCGCGGGCCGCGCAGTGAGGGCTGGCGCTGGTGCGGTGGGTGCGACGACCACACTGTCGCGGCGGGCCTGCCCATGGGCGTGACGCGCCAGCAGCATGCTGAGGCCGATCAGGGCGGTGGCACGCATCATGTCGCGTTGAGAGATCGTCATCAGTCGAGCCTCACGGTGTGGCGTCCCGTGGCGATACCGGCGAAGCGCCGGCCGCGATCGAGACGAATGGCGACGCGCGCACCAAGCGACGCGTTCTGCAGCGCCGTGCCGACCAGCGCCAGGCGCACGCCGTCACGGATGAATTCAGCGGTGACCGTGTCACCTGCGAACACGACTGGCGCGTCAATCACGTCCGAGCTCCGCACCACTTCGCCAGGCGAGAGTGCGCGACGGGTTTCGGTGCCAAGCATGGCACGCATGTCGGATGCTGCCGTATCCGTCGGTGCGCCCCACACCACGGTGCGCTGCAGCGCGATCGACGTGGTGTCGAGTATTTCCCCGCGTGAAATCCGGCGGCTGGCCACGACGCGCACGCGCTCGTGCCCCACACGCAGGCGACCGATCAGCACCGGCGCCGCAAATGGGCCGGGGCGCACGGTCACCGTATAGTTGCCGGATCGATCGCTGCCGTTGATCTCGGCCTTGCTCGCCTGCAGCGCCGTGCTGTCGCCATGCATGACGGTCCAGCGAACGCAGTCGACCATGCAGGGTGCTGCCACCCACCCGTCGGCAATGCGCGCAACGAGGGAATCGAGCACCGGGCGCGATTGTGCGCTGACAGGCGCGACAACCGCGAGCAGCAGCACAATGACGCGCATCAGCGAACGAGCCCGTTGGCGATCTGCAGCATGTCATCACTGGTCTTGATCGACTTCGACGTCAATTCGTAGGCGCGCATCGTCGTGATCATGTCCACCATCTCGGTGACGACTTCCACGTTCGACATCTCGAGCGATCCCTGCATCAGACGTCCGGTGCCTTCGTCCTGCGGAAAGCTCACCATCGGCTCGCCGCTGGCCGGCGTCGCGGAGTACAGGTTCTGACCCATGGACAGGAGTCCGGCCGGATTGGTGAAGCGCGCCAGTTCGATGCGTCCGAGTTCGTCGGGGACGGCATTGCCGTTGCGGAGGACGCTGACGATGCCCGTGGGACCGACGGCGAAACCCGACGAGCCCTGCGGAATGCGAATGTTGGGCAGGAACGGGTTGCCTTCGGCCGTCACCAGCACGCCCTGATCGGAGAGCTGCATCTTGCCGTCGCGCGTGTAGGCGATCTGACCGCTGGGAAGCTGAACCTGCAGGAACCCGTCGCCTTCGATGGCGATGTCGAGCGGGTTCTGCGTGGTTTCTATCGAGCCCTGCGCATGGTCCTTCTGTACGCTGGCGAGTCGGACGCCGCGGCCGATCTGCACCGCCGGCAGCGAGTTCGCTGCCGGACCACCGATGACCTGGGGGCCGTTGACGGTCTGGTAGAGCAGGTCTTCGAAGCTGGCCCGGCTGCGCTTGTAGCCGGTGGTGTTCACGTTGGCCAGGTTGCTGGCGATCACTTCCTGGCGGGTCTGCTGTGCGCGCATGCCGGAGGCAGCGGCGCGAAGGGCGGGATCCATGGTCAGTCTCCTGTGCAGGTCAGATCGACTTGCCGATCTGGTTGGCGGCGATACCGCGGATGTCGTCCATCACGGAGATGGACTTCTGGACGTCGGCATAGGCGCGGACGGTGTCGATCATTTCCGTCAGCGATTCGATCGCATTCACGTTGCTCGCTTCAATGGCGCCCTGCATGATCTGTCGATCAGCGGGCGGCGCCGCCGTCCGCGTTGCGGCAGGGACAAAGAGTCCGCTGCCGGCATGCTGCAACTGGACGTTGGCGGGAACCGTCTCGATGCGGAGCACGGCGGCATTGCGGCGCGCGGCTTTGAGCCGGTGCGTGTCGCGCGCTTCGCCACCCGCTGGCGGCTGGACCGTGATCACACCGTCACGCCCAATGCCGACGTCGCCTGCGGGAAGCACGATCGGTCCGTCCTCACCGAGCACGGGAAACCCCTGCTGCGTGACGAGGCGGCGTTCAGCGTCGAGCCGCAACGATCCGCCGCGCGAGAGCCGCTCCCCAGTGGGCGTCTGCACCACCAGGAACGCATCACCCTGCACCGCGATGTCGAGTGCGTTGCCGGTCGGTGTGATGTCACCTTGCGACCGGTCGGTGATGGAGTCCGCCGCCGCGACGGCGTCATCGACGAGGCGGCCAAAGACGCGCTCCTTCTTGAAGCCTGTCGTATCGACGTTGGCGAGGTTGTTGGCGATGGCCTGCTGGCGACGCTCGTAGAAGTGGAGCGCGGCGGCGGCACTGGTCAGACCGTTGTTCCTGAGGATCGGCGGCATGGTGTCGGGGGCTGGTGACGACGAACCCAGGCGCAAGCCACGGGCCAGCCGAAAGACAGGCGTAAGTCGTTGTCTGTCAACACGTTACGCCGAAGCGTACGACACTGGATTTCGCCGCTGATCCCGGCAGTCCATGCCGCGCTCGGCAGGTCTAGCCGAGCCGCGTGTTGAACCGGGTGCCAAGCCCACGCGATGGTGAGTCTGGCGCAGGACCACGCGGGTTTGACGCATATGCTGGCGGTGCGGACATCGCGCGCGACGAGGACACGCTGCGCGTTGGTTCCTGAGGCGCGGTGCCGGACTTCGCCGTATTTCGCTTCGGTGGCGGCGACTGCGGTGCAGCGGCTGCCAGCATCATCGTGACGGCGTCACGCGACAACCCGGTACGCCGTGCGATTTCGAGCGCACTGGCACCGGCGCCGCGTACGGCGCGCGCCGTGACCTTCGACACCGGTGTCGAGACCTTGATCGTGCGATTTGATCCCGACCGACGCTTCGGTCGGGTGACGACGGCCTGCTCCGCCGGAATGGACTGCATTCCCATCGGTGTGAGCCATCGTGTGAAGCCGCTCGCCGCGGATGGCGATGCGAGAGGCACGGCGCGTCGTGCGCGGCTGCGCCAGATGGCAGTGAGCGAGAGAACGATCACGGTGACCAGCAAGCCGGCGGTGATCAGGACTTCGGGCTGGGCGCCTGCTGCGAGCCGCACCAGGAACGCGTTCGCCTGCGCGCCAATCGCGCTCAGATCGATGGTGCGCATCAGGCCACTTCCTCGCGCAACGGGCGCAACTCGACGCGCAGCTTCTGCAGCGCCTTGGAGCGGATCTGCGAGACGCGACTCTCGGTGAGCTGGAGGATATCCGCAATCTCGTGCAGCTTCAGCTCTTCGAAGTAGTAGAGACTGAGCACGGTGCGCTCCTGCTCCTTGAGGTGAAGAATCGCGTCGCGCAGGAGCAGCACTTCCTGTTCGTGCGTGATGACGTCGTCGACCGAATCGTTCGTTTCGTCAGCGAGGATGTCGATGGGTGTCGGGGCGAGCGTCTCCGACTCGCTCGGGCTGCGATCGAGCGGGACGTGGTGTGCCCCTTCGACGTCAGAACGCCACTTCCACAGCGTCGCCAAGTCCACACCGAGATGGTCGGCGATTTCACGGTCACTCGGCGTGCGGCCGAGCACCCGGCCGAGGGTTTCGCGTGCCTGGCCGATTTCGCGTGTCTTGCGGCGAATGGACCGCGGGACGTGATCCTGCCGGCGAAGTTCGTCGAGGATCGCACCGCGAATGCGTGGCGCGGCAAACGTACTGAAGGCCAGTCCACGCTCCACCTCGAACGCCTCCAGCGCCGACATCAGTCCGATGGATCCCGAGCTTACCAGCTCGTCGAAGTCCGCCTTGACGGCCAGGGTCTTCGACATCTGTCGTGCGACGTGATGCACCAGGCCGAGGTGCTCCTTGAGGAGCTGCTCGCGTGCGGCGGGATCGCCGGCTGCCATGGCGTGCCAGAGTGACACCTGCGGATCCATCGTGGGCTCCTTGCGCTTGGTGGTCAGCGCAGCTCCGCTGCGCGTGGTCGTCGTCAGGGTGTTGCGCGCTGCGCGTGGGCTGATCGGGGCGGATGGTGCCGGAAGCAACGCGAGCACCGCGTTGGCGGCGGCCGACACGATCGGCTCCGTCGCGTTGATGATCGGGCGTCGGCTGCGAACGGAATTCGTCATGTGGCCACCGGTGCGGCCACGAGGCCGAGGGATGCGAGGATGCGCTGAGGAGCAGGCTTCAGATCGGCGGGAACGTCCAGCCCATCGGTCAGCCATCGCGCGGGAAGAGCCAGCAGGGAGGCGAGGTCGGCGAGTCCGATGTCTTCCGGCACATCGTCGAGTCGGGAAAGGAGCAGGTGCGTCGGGCGCATCTCTGCGTGCACATCGAGCGCTGTCTTCGCCACGTCGGGGCGAATGCCCGCCGGAATCACGAGATGGATCTCGTCCGGGCGCATGGCCTCCAGGATCGGCCACCACTCTTCGTCGCGTGCGGCCGAGCGCGGGCTGCGTCCGGGCGTATCAACCAGCACGACATCGAGTGCGTTGAGGTGCGCGATGGCGCGTTCGGCGTCATCGGCGTCATACGCAGCTTCGAGCGGGCAGCCGGTGATCTCCGCGTAGGTCGCGATCTGTTCCAGGCCGGCGACCCGGAACGTGTCGAGTGTGATGAAGCCGACGTTCCAGGTGCCGAATGCATGTGCGTTCGCCGCGAGTTTTGCGATTGTCGTGGTCTTCCCGGCACCCGTCGGGCCAACCAGCGCGATCACGTAGGGGCGTCCGCTGCGCCGTGCCGCATCGCGAGAGAGCGGTGTTGGCGTGAGCTGCAGTCGGAAGGCATCGACGTCCGACGCGGCTGCGGCGACGACCTCGACGATCTGCTCAGCGCCGTCGCGCAGGGTGCGCGTCTGCAGCGCGACCGCTTCGTCGCCGAAGAGTGCTTCAGCGCTGCGAGCGACGGCGCCGATGTCACGCGCTCGGAATGTTTCAAGCCGCATACGGCAGTTCCCAGGTGGCTACTGATGTGAGGTTCACCGACGCCGGGAGCTCGGCGAGGCTGACGACCGGCACGTTTGGAAGCACCGGTTCGATGAGGCGCCGCACGCCGACGCGCAGCGTGGGTGGCGTGATGAGCGGCAACGGCCGGCCTTCGACCGCGTGCGTGGTGGCAATTCCATTCAGGTCGCGGAGCAGCGACGCCAGCGTGTCGGGGTTCAGCAGTGACATGCCCTGCTGAGTGCTGCGCGGGCTGAACAGACCAGTCAGCGCCGCTTCCAGTCGCGGACCGAGCGTCACGCCGCGCACGCTGCCGGTCATGTCGATGAAGAGCCGGCTGATTGGATTCGAGAGCGAACGCCGCACGACTTCGGTGAGCTGCTCCGGGTCCTTCGTCTGTTCCGCGGCGTCGCCGAGGGACTCGAGGATGGAAACGAGGTCGCGGATCGGGACGCGCTCGCGCAGCAGGCGCTGCAGCACGCGATGGAGTGTGCCGAGCGTGATTCGCGCCGGGATGATCTCCTCAACCAGCGCCGGATGACTCTTCTTCAGCGCCTCGATCATCTCCTGCACGTCCTGTCGACCCAGCAGGTCTGCCGCGTGCGCCTTCAGCGTTTCCATGAGGTGGGTCGCCACGACGGTGGATGGTTCCACGACCACCCATCCAGCCGCTTCCGCTTCGATGCGCGTGGCGCCGGTGATCCACTTCGCGGGCATGCCGAAGCTCGGATCGATGGTGTCCATCCCATCGATGTCCTGCATCACGCCGCCCGTGTTGAGGGCGAGCAGGAATCGCGGCATGACTTCGGCACGGGCGACTTCAGCGCCGCGAATCTTCACGATGTATTCGTTGGCCGGGAGCCGGATATCGTCACGGATGCGAATCGCCGGAACGAGAATGCCGAGCTCCTGTGCCCCCTGCTTTCGCAGGAGCGAGATGCGCTCCAGCAGATCGCCGCCTTGCTTCTCGTCGATGAGCGGAATGACGGCGTAGCCCACTTCGAGTTCGATCGGATCGATCTGCAGCAGGTCCTGCATCGGGTCGGTGGTTGCCGGCAGCGCAGGCTTCGGCGCGTCAGCGATCAGCGCTGCGGCTTCAACGCGCTCCTCGAGTGCGGAGGCTGATTTCGCCACGAACGCCATCGTGGCGGCCAGTGCCAGGAACGGAAACGCCGGCAGGCCGGGCATGATGGCGAACGATCCCATCACAGCAGATGCGATCCACAAGGCCCGTGGCTGATGCGCGAGCTGGCCCGAGATCACCTCGCCCATGCCGCGTCCGTTGGCAGAGTTGGTGACCATCAGGCCAGCGGCGACAGAGATGATGAGCGCGGGCACCTGACTCACCAGGCCTTCACCCACCGTGAGCATCACGTACTTGTTTGCTGCGGCGGCAAGCGGCAGCCCTTTCTGCATGACACCGATGACGATGCCACCGATGATGTTGATGCCCGTGATGAGCAATGCCGCCACGGCGTCACCCTTCACGAACTTCGAGGCACCGTCCATTGCGCCGAAGAAGTCGGCTTGCTGTGAGACGCGTTCGCGTCGTGCGCGTGCCGCCTGTTCGTCAATGAGGCCGGCGGCCAGATCGGCGTCGATCGCCATCTGCTTGCCAGGCATTGCGTCGAGCGTGAAGCGTGCGGCGACTTCGGCAACCCGGCCGGCGCCTTTCGTGATGACGACGAAGTTGATCGCCAGCAGGATGAGAAAGACGACGATGCCGACGACGTAGTTGCCGCGCAGGATGAACGTGCCGAACGCCTGAATGATGTGACCGGCGTGGCCATCACCGAGGATCAGCCGCGTGGAACTGACGTTCAATCCGAGCCGGAACAGCGTGAGGATGAACAGCACGGCGGGGAACGACGAGAACTCGAGCGGATCCTTCGCCGAGAGTGCCACCAGCAGGACCACGAGCGCGCTGGCAATGCTGGCCGCGATCAGGAGGTCGAGTACAGCCGCCGGCAGCGGCACGATGAGCAGCGAGACGATTGCAACGACACCGATCGCCAGTGCGATCTCGGCCATTCGAGCCGGGCGTGCGCCCCCCGCAGGGAGTGCAGCGGCGGCAACCGTCACGCGCCGGTCTCCCGGTGACGCGGTGATGTCGGCGCGATGTGGATGAGGGCGGTGTGCGCCGACGGTGCGCGGTACACGTCACGGCGGGCGGTCGGCCCTTCGAATCGCGGCGTGATGACGCGCGTTGGCGCGTCGTATTGATTGGCGGCGGGTGCCGCCGGAGCTTCGTAGCGATGCGCGTCCGCGTTGATCCGGACTGCGCGCGGGCCTGTTCTGCTGAGGTGCATGGTGCGCGCTCCCTCAGGCCGCGAAGGAGGGGAGACCGCGGAACAGCTCCGTCGTGAACTTCACGAGCAGCTGCACCATCCACGGCAGCGCAACCAGAAAGATCGCCGAGACCCCGACCAGCTTCGGGAGGAACACCAGCGTCTGTTCCTGGATCTGGGTGACGCTCTGGAAGATCGACACGGCCAGTCCGATGCCCAGCGACACAGCCAGCATCGGGGCCGAGATCAGCAGCGACAGCAGGATGGCGTTTCGGGCGAGGTCGACGATCTGCGCGTGTGACATGAGCTGTCGGGGTAAGGGACGGTCTCATGTAGAGGCACGCAGGATGCCACGTTGCCGGGGTCGTTCGCGGATCGTGTAAACGATTGTTTCACAGGTACTTAGGGTTCGTGCGACCGGGCGAGTCACCAGCACCGGAATCGATCAGGCGGCAGGCTTTGCCGAGCGTCGGGGCGGCGCGGATTGCCGCCCGTCGACGCCGGTGCGCGGCGTCGCCCGGCTCAGTCGTCGACGGTGTGCGTTCCCATCCAGCTGCGGCCGAACTTCGCCTTCTGTCGCATCACGAACGCGAGCACTTCGGCGACCGCGACGTACAACTCGATCGGGATCTGGGTGCCCGGACCCGCCTTGCTCGCGAGCAGCGCACGGGCCACCGGAATGTTTTCCACCACGGGCACGCCGTGCTCGAAGGCGAGCTGCTTGATGCGTTCGGCGATCATGCGCTGACCGATTGCCACGATGATCGGCGCCGGTGCGACGGCGGGGTCGTACTTGATGGCGACGGCGATGTGCACCGGGTTCACGATCACCACATCTGCCGTCGCCACGCCGGCCATCATGCGCTTTCGCGCCATCGCGCGTTGTGCGGACCGGATGCGCTGCTTGATCATCGGGTCACCTTCGGCGCTCTTTGCCTCGTCCTTCAGTTCCTGCTTGCTCATCTTCAGCCCGGACTTCCACCGCCACCACTGAAACGCGTAGTCGGCGACACCGAGTGCCACGAAGGCGATCCCGGCGTGCTTCAACAGTCCGACCGCGTGCCTCTCGAACATGACGGCGACACCCATCGGCCCGTGCTGGGCCAGCGCGAGCACATCGCGCCACATGTCATCCACCGCGCTGTACACGACGCTGCCGATGATCACGAGCTTGACGACGCTCTTGAACAGGTCGGCGAGGCCTTGTGTGCCGAGCAGCCGCTTCAGGTTGTTGAGCGGATTGAGCTTGTTCAGTGACGGCTCGAGCGCGCGCGGGCTGAGGGCGCCACGTGCCTGCACTCCCGATGCGACCGCGGCGATCATGGCGAACGCGCCGAGCAACAACGCCAGTTGTCCGAGTGTGCTCCACCCGAGACCGACCACGTCGCTGAGCAGGTCGCGGGGCTCGCGAACGTTCGCGCCGGCGTTGTAGAGTCCCGTCGTCATGACGCTGACGAGATAGCGACCCATCGCCGGCGCAACGTTCGTGAACACGATGGCCGAGCCGAACAGCATTGCCGCGGTCGTGAGCTCGGCGCTGCGCGGAATGTTCCCTTTCGCCTGCGCTTCGGCGAGTCGTTTACCGCTTGGTTCTTCGGTCTTTTCGCCGTCGTCAGGCATCTGACCGGCTCAGCGGAGCGTGCCGAGCATCGGCCCGAAGATGTGCTCCAGCAGTCCGTCGTGCCAGGACTGCCAGTGGCTGAACCACACCGCTGTCAGCCCGACGGCGGCAGACAAGGTGAACAACCCGGCCGCAATCTGCATCGGGAACGCGACCGTGATGATCTGCAGCTGTGGTGCGGCGCGCGTGAGGATCGCGAGGCCGACATTCGTGAGCATCGTGGAGGCCATGACCGGTGCGGCGAACATGACACCGAGCGACACGAGCTGGCCGGCGAGTTTCGACATCACGAGCATTCCCGCGCCCAGATCGGGCACGGTTCCAAGTGGCACGACATCCAGCGATGTGCCGAGTCCGTCGATCATCACCAGATGACCACCGCTGGAGAAGAGCAGCAGCGTCGCGAAGGCCGTCATGAACTGGCCGAGGACCGGCACCTGGATGTTGGTCATCGGATCGAGCACACTGGCACCGGCGAGCCCCATCTGCACCGACATCATGTCCCCGCCTGCGGACGCGGCGCCGATCACCAGCGCACTGCCGATCCCGAGGGCGAATCCAATCAGTGTTTCGCTCAGCAGTGTGAGCGGCGTCAGTGCGGGAACGCCCTGCACGTGCAGGCGTGCGATCGGCACCAGCACGATGGCGAACACGATCAGGATGGCGGTCCGCAGTTTCTTCGGCACGGATTTCGACGAGAACACCGGCGCGATGAGCACCAGGCCACCAACGCGCATCACCAGCAGGATGAACGAGGCCGCCCCGCCCGTGGTGAGCAGGTCGGACATCGTCGCTGGCGCCACGGACATCAGCGGAAGCTCTGGACGAGCCCTGTCACGACCAGGCCCCAGCCATCCACGAGGACGAAGAGCAGCAGCTTGAATGGCATCGAGATCATCGCGGGCGGCAACATCACCATGCCCATGCTCATCAGCACTGAACCGACCACGACGTCGATCACGATGAAGGGGAGGAAGAGCGCGAACCCGATCTGGAACGCGGTGCGAAGCTCGCTTGTGACGAACGCGCTCATGAGGATCGTGAGCGGCACCGCTTCGCGCGACTCCGGTTGCGGGATCTCAGCGAGATCGACGAAGGTCTGGAGATCCTGATCCCGCACCTGTCGTACCATGAACGCCTTGAATGGCTTCACGGCCCGGGACATCATCTCGACTTGCTCGATCTTGCCGTCCATCCACGGTTCGAGCGCGGTGACGTTCACCTCCTTGAGTGTCGGTCCCATCACGAAGCCGCTGAGGAGCAACGCCATCGCCGCCAGCAACTGGCCAGGCGGTGCCGACTGCGTGCCAAGCGCCTGCTTGAGGAAATGCAGGACGACCAGGATGCGCGTGAACCCAGTCATCATCAGCAGCAACATCGGGAGCAGCGACAGCAGTCCCATCATGATCACGACGCCGACGGTACCGCTGAGGCGCAGCCCGTCGCCCTGCGTCGTGCCGCCGATCTTGAGATCCATCTGTGGCGCGATCCGGCTCAGCATGCTGTCGGCACGACCGACAATGCGCTGTGATTCCTGGGTCGACAGCGCGGCGGCTGCGGCAGCGCCCTGCTGTGCCTCTGCGATGCCGCGTGCCTGCGCCGCGGGAAGCAACGGACTGGCCGGCGCCGTGCCTGCGGGCTTCGATGGACGTGGTGCGCTAACCTGCGTTTCGGTGCGCCGCGGCAGATCGCGTGGCCCGGCCTGCGGCGGTCCTGGCGGCAGTGTCCTCAGTCCCGGCTGCGCTGTGCCCTGCGCCGTCGGTGCGGTTGTGGGTGCGGTTGTGGGTGCTGCTGTCGGTGCAGTCGCCGGCCGCGCCTGCGCGACGAGTACTGACGCACCGACAGTGGCAGTCAGCAGCACGATCCTGAGAAGCGGCCCGCGGAGTACATCCCGCAGCACGGTGCGAAAGCTGGTGGAGGCGGTGTCGTCCGGCGTTACCTCGGACAGCGCACTGCGTGCCCGCACGGCGGCGGCATCGCGGAAGGGCGTGCGTGCCGGCGCCGCCGTGTGGTGCACGATGTCGGCACGCGGCGCTGATTCCGGGCCCTGTATCGTGATCGCCTCGTTTGCCGCCATCGTGAACAGCGTGCGAACACCACCCTCGCCCACGCTGACGCCGATCAGGAGCTCGCCCCGTTGCACGACGGCGATTCCCTGTCGTTGGCCGAGCGGGATACGCTGCACGACGGTGAACGAGTCGCCTCCCGACGCGTGGACGGCGCCGGGCATGAACCGTCGGGCAAGTTTTGCGACCAGCAGGACCAGTCCGAGAACGAATGCGAGCGTGCCCATCATGCCGGCATAGCCAGCAGCGGTCATCCGCCGGTCTCCGCTCCGCCGCTGCGGCTGACGATGCGCGTGACACGCACCCCGAAGTTCTCGCCGAGGATCACGACCTCGCCTTCAGCAAAGCGGCGATCGGCGACATAGATGTCGATCGGTTCACCGGCGAGCCGTTCCAGCTGCACGACCGAACCGCGGCCGAGCTGCAGGATCTCCTGGACCGACATCGAGGTGCGACCCAGTTCGATGGCCACCGGCAACGTGAGGTCCATGAGCATGCCCATCGGCACTTCGGCGTTGCCGCCCATCGCGCTGTCGAGCTCGGAGTAGTCAGCGGGATAGCCGCCATCCAATTCCTCGGCGCTTCCTTCGTTGGTCAGCGACTGTCCCGCGTTCTTGGCGGCGATCAGCGCAGCAATCTCGTCCTGATTCATGGGGTGTCACTCTCGGAGTCGGGGCGGGCAGTGGCGTCGGGATCAGCCGCTGGTGTCACGTGGCCAATGATGCGGTTTTCGGGGATGCGTCCGTCGGTGATCTTCGCGGCGAGCTTGCCGCCGGTACGGCCAGCGGTGGCGACCATGCGCGGCTGGCCCTCGATGGTGATGGACAGCAGCGAATTGGCACTCAGACCGGTGTTGATGACTGCGTCGGGTGTGAGACTGCTGACGTCCCTCATGGTGAGCCGGAATTCGGGTAACCGCGCCGCGATCGTCACGTTCGTCGTGCGCAGGGTCGCCTCGGTCTGGATGCGCTGCGCGCGCAGGTCCGCTTCCGATCGTTTTGCGTTGGATACGCGTCGCGTGTCCGCGCTGGTGAAGTATTCCTCGAGCGACGCGAACGGCAGCGCGATCATGATCAACGACGACACGTTGGTGGCCGAGATCTCGATGTTCGCCACCAGCATCGGATCTTCCCGCGCGCAGACCTGGAGAATTTCCGGCGTCGCTTCGAATCCGCTCACCTGGAGGTCGATCGGCATCACTTCCCTCCAGACATCACGAACGATGGTTGCGGTGCGATCCGCGATGATCCGGACAGCGTCCTGCTCCAGCTCCGTCAGCGCCCGGTTCATGATCGTTGGGGCGGCGCCGCCCCCGAAGAGCCGGTCCACGAGGAAGAACGCGAACTCCGACCCGAGATCGATCACACCCTGCAGTCCATCGTTGCCGTTGATGTCGAGGATGTAGCTGCAGCACGGTGTGGGCAGCGACAGCGCGAACTCGCCGAAACTGAACTGTTCCACGCTCTGCAGTCGAATCTCGACCTGGCCGCGGACACGCGACATGAGGAAGCTCTCGAGGTTCTTCACCATCCGCTCGTACATCGCTTCGATCGTGCGCAGCCGCTCCTTCGAGATGCGGTGCGGACGGCGAAAGTCGTACTGCGTGGCTTCCTGGTGTGGCGCGTTCGGCTCGCGATTGCGCGATCCCTTCGCAGTTTGCTCTGACGTGTTGCCGCTGAGCAGGCGGTCAATCGCGCCCTGGTCGAGAGTGTCGGTCGACATCGTCAGCGGATCACTGAATGACGAACTGCGGGAAGCTGACCCGCTTGATCAACTTCTTCTGCTTGATGATCTTCGAGACGAGGTCCTTGATCTCGACCTTCAGTGGCTCGCGCGCTGACACTTCCGCGAGCTGTTCGACGGTCTTGGCGCCAACGAGGGCGAGCACCGCGTCCTTGATCTCCGCGTCGCGCTGCTTGAGCGTCTCGACGGCCGCAGAGTCCTTGACGTCGAAGGCGACGGACAGCATGAGGAATCGTGTGCCGCCGGAGCCGGCCGGGTTGAGCACCAGATCGCCGATGGTGTAGAGCGGTGGTGCCGCGGCGGGGCCATGCTCGCCCTCACCTTTCGCCGCGTGTTCCTCCTCGGCACCTGCCTCCGCTTCATCCCCGCCCTCCTCGTCGCCGCCTTCATCGTGGGCCTTCTTCTTCGGTGTATGTGCCGCGAGATCGGCGGGCGTGAGGCCGGCGTTGAAGCCTGCAGTGAGCTTCGGACCGACCACCTTGGCGCCAAGGAAGCCCCCGCCGCCCAACCCGGCCAGCACGAGGACCAGTGGCATGACGAATCCCGGCATGCCCTTCTTCTTCTTCTCGCCGGAGTCGTCGGCGGCAGGTGCTTCTTCGGCCATGTGCTGATCCTGATGAACGTGGGACGGAGGGCGTCTCACATCGTTCAAAGCAGTGGTCGTGCCAGCCGACTGCTGGCGGATGAAGCGATCTAAAGCGTTTTACTACAAGCGTTTACGTTCGGCCTGTGAGTGCGCCGCGAGCAGGCCGTCGGCGCCGGTCGGCAAACCATGCCGAGCAGGGGGCGCCCAATCCTGCCGGGGTGGACCGCGGGGAGGCGAGTGGTCCGCGCTCCGCAACGGTGAGACTGCGGGGGCCGACGGCGACGCCGACCCCCGGTCTCAGTCACGACTTACCGCTTCAGGTTGACGAGCTCCTCGAGCATGGAGTCGCTGGTGGTGATGACGCGACTGTTCGCCTGGAAGCCACGCTGTGCGATGATCAGGTTCGTGAACTCCTGCGCGAGGTCGACGTTCGACATTTCGAGCGCGCCGCTGGTCATGAAGCTCTGGCTTCCTTCCAGTGCGTAGCCGAGCACGGCGCCGCCCGAGTTGCCGCTGGTGGCGTACATGTTGTCGCCGATGCGCAGCAAGCCGGCAGGATTGTTGAAGTCGGACAGCACGATCTGACCCAGCGTCTGGTTGACGCCATTGGTGAACGCGCCGCTGATGATGCCCGTGCGGTCAATGCTGAAGTTCTGGAGCTGACCGCTGGTGTAGCCATCCTGATCGCGGAGCACCGCCGTGCCGTTGCCGGCGAACTGGGTGAGACCGCCGAGGGAGCCAGCGACCGCAGCGCCGGCAACCTGTGCGCCGAGGTCCATCGTCACGGACATCGTCGCGCCGCCCGGACCGTTGATGGTGATGGTCGGGTTGGCGATACCGGTTCCTGCACTCGGACCGCCAATGATCGTGACCTGCGTCAGGAGTGCCGATGAGGGATCGAAATTGAACCGCCCGTTGACCTTCACGCCGCCACCCAGATCGGCACCGGGCGTCCCTGTTCCGAGTGTGTACCCGGCCGAGAGCGAGCTCTCGTCGATCTGCCAGTCCCACTGATTGCTCGCCGTCTTCCACATCCACATCTTCACATCGACCTTGTTGCCAAGGGCATCGAACATGCCGATGGTGCCGTTGGTGAAGGTGCCGAAATTGGCCGAGACCGCGCGCGTGTCGGGTCCGAATCCGCCCGTCAGTGGTCCGACGCCGTCGGGGTCGGCCGCGTTGAAGACTCCGGCGGATGAATTGAGGTTGCCGGCCACCGTGACCTTCGCCGTCGCCCGTGCCGCCACCTTCTGGCCGAAGGGAAGCGTGATGTCCGTGATGGCGTCGTTGAGCACTCCATCAAGCGCCATGCGGCCCTGCACGATGAAGCCGTTCGTCGGCGAGACCATGCGTCCTTCCGCATCGAGCTGGAAGTTGCCGGAGCGCGTGTAGTACGTCTCGGTGCCCTTGCGGACAACGAAGAACGCATCGCCCTGCAATGCGAGGTCGGTCGTGACGCCGGTCGTTTCGACGTTGCCCTGCGTGAAGAGCTGGTCCACCGATGCGATCTGCGACCCGAGTCCGACCTGGACCGGGTTCACGCCGCCCTGGTCACCGGGCGGACGGCTGGCACCCTGCAGCAACTGCGCAAACCCTTCCTTGAACGCAACACGACCGCTCTTGAAGCTGACGGTGTTGACGTTCGCGATGTTGTTGCCGATGACGTCCATCCGGAACTGGTGATTGCGGAGACCAGAGACGCCAGCGAAGAGCGATCGAAGCATGGTGTGGTTGGGAGAGAGTGGAACTGGGCCTGCGACAGGGATGGTCCGGTGCGTGCGCCGAACCGCGAATTGCGTGTGTCAGTCGGCGCCCTGCGCCGCATCGGTCAACGGGTCGTGATCTCGGTGATGGCGGAGAGGGGAATCCTCAGGTTGCCGAGCGCGTAGAGCAGTCCGGTGCTGCCGGTTTCGAGGCCGGTGACGCGACCGCGCACGGCGGTCGTCCAGTTGTTCGGGGCCTTCGGATCCAGTGGCGTCACGGTGACGCGGTACACTCCGGGCGCGAGATCCTCGAGCGCGCCACCGATGACAACGTCACTGGTGCCTTTCCTCAGCGATCCCATGCCGTACGTCGCGATCTGCTTGCCGGAGCGCGCGTCGAACACGTTGAGCTGGGCAGGGCCGCCGGCTCCGGTGATGACGAGCGTTTCCTTGCCGCTGCCATCGATCTCGACGAGGTCGCTGTTGGCGGTGACGATGCGACCGATGTTGCCAGCGGCGGTTCCGGCCGCCACTTCGTTCAACAGCGAGGATTGCGCCGTCGCCTGTGCTTCGAGCGACTTGTTGATGTTGGTGAGCTGCTCGACACTGGTGAATTGTGCGAGCTGCGCCGCCATCTGGTCCGGGTTCATCGGGCTCTGTGGATCCTGGTTCCTCAACTGGGCCACGAGCAGTTTGAGAAAGTCATCCTTTCCCAGTGCGCCCTGGGGCTTTCGGACCGCTGTGGCGCCAGGTGTGCCTGGTTCCCTCGCGGCAGGTCCGACGGCAATGGGCGACGTGACGGTATTCATCGACGTTCCTCCGGCTGCTCGCGTCGCGAGCGGTGACGCGCGTCGTCGGATGACGACCGCGGGGTGTTGCGGGCCTGGTCACGTGCGAAGGCCTCACGCTGTTGCTGGTCGCGACCGCCCTGATCGCGCGTGCCACCGTGCGCCTGGCTTTCGGCGGCAGCTCGCAGTGCCGCGAGTTCAAGCGAGGGGGCAGCGGCGCGCGAGAAGGTGGCCGTATCGGTCGCACGAACTGCCGATGCCGCCTGTACCTGCACGCCATCCGCGGACAGCCCTCGCCGCTCGAGCGCGGCGCGCAGCTCGCCGAGTCGATCCGTTGCGGCGGCCGCTTGTTGCGCGTTCGCGAGCCCCAGCCGGGCATCGACCATTGTGCCGCGCGTGTCGATACGGATCTGATCTTCCATACCGTTCACGTTGTCCATCCGGAGCAGCACGCTGTTGAGCGGTCGTGCGCTTTGCGTGGCCTGCAGATCCATCAGGTGACTGATCCGGTCTGCCATGTTCACGGCCGCCGTCGGCGTGACGAGCCGCGGAGCGCCGCCTGCATCGCTGGCTGCGGCATTCGGCGAGGGAATTGACAGCGCGAGGGGTGACGGGCTCTGTGCAGGTGCGGTCTCGCCGCCGCCGGACGCCTCACGGGGACCGCTTCCCGGGCGTGCAACCGACGCAACGTGTGCGACCTGGGCGACGGTTGCCACTCGCGCCACCTGCGCCACGTTGGCCACCTCTGCCATCGTGGAAGCACGGGCGGCGGCATCACTGCGCGTGCGCAGCTCGGCATGTACCTGCCGCGCCGCGTCGCCCGCTTCGCCCTCCAGATCGCCAAGCAGCGCGCCCAGCGTTTCGCTCGACACTGCACCCTGTCCCGGCAACTCGACATGGCCGGGATCACGCGCACCGAGTGTCCGCAACCCTTCCTGTTTCGCCACGGTGGCGAGATGTGCGTATCCGACAGGATTCTGCCACGCGCCATCGACCATCAGATCAGCGGCGAGGCCCTTCGTGTGACGCGAATTGCGTGTCCACGTGACCACCGGACCCGCTGTGGTGCGGCCCTGCGCGTAGAGCGCATCCTGGCGCTCCTGCGTGCGGGCCGTCTCGACGACCGTCACCGCATGGCCGTATTCACTTCGCATCCGCTCGATGACCTTGGCGAGACGTTCGCGGAACTCCGGCGAAAGTGCCGCCACATCGGTCTCGACGCGCGTGACGTCACCGCGGCCACGGACCGGGACACTCGGCGCCGCAGTGCTCTCACGCGACTCGGCGGGTGCCCGTGTGAGGCCTGCATGCTCCGCAACCTCGCTGGTGCCATCGCGCCAAACTCTCGCATCGGTGCCAGCCATCTGCGTTGGTTCCGAAACGGTCGCGGCGTTCACCATGGTCGTTGCATTGACTGTTGCCGTCGCGTTGACTGTGGTCGTCGCGTTGATTCTGGGCGTCGCGTTGGCCGGGTTCATGGTGGACTCGCGCGTGATCGGCGCTGCTTCGTTCGGCGATGTCGACCGGCCGTCCGAGACGGATGGCATCGCCGCATCGCGCATCATGGCACCGGACTGCGATGCGGGCGCATCGAAGTGGTCTTCAACCAGCGTGGAGCCGCGAGTGTCATCCGTGGCGAGACGCGGAACGATTCCCGCACTGCCGCGCCCCGCTGATGCCTCGCGAACACCAACGCGCTGATCGACGTTCACGTCGTCGGTGACGACATCGTCGTTCGGCACGTCGGTCGACGGAACGCGTGGCGCAAGATCCGGCAGCGACGCCACGAGCAGCATGGCGGCGAGTGCCGCTGCAGCCGCCCTCGCGGATGTTTCGGCATCGGGCTCGGTGGCTGGCACCTCCGGAAGGGAGGCTGCACTGGCATCATCCGGCAGCACCTCGTCGGCGGGTACCAAAGCCTTGGGTGGTGACGCGATCGGAACGAGCGTCGCGAGGGTCCTGGGGATTTCATCTTCATCGGATGCCGCTGCCGATGGTGCTGCGGCGGGGAGAGAGGAAATGACCGGCATCAATGACGGCGGTGCCTGTTCGTCGCCCCGGGCGACAGCGAAGCGCATCGCGCCGTTCAGCATCAACGCCTGCACCTGTGCCCGTTGTTCAATCGCGGCGCGCTGCGTGCGGGTTTCCGCCGGCTCGCTTCTCTCATCCTGTGCTGTGCGGTTCGTGCCGGAGCGTGCAGTGGCAAGCGAATCGGCAAACGCGCCGTGTCCGGCGTCGGCCCGAGGCTCAGCCTGCGCGGGCGTGACTGTTTCGCTGCGGCGTTGCGGTGGCGCGGGTTGTACGGGCAGCAGGGTGCTCACGGCGTAGCTCCGATGCGGCGTGGCTGCATCTGCGTCAGCACCGCAGCGCGCTGCGCCGGCAGCGTGGTCAGGATGGCCGCCGCCTGACGGTCACCAAGCCGGTTGAGGATCACACTGACATCGTTGTCCGTCATCTGCGCCAACACTCGTGCGGCGTCCTTGGGACTCATGCTGGTGAAGATCTTCACGAGGCGCCGCTGGTGCGCTTCCGCCGCCACCGTGTCCTCGGTGGGGGCGCGTGCGGCGCCAGTGCCAGGTGCAGCAGCTGCCGGCGTCGCCGCCGCGTGCGCGGCGGCAGCCGCGTCACCAGTTGGCGCGGGCGCGTGCGCGGCGGGCTCGGTTCCATGTGGTGCCGCGGTAGATGTGTCCGGAGCGACCGGCTTGGCCGCTGCAGCATGTTCCGCATCAGCGGTGCCAGCATGCGCTTCGGTATCAGCCGAGGTCGAGTCGCCCGCGGCGTGTGTCGAGTCGCCGGCAGGCTTGATCCCGTTCTTCTTCGCGTACGCAATCGCCGTTGCGTGCGCGCCACCTGCCTGAAAGACGGCGAAGAAACCGCCACCCATCACACCCATGAGCAGGCCGATGGCGAGTGGCACGATGAGCTTACCCATTTGTGGAACGCTCCGGATCAGTGGAAGAAGTCTCGGAATTGTGGAATCGCGTCAGTGCGATTTCATCCATCAGCGCGCGGTCGGCACCCAGCGCCGCCGCCCGGTGCGCATCTTCCTTCCTGACGCGCAGTGTCTGCAGGGCATGTCGCGCCTGGAATGCGGTGCGCAGTTCGTCCTGCGCGCGGCGCACGAGACTCTCGGCAGTGATTATTCCGCTGTCGGCGATGTCCAGCTGCGTGTCCATGGCCCCGAGGAGGAAGTTCATCTGCTGCAGCGAACCCACGGTGGCACCGACCGTCGTGGCTGTGGCGATCGAGTCGCGACCGGCACTCCGTGCTGCCGAGAGTGCGTCCCGGGTGTTTCTCGCCTCCTGCGCCTGTGCCTCGGCGTTGGCGAGCGCCACGGCGCGTGCACGCTGAGCCTTCTCGCGGAGGTCCAGGACACGCTGCAGACGAAACTTGAAGCGGTCACTCACGCGGCCGTCCGCAGTTGCATCATGTGATCAAATCGCGTCTGCAGCTGGCGAAGCTGTGCGACGCTGGCATCGAGTGGTGTGCTTTCGCTGGGTGGTTGCCGCAGGAACGTCAACAGCGAGTCGCGCAGCGCGATGGCCGCATCCACCTGCGGGTCGCTGCCCTTCTGATAGGCGCCGACGAGGATCAGGTCCTCCTTCTCGCGCCAGGCAGCGTCCAACTGCAGGAGGAGGTTCGCCGCGTGACGGTGTGCGTCGGTGATGAGCAGGTCACGGACGCGGCTCTTCGACTCGAGCACGTCGATGGCGGGGAAATGTCCGGCGCTGGCCAGCTTCCTTGTCAGCACGATGTGTCCGTCGAGGATCGAGCGGGCTGCGTCAGCGATCGGTTCGTTGAAATCGTCGCCGTCCACGAGGACCGTGTAGACGCCCGTGATGCCGCCAACGCGGGCATTGCCGGCGCGCTCGAGCAAGCGTGGCAACGCCGCGAACACGGAAGGCGGGTACCCCTTTGTCGTTGGCGGCTCGCCCACCGCAAGACCGATCTCGCGCCATGCCATGGCAACGCGTGTGACGGAGTCCACCATCAGCAACACCTGCTTGCCCTGATCGCGGAAGTATTCGGCGATGGCGGTGGCAACCAGCGCGCCCCTGGCGCGCACCAGCGCAGCCTGGTCGCCGGTGGCCACGATGACGACGCTGCGCTTCAATCCTTCCTCGCCGAGCGAGTGCTCGATGAACTCGCGGACTTCGCGACCGCGCTCACCGAGCAGGGCGATCACATTCACGTCCGCCTTTGCCTGCCTCGCGACCATCCCGAGCAGCGTACTCTTGCCGACGCCGCTCCCGGAGAAGATGCCGATGCGCTGACCCTGCCCGATGGTCAGCAGGCCGTCGATGGCGCGAACGCCAGTCTCCAGTGTGCTCCCGATCACCTCGCGGTGCAGCGGATTCGGAGGTTCCGCCTGCAGCGGTGCACGTTCCTCGACATCGAGCTTGCCCTTGTCGTCGATCGGGTGACCGAGGCCATTGAGAACGCGGCCGAGGAGTCCCGGTCCCACGTCGACGCCGAAGGAACGCCCGAGCGCCACGACGGAGGCGCCAGGTGCAATGCCATCGAGTTCGCCGAGGGGCATCAGCAGGCATCCCGACTGATGGAAGCCGACGACCTCCGCGAGCACGGAGCGCGAGTCGTTGGTGTTCGAGATGCGCGCGAGCTCGCCGAGACCCATTTCGAGACCGCTGACCTCGATCGCCAGTCCGACGATCCGCGCCACGCGCCCGAAGTGCTGCAGGCGCGGCATGTCGGCAATACGTCGCGAGAGTTCGCGCGCCACGAGTGTGTCAGGCATTGGTGTGCGTCAGCCGGCGGTAGAGGCGCTCCAGCGCCGTGTCGACACGCCCATCGACGATGCGTTCGCGGCCTTCCACGACGCATCCGCCCGGCTCGATCCGCGCGTCACTCATCCATCGTACTTCGCGGTTGCCCGTGGCCACCGTGAACTGATTGTCCTCCCCCTCATGGTTGCCCTGCAGCAACTCCAGATCGGCGGGGTTGACGCGGATGCTGAGTGGCTGTTCGAGCCCGAATTCCTCAATGGCGCGCGTGACCAGCGTATGCACGATGGCGGGCGACGTCGCCACGTCACGCGCGACGATCTGCTGCGCGACGCCGATGGCGATCGCGGCAATGTTCTCCTCCAGATTCGCAAGCCAACGCACCTCGCCGGCACGCATGTCGTCGAGCGCGGTCTCGCTGGCGAGGATCGCACCGCGAAGGCGGGCGCCTTCGGCACGCTCGCCCTGCTCGCGTCCATCGGCGACGCCGCGGAGGTACGCTGCATCCAGTTCGCGCTGTCGCGCCTCTGCCGCTGCCTTGGCGATTGCTGCCTGCTCGGCCGCAGCGATCGAGTCGCGGATGTCTTCCAGCTCCTCGTCGAAGAGTGACGGCCGTGCCTCGATCGCCGACGGCACATGCGCGGGAATCCACGCACCGACCGAGGTGATCGCCGGCGTGGCGCGCGGCGTGAGCCGCGTACGCCTCGCGCCACGGAACAGCGGTTCAAATGAGGACATCGTCCCCACCCTTCCCACCGATGACGATCTCGCCCATCTCTTCCAGGCGGCGGACCTGCGCGACAAACGCCGTCTGCGCCGCTTCCACGTCCTTCATTCGCGCCGGGCCCATCATCTCCATCTCTTCCTGGAGCGCCGCCACCGCACGCTGCGACATGCACCCGAGGATCTTCGCCTTGAGCTCCGGACTGGCGGCCTTCAGCGCGAGCGCCAGACTCTTCGCCTCCACTTCGCGGAGGACACGCTGAATCGCCTTGTCGTCGAGACTGCTCAGGTCCTCGAAGACGAACATCAGGTTCTTGATCACCTCGGCCAGTTCCGGATCGCGGTCCTCGACCCCTTGCAGCAGCTCCTTCTCGAGCGTGCCGGCGATGAAGTTCATCGCCTCCGCGACCGACTTCGGACCACCGAACGCCGTGCCTTCCGCCATCATCGACGACGTGTCCGAACCGATGTGCTTCTCGATCAGCATGAGCATTTCGGGCTGCACCTTCTCCATCCCAGCCATGCGATACACCACTTCACCACCCTTGGCGGAGGGGATCTCCTTCAGGATGTTCGCCGTCTGCTGTGCACCGAGGTGTGCGAGAACCAGTGCGATCGTCTGCGGGTGTTCGTTGCGCAGCGTGTTGCCAAGCTGCTGCGGATCAGCGCGACGCAGCCGGGTCAGGCCGGCGGTATCCGCGAGCTGCCCCTGAATTCGGCGAAGGATGCCCGATGCCTTTCCCGCGCCGAAGGCCTTCTCGAGGACTTCCTTGGCGTAGTCGACGCCACCATTGGAGAGCGAACCGATGCCGATTGCGGACTCGATCCATTCCTCCAGCACCTCATCAACGACGTCACCTCCGACGTCGTCCATGCGGGCGATCTCGAAAGCCAGCGTGTCCACCTCGTCAGAGGTCAACCGCTGCGTGACCTTCGCGGCAGCATCTGTACCGAGCGCCAGACACACCAGCGCGGCCTTCTGGCGGCCGTTGAGCGACTCGAATGAGGTCGTGCGTTGAGTACCGTTGTGGCTAGGCACTGCGCATCCAGTTTCTGAGGATCTTGGCCGAGACATCGGGATAGGCCTCGGCGGTGGCAACAACCCGGTCCTTGAGCGGATTCGGCGGCATCTTCAGCGCCTTGATGACCACGTCGGGCTCGGAGGCGTCATCGGTGGTCTCAGGCAATTGTCCCATGGCAGCCTCGGACGCGCTGATCTGCTGCGCACGGCTGGATGCAATGACCATCGCACGCGCATCGGCTGACTGCGCTTTCAGCGTCTTCATCATCATCATGCCGAAGACGAGCGCGAGCACGAGTCCGAGCACACCGAGTGCAGGACGTTGCACCTGCTGGAGTGTGCGCATCGCCTTCTCGCCGGTCGTCTCGGGCGGAATTGCGGTGATTCCCTCGAAGGCGGTGCTGACGACCTTCACGAGGTCGCCGCGTGTGGAATCAAAGCCGACGGCGTTGCGCACCAGCGCCGCGATCTGGTCGAGTTCGGGTTGTGGGCGGGTGGTGCTGACACCCTTCGCGTCAACGCGGTCCTTCACGAGGACGGAGACCGTCAGTCGCTTCACGACGCCGGTGGCCGACTTGATCGTTTCAACGGTGCGCGAGTTGTCGTAGCTGCTCGCGACGTTGGTGGAGCCGGCGCCGCCTTCCGTGCCCGGGACGATCTCGGCCTTCTGTTCGGTGCTGAGCGCCTGCTTTTCCGGATCGACGGTCTGCGACATGCGCTCCACCTGATCGAAACTCAGGTCGGCCGCGACGCTGACGGTGGCGTTGCCATTGCCGACGATCTGGTTCACGAGCGCGCCCGCCTTGCTGGCCAGGTGGTCCTCGACGGCGCGCTGCTGCTCGAGCTGCGCGCTGCTGAGCGACGTCGGGTCGCTGGCATCGAGCATTCGCGACAGGAGCCGTCCCCCGTCATCGAGCACGGCAACACGCTGTGCGTCGAGATTGTCGATGCTGCTGGCGACGAGCTGCGAGATGCCGCGCACGACATCGGTTTCCGGCCGCTGTCCGTTCCGCAGTTTCACCACCACGCTCGCCTCGGCGGGCGCGTCACCGGCGCGGCGGAAGGCCTGTGTTTCGCGGATCGCGAGATGCACCTGGGCGCGCTCGATGCCCTTCATCGTGCTGATGGTGCGTTCGAGTTCGCCCTCGAGCGCGCGTCGGTAGTTGATCTTCTGCGCGAAGTCGGTCATGCCCCAGCTGGGCTGATCGAAGAGCTCCATGCCGGGCCGTCCCTGCGCGGGAAGGCCCGCCGAGGCAAGCACGACGCGCGCACGTGCGAGGTCGGTGGTGGCGACCATGAGGTCAGTGCCACCGCGCTGCAGCTCGTACGTCACACCGGCGGCGTCCAGCGCGTCGGTCATCTTGCCGACGTTCTCGAGTGGAATGCCGCTGTACGCCGGTACGAGCTCGGGGCGCGTTGCCCAACGTGATACACCGAGTATGGCAACCAGGGCGACGACACCGACACCCACGATCGCCACCCGGCGTGGACCGCCGATCCGTTCCAGCAGTTGCTCGATCGCGGATGCCATCGCGATCAGCTCTGCATGGACATGACAGTCCGATAGGCGTCAACGACCTTGTTGCGCAGCTCTATCAGCGTGTCGAGCGCAAGCCCGGCTTCGGTCGAGGCAGCCATGACCTGATGGAGCTCGACCTGTTCTCCGTTGAGGAAGCGTCGGGTGGTTTCGCCGCTGAGATCCTGCGCGGCGCTGACTTCGTTCACCGCGCGCGTGAGCACGTCGCCGAAGCCACCACCGGGCCCTGGCTCGGGCAGTACGGGAACCGTGCGCCCACCTTCACCGGGGAGCCCGAAGTCCGCCACGCGTTGTGCGAAGGCGCCGAAACGATCGATCGTCATGTGTGTCAGCCTCGAACGTCGAGATGGGCACCGCGCATGCCGACCGGCACAGGCGCAGGTGCAGTGAACGGCACCATGCGCCGTCCATACGTCAGCGGCCCGAGCGCGGCGTGGCGCGCCAGCAGCCGGGTGGTGTCATCGGAGGTGCCGGCACCGGGGGCGCGCGGGTCGTCGCGCCCCGCATCGCTGCGGGCGCTGGGCGCGTCGGCGCTGACGCCGGGATCACCAGTGCGCGCCAGCGCGGTGTCGGCGCGGCGAAAGAGATCGGGCAGTGCACCAGCCTGACCAGGCAGCTGCGCGGTGAGCGGAGAGAGTGCCATGATCAGAGGTCCAGTGATTTGCGGAGGATCTGTTTCGCCGACTGAAACACCGTCGCGTTGGCCTCGAACACGCGACGTGCATCGAGCAGGTCAACCAATTCGTTCGTGCGGCTCACGTTCGAGAGCGTCACGTACCCATCGGCGTCAGCGTCGGGATGGCCGGGCATGTGCACTCGCGCACCGGGTGTCGTGTCTTCCTGGATGGCGGTGACGGTGACGCCGAAGCTCGGATCGTCGAGAGGCGGTGCGATGAGTGCGCCGGCGATCGCTGCCGGCACATCGAACTGCCGCGTACCGAAGGGCGCGACGCTGAACGGCAGTTGATTCGGAAAGCGGAAACTTCCCTCGCGCTCGTCACTCGTGGCGGTGCTGAGCTGCACCACACGGCGGTTGTACGCCTTGCCATCCGCGGCACGTGTCACGTCCGCGTTGGCGAGGTTGCCCGCGGCCACTTCGATGCGTGTGCGTTGCGCCGACATGCCGCTGGCAGCGATACCGAGCGCGCGAAACATCGGACGGATGGCTGGTCCGCCAAGGAAGGGGAGCAGTCCCGGAATCTTCGGCATCGATCAGCGATCCTGGAGGGCGCGGCGAATCGAGTCGTACGTGCCCTTCAAACGAGTGGCCGCGGTCTCGAAGTAGAGCTGCTCGTTGGCGAGCGCGGCCATCTCCTGCTCGGCGTCAACAGGTCCGCGTTCGCCGGAGACGGCGGCGGCGGCGGTGCTTCCGGGGGGCAGCGCGAAGCCATCCTTGTTGACCATCGTGGCGTTTGCCACGCGATCGGCGATCTGGCGATGCCGCACCGCACTCTGGTCGAGCGCCTCGCGAAGCGATCCAGCGGCGGAGACCCGATTGATGAAGTTGAAGAGCGCCATGGGAGGGAACGGGGTGAGAGAGCACGCGACGGGAGCATGGAAAAGCACGGCCGATGCCAAACGCGGCAGGAGCGGGCTCTCTGTCGGACTCAACCGTGTAAAACGTTGTGCATGAACTGTTTGTGGCGAACTCACCGACTCATGGCGGGAGTGCAGCGGTGCACGTAGCGCATTCCGCCGACCCTGTTCGCGGCAACTTGTGCCGAGTGCGGCGTGGCGAGAGTTGCCGGACGGAGCGTGCGAGCGCCTGGAACGACTCTGCAACTCGGCGGTTGTACCGTCATGGCCTTAACTCGGTAGCTTCGACGCTGTGTGACGACGCGGATGACGGGGAGTCCTCTGCGTTGCAGCGCGTCGCGCCTCCGGTAACGATTTTTCTTCTTGCGAGCGAGACCTGCGCGAACAGCGCGGGAATGCAGATATGGCGACTGAAGTTCTGACGCAGGCGGTGCCTGCCGCGTCGGTGGATCCGAGAATTGCAGATCTGGTAACGAAGCTGCACGGCCGCCCCGAGCTGATCGGCGCGATCGAGAACCTGCTTCAGATGGATGGTCCCGCGATCGCGCGGGCACGCCGGTCACTGGCGAAGGCCAAGGTGTCGGCGCCGCCCGCTCCAGAGATCGACGTCGACTTCCTGCGTCTCCTGCGCGATCTGCCTCCCGAACTCGAGTCTGCTCGTGCGCGTGCGCGGGAGTTCATGGAGCGCGAGGTGGATCCGGTCGCGAATGACTACTGGGAGCGGGCCGAGTTCCCGTATCACCTCATTCCCGAATTCGCCGCGCTCGATTTGCTGGGCTCGATCTACCCGACGGCAGCGGATGGAACAGTTCGCCATGATTCCGTGGCGGAGGGAATCCTGACGATGGAGCTGGCGCGGGTGGATTGCTCCTTCGCCACGTTTCTTGGCGTGCACGGTGGACTGGCCTTTGGGTCAATCCTGCTCTGCGGCTCGCCGGAGCAGCAGGCGGAGTGGTTGCCTCGGATGCGGAAGTGGGAGGTTCTGGGAGCGTTTGGCTTGACCGAGCCAGACGTAGGTTCCGGTGTCGCTGGCGGCATAACGACAACATGCCGTCGCGATGGTGACGCTTGGGTGATCGACGGTGAGAAGCGCTGGATCGGTAACTCTACCTTCGGTGACTTCGTAGTCGTCTGGGCGCGCGACGTAGCTGACCAGCAGGTCAAGGGCTTCATCGTCGAGACGTCGAGTGCTGGCTACTCGGTCAGGAAGATGGAAGGAAAGATCGCTCAGCGGACTCTGCAGAACGGGCACATCACGCTCGATCATGTGCGCGTCAGCGAGCGCAACAGGCTGCAACGCGCGAACGGATTCAAGGATGTCGCGCGCGTCCTTGGCATGACACGGGTCGGCGTCGCGTGGATCGCGGTCGGCTGCGCGGCTGGAGCCTACGAGCGCGCCCTCGCCTACGCACAGCGGCGGACGCAGTTCGGCCGTCCCCTCGGCTCGTTCCAGCTCATTCAGGCGATGCTCGCCAAGATGGTCGGCAAGCTGTCGTCCATGCAGGCGTTCGCGCTGCAGGTCAGCCGCCTCCAGAACGCCGGGCAGTGCGAGGAGCATCATTCCGCACTGGCCAAGCAGTTCTGCGCGGCGCAGTGCCGGGAAGTGGTCGCGCTCGCGCGGGAGTCGATGGGCGGCAACGGGATCCTGCTCGACCATTCCGTGGCCCGGTTCTTCGCCGACGCGGAAGCGATCTACTCCTACGAAGGTTCGAACGAGATCAACTCGCTGATCGTCGGCCGGGCACTCACGGGACACGGCGCCTTCGTCTGAATGTGATCGCCCGGGACCATTGCGGTCCCGTCGGCCCGAAAGCTGCTACAGATTGCAGGCGTTGCATCCCAGCCCGCTGCCGGGCGGGGCGCTGCGTCCTGACATCCTCCCATCGTGCCTCTGCTTCCGGATCGCATCATGCCACCGGTTCTCCGGTGCCGCGCAGCCAGTGCCATCGCGCTGAGTGTGGGGCTGCTGTGCGGTTGTCGGTCCAAAGGCGGGACGGACACGGCGGCGGCAGGTGTCGCGCGGGTTGAAGCCGTGCCCGGAGCCTTGCCTTCCGCGCGGGCCAGTGACACCTCGCAACTCGCCGCGCCATTCACCGGCGACACTGCTGAGTACACGGTGCTGATGGCGGGTCGCTCGGCGGGGAGGCTCCGGCAGTGGCCAGACACGGGTGGGACAATCACCACCAGCTACCGCTTCAACGATCGGGGACGCGGGCCGGACCTGAAGCAGACACTCCGCCTGGACAGGAATGGCCTGCCGAGCGGCATGCGGCTGGGCGGCTCGAACTACCTGCGGCTGCCGGTGCGCGAGACGGTCGAGACGACGGGCGCGCTGCTGACCTGGAGAAACGAATCCGCCGCTGGCCGGACGGCGCCGGGTACTGCGTTCTATCTCCCCATCGAGACGATTCCGAGCGATATCGCCGTGCTGGCGCGCGCTGCAGCGTGCGACGTCGCGCAGCGTGGCGCTGCTCCCTGAAGGCACCGCGACGATCGGCACCAGCGAAGTGCGAACGTTCGCGGCCGGTGCGCGATCGATGCGCGTCACACGAGCGCTGATCTCAGGACTGGGGCTCACACCCGAGACCGTCTGGCTGGACGATCAGGGTCGGCTGTTTGCCAGTGGCAACAGCTGGCAGATGGTGATCCGGCGCGGCTTCGAGTCGGTTGCGAGTGATCTGGTGGAGGCGCAGGTCGACATCAGCCGCGTTCGCGACTCCGTCCTGGCGCAGCGGCTCGCGCGCCGACCGAGGAAGCCAATTGCAATCGTCCACGCCAATCTGTTCGACGCCAGTGCACGACGGATGAAACCGTCGCAGACGGTGATCGTGATTGGTGACACCATCGCGGCCGTCGGCAACGACGGAAACGTTCCGCTGCCTGCCGATGTCGAGATCATCGATGCGGGCAATCGCGCGCTGCTGCCAGGGCTGTGGGACATGCATGTGCACGTGCAGGATGACGATGGCATCCTGCACCTCGCGGGCGGCGTGACCACGGTGCGCGACCTGGCAAATGACACTGACGAACTGGGAGCGCGCGTGAAGCGATTTGACGCTGGCGCACTGCTCGGACCTCGTGTGCTGAAAGCAGGGTTCATGGACGGGCCGGGACCGTTCGCCGGACCAACCAAGGTGCTCGTGTCGACGCGGGACGGCGCACGCGCGGCCGTCGAGGCGTACGCCGATCGAGGGTACGAGCAGATCAAGGTGTATTCGTCGCTCGACCCGGCGCTGTTTCAGACGATCGTGCGCACGGCACACCAGCGTGGTCTGCGCGTGAGCGGGCACGTGCCGTACGGCATGACGGCAGAACAGATGGTGCGTGCAGGCGCTGACGAACTGCAACACGCCAACTTCCTGTTCCTCAACTTTCTCACCGACTCGGCGGTGGACACGCGCACGCCGGAGCGTTTCACCACGGTGGCCCGTCGCGCGGCATCGGTGGATTTGCGGAGTGAGGCGATGCAGCGGTTCATCTCGCTGCTCAAGGAGCGCGACATCGTCGTCGATCCCACGCTGAACGTGTTCGAGGAACTCTTCACATCGAGGGCCGGCACGCTGGATCAGGCCTCGCTGCCGGTGGCGACGCGCATGCCGCCCGTGGCGCGCCGCGGATTGCTCGCGGGTGGCCTGCCCGTGTCCACCGCACTGGAACCGTTGCACAAGGCGAGCTTCATCGCGATGGAACGAATGGTGAAGCGGCTGCACGACGCGGGTGTGCGCATCGTTGCCGGGACCGATGCGATGGCGGGTTTCTCGCTGCATCGTGAACTGGAGCTCTATTCGGAAGCAGGCATTCCGAATCTCGACATCCTCTACATCGCCACGCTTGGCGCAGCCCGCGTGATGAAGCACGACGCGCGCTGGGGCAGCATCGAGCCGGGCAAGCTGGCCGATCTCATGCTCGTGGACGGCGATCCGTCACAGCGCATGCGCGACCTGCGTCGGGCCGAACTCGTGCTGAAAGGCGGCGTGATGTATGTGCCGGATTCACTGTACGCTGCCCTCGGCGTGAAGCCCGCGCCGCGCAAGGGTGCCGTGCCAATGCGTCAGGTGCGCCCGGAAGACGTCGTGTGTCGCGGTCCCGCGGCGGTCGTCAGGAGGGGAAGCACTGAGCCTGTCCCACTGAATTGCACAGTGGTGGATTCCGCCTCCGCGCGAACACGACCACCGACGCTGCGGCGCGCACCAGCGCCGACGAAGCGACGTGCAACACGGCGACCGGTGGCGAAGGGGCGCACACCGGTCTAGCGGCAGCGAGCTACCCCTCGCCCTCGGCTTCCACCGCGTCCTGCTCACCCGTGCGACCCGGGCCGTTCAGCTTGTTGCGCAACGTTCGCACGCTGATGCCAAGCAGCTCCGCCGCCCGCGTGCGGTTGTTTCCGGACGCCTCGAGTGCCCGCTGGATCAGCGTTGTCTCGGCCTCGTTCACATTCAGCGTCCCAAGCCACACGCCGTCACCTGAGCCCGAGGCGGGCGGGGACCCGGCCGCGACGCTGCGCACCGCCACACCCACCCGCGGTGTTGGAGACATCACGCTGCTTGCCACGTCGAGCCCATATCGCACTGCATCGAAGGCGGCTGGCGAGAGCATCGTCTCGTTGGATAGAATCACCGCCCGCTCCACCGCGTGCTGCAACTCGCGCACGTTGCCCGGCCACGGATAGCGCTGCAGCATCTCGATCGCCTCGGGCGTGATTCCCTTCACGTCCTTCTTGACGTCGGCGGCCGTGCGCATCACGAACCGGTACGCCAGCAGCGGGATGTCCTCCGGCCGTTCGCGCAGCGGGGCAATCAAGATCGGGATGGTGCTCAGGCGATAGTAGAGATCCTGGCGGAACGTGCCGTTTGCCGCATCAGCCTGCAGCTTGCGATTCGTGGTCGCGATGATGCGCACGTCGACGCGGATCGGGCTGGTGCCGCCAACACGCTCGAATTCCTGCTCCTGCAACACGCGCAACAACTTGGCCTGCAGATCGAGTCGCATCTCGCTGACTTCATCCAGCAGGAGCGTGCCACGGTGCGCGCGTTCAAAGGCGCCCTCGACGCGCTTGAGCGCGCCGGTGAACGCTCCTTTCTCATGCCCGAACAACGCGCTCTCGATCAGCCCTTCAGGCAGCGCAGCACAATTGAGCTGGATGAACGGCTTGTCGCGACGATCGCTCTGATCATGCAGTGCGCGCGCCAGCAACTCCTTGCCTGTCCCGGACTCGCCCTGCAGCAGCACCGTCGCTCGCGTGGGCGCGGCCATTGCCACCGTCTGCATCAGTCGGCGCATGACCTGTGAGTCGCCGATGATCTGCCGTTCATTCCGGAACTCCATCACCTCACGGCGCAGCGCGTCGTTCTCGCGCCGCAGTCGGACGAGTTCCAGCGCCTGTTCCACCGCCAGCTCGAGCTGGGCAGGCCGCACCGGCTTCGTGATGTAGTCCACCGCGCCGGCCTTGATGCTCGCCACCGCGTGCTCAATCGACGCGTACCCGGTGAGCATGATCAGGGGCACGTCATACCCCTCGCGACGGAGCAGCGAGAGGAACTCCAGCCCCGACAGCCCGGGCATCCGGTAATCCGAAATCACCAGATCGACGTCGCCCCGAGCCAGGATCTGCAACGCTTCGGGCACGTTCCGGGCCCCGATCGGCACGTGTCCAGCCTGCTCGAGCGTGTCCTCGAGGATCAGGCCGACACTGGGTTCATCATCGACATACAGGATCGTGGCCATGCAGGGGGAGCTGCGAGGGAGAAACAGGTGTTTCGAGCCAAACGACGGCCGGGTGAACTACGCCGCAGCCTTGCGTGCGAGCTCAAGCGGCAAATCGTTCCGTCCGATACCTCACAAGAGTAGAACGGCGGCTGACCGGTGCAAGGCACGGTTCCACCGTTGTTCGGATTGGATTTTCCTCATGCATCGGGACGGACGAGATGCGGGTCACGACCTCACAGGCACAACGCTCACAACTGGAGTACATCCAGGGCAATCTGCAGCGGCTGGTGAAGGCCCAGGACCAGGCGGCGACCGGCAAGCGCTTTCACAAGGGATCCGAGGATCCCGCCGGCGCGGCCGACGTCATGCGCGCCGACAGCGCGATCGCGACATACGCGCAGATGAACCGGAACGGTGATCTCGCACTGGCGAGGGCTGCGGAGGAGGATCGCGTCCTCAACAACCTGCAGCTGATCACGGAGCGCGCGCGTGAACTGGCGTCACAGCAGAGCGGTTCGACCGCCGATGCCTCGACCCGCATGATCGCAAAGGCGGAGGTGGACCAGCTGATCGTTTCGGCGATCGGACTTGGCAATACCCGATTCAACAGCGGGTACCTCTTCGGCGCCTCGCGTGTGCTCGAGGCGCCGCTGGCAAATACGCCGACGTCCGTGCCTCCATTCGTCACCAACGCGGCGCCGCTGACGAATCCGCAGTTCGAAATCTCCCAGGGCTTCATCTCGGCACCGAATCACAACGCGCACGAGATATTCGTCGACAGCAAGCTGCTCACCGCCTTGCAGGATCTGTCGACGGCGCTCGGAGCGAATGATGAACCGGGCATCAAGGCCGCCATGCCCGCAATCGGGGCCGCGAGCGATGAGATCGGTGTGCTGCTCGGTGAGACCGGGGCCAAGGTGAACCAGTACGAGACGATCAAGCTGCAGACGCTCAATGCCACACTCGACACGCGGGCGCGTCGCTCGGTGATCCAGGACATCGACCTGGCAGACGCCGCGACGAACTTCGCGCAGGCACAATCAGCGTACCAGGCAGCGCTCAGCGCGGCCAACCGCGTGCTCAACCTCAACGTACTGGACTACCTGCGATGAACGGCGCCCTGGCGGCCGAGGACACGTTGCACCTGGAGTCACTGTTGCTCGGTGCACTCGAGATTCGTGCCGAGACGATCATCAGCTTTGCGGCGGGACTGCCGGGTTTTCCGATGATGCATCGGTTTGCGCTGGTCGAAACACAGCGCGCGGACTTCGTCTGGATGCAGAGCATCGACGATGCGTCGCTGACGTTCCTGCTCGCCGATCCATTCACGCTGGTTGCCGGCTTCGACGTGGAGCTCCCCGCCGCTGATCTGGCGGCGCTCGAGGCGTCCGCCACGTCGGAGTCGCTGCTGCTGCTTGCGGTGGTGCAACTCGAGGGCGGTCATCCGGTGGCCGCGAATCTGCAAAGCCCGATCGTCATCGACAGGGATCGGCGTATCGGACGTCAGGTGGTCCTGGCGGATTCACGGTACGGAATGCACCACCCCATTCACGTCGACTGACGGCGCACCAGCCGGCGCACTCACGCAGGCGCCGCGTCGCGCAGCGCCTGGCTCACGCGCACGAGCACCTCGGCCCAGTCTCCCCGCGACTCCTGTCGGATCAGTCGTGCAGAAGCGTACCATGCACTGCTGCTTCCACTCACGCCCCATCGCCAGTCCGGCACATGCGGCAGCAGGATCCACACCGGAACGCCGAGCGCGCCAGCAAGGTGCGCAATACCGGTATCCACGGTGATCAACACGTCAAGTGTGCATAACTGTCTTGCGGTTGCCAGCCAGTCGCCGGACTCCGGATGCTCCCACCGGCGTGACATCGCGTCGTGAGCGGTGGTTTCGTGCTGCAGGCACACGAACGACAGATCCGGGTGCGCATCCGGCAGTGTTGCCACCAGCGAAACCGGGATGGACCGCACGGCATCATTGCGGTGTGCAGGATTGCCGCTCCAGACGACACCGATCCGATGGAATCCGGCGCCACGGTTGCTCGGATGCAGATCGGGAAGCGCGAGATACGGTGAGGTTTCACCCTGCCAGTGGGCGCCGATATCAAGTCGATCGGGCAGCGACAACAACGGCACGAAGTAGTCCGTGACCACGGGAGAGTGCCGCGACACGGCTTCGAACCCAGCCGCCTGCAGCAGCGTGACCGCATCGGGCTGACAGCCGATGATGACGCGTCTGGCCGCGCGGATGGACGGATGCAGCGCGAAGCGCACGCACTGGAACTGGTCGCCGACTCCCTGCTCGCCGAGCAGCAGAATTGATTTGCCGAGGAGCGACTCGCCCTTCCACTCTTGCGCACCGGTCCCCGGGTGTGGCAGCGGCCGGGACTCGAAGTCGCGCCATCCGCCGCGGGCGTCACCGAGCAGTTGGCGCAGGTACCCGCGGGTCATGCGCGTGCCATTCGAATCCGGGCGCAGGCGAAGGCTCTGCTCGCAGAGCGCCAACGCCGCGGCGTAGTCTGCAAGGTCGTGGCGGATCAACGCCGCGGTGTGGAGCGCCACCGGATCGTTCGGCGACAGCGTGAGTGCGCGCGTGACTTCGGCCCAGGCAGCGTCGGGCTGTTGTGCGTCGCGCAATGCGGCGGCGAGCGCGGCGGCGGCGCCCGCGTCGCGAGGTCGCGCGTCGCTGACGCGGCGGAACGACCGAACCGCGTGTGCGCCGGCACCCGCATCAACCAGTGCGCGACCAAGCTCGAATTCATCTGCAATCGTCGGCCGGGCGGCGACATCGAGCGCGACCTGCAGCGATGCACGAGCACCACGCGTGTCGTTGGCGATGCGCTGTGCGTTCGCGAGCACGAGGTGCAGTGCCAGCATCGACGGCGCCAGCTCGGTGGCACGCCGATACCGGGAGATCGCCGCGGTGTGATCGCCGGCATCGAAGAGTGCCGCCCCTTCCCCGCAGAGCGCGACGGCGCGTGACTCATCCGACGCGGTGACGGTCATCCTGTGCGCTCCGCGCGATCTGTGGGAACACGATTCGCCAGCCAGCCAGCTATGCGCGCGCGCACGTCGTCGACCACGTCGTTCCACGCGCCGCTGCGCTGTTGCCTGATCAGGTGCGCGCTCGGGTATGCGGGCGCGTGTTCGCGATCGCGACCCCAGCGCCATTCGGCGGGATGCGCCACCATGATCCAGACCGGCAGTCCAAGCGCGCCGGCAACGTGTGCCACCGCGGTGTCCACGGTGAGAATCACATCGCAGTGTGCCATCACGTGGGCGGTGTCGCCCATGTCATCACACACGGCTGCCGCATCGACGAAGCCGTCCCGGACCACGGGATCGACGGTGTCGAGATCCGCGCGCGGCGCGCCCTGCTGCAGCACGACGACCTGTACCGACGGATGGCTGATGGCCGGGAGGAGCGTTCCGAGCGACATGGAGCGCGTCCAGTCGTCGGCGTGTTGCGGTGTGCCGGCCCAGACAACGCCCAGCCGCAGCAGTACCGACGGGTGGTCGCGCAGCTGGCACACGACGTCGGGTGGCGAGCCTGGCGGTGACAGATACGGGACGAGATCGCCGTGCATCACAGCGCCAGTTCGCAGCATGTGCGGCAGCGACATGATGTCGACGTGCACGTCGTGTTTCGGTGCAGGCGCGTCGGTCGATACGACGGCGTCGATGTGCGGCGCCGTCTCGAGCAGCCGCACCAGCGTGGGTGCGGCCTGCGCCGTGACACACGATGCACCGGCGGCACGAAGCAGCGTTGCCCATCGGATGAACTGCACCTGGTCTCCCAATCCCTGCTCGGCGCGGACGAGGATGTGGCGTCCGGCAAGCGCGTCGCCGGACCAGCGCGGTGACGCGGGTGGGTTCGCGCGCTGCAGCAGTTGCGGCAGTCCGAGGCGGTGCTCGTTGAGCGCCCATCCCTCCTCGTAGCAGTCCATGGTGCGAAGCAGCATCCCATGGGTGAGTGCGAGGTTTGCATCGTGTGTCGAATGTGAAATGCTTTGCGCGCAGAGCGCGAGCGCCTCGTCGATCCGGCCCTGACGGTGCAGGATCAGCGCGGTGGTGTTCGCGATGGATGCGTCTTCGGGAGACAGCAGCGCCGCGTGGTTCGCCGCGTTGAGCGCCTCTTGCAGCTGGCCGGCGACACGCAGCGACTCGGCGGCGTCGCGCCACGCCGTGGCGTTCCGTGGTTGCAGCGTCGCCGCGCACTGAAAGGCGCGCGCCGCCTGCGTGCGGTCACCGGCGATGCGGTACGTCTGCGCGAGCTGCACGAAGCTGTCGGCGCGCGATGGATCGATGGTCACGGCGCGAATGAGTTCGCGCTGTGCATCAGCGAGCCTCGCTGCATCGCGCAACGCGATGCCGCGCAGCACGGCGATCTCGGGATCATCGGGCGCGATTTCCACCGCGTGCGCGAAGCGCTGGAGTGCTGCGGCATGCAGTCCCCGGTGCAGTGCGCGCGCGCCGGCGACGCACTCCGCGAGTGCGCGGTCACGGCGCGTTGACGCGCGTGGTCTGGGAGCGATTGCTGCAGGGTGTCGAGTCGGCATCTCCGATCGAGGATCGGCAGAGAAACAGATGTGTCTGAAGCGAACGCGGCCATTTCCTAAAGTCCCGCCCGTCAGTGCCGAGACTGAGGGGGGAGCCGGAAACCGATTCGCGGTCCCGGGGGGAGCATGGATGCTCCACAGGCAATCATGGAGGATTTGTCCCAATGCGTATCAACACGAACGTCGGTGCACTCAACTCGGCGAAGAACGCTTTCGTCAACACGATGGCGTCGGAAAGCTCGATGCGGAAACTCTCGTCCGGCTTGCGGATCAGCCGCGCGGGTGATGATGCAGCCGGTCTCTCCATCGCCAACAAGTTGCGTGCACAGAGCCGCTCGCTGACCGTTGCGTCGGCGAACGCGGAGCAGGGCAGCGCGATGCTGCAGATCGCGGAAGGTTCGGCGGCGACGATCCAGAAGATCCTCGAACGTCAGAAGGAACTGGTGATTCAGCGCGAGTCGACGGGCAACAACAGCTCAGTGACCGCCACGCTGAACGCTGAAATCTCCACCCTGAGCTCGGAAGTCGACCGCATCATCACGTCGACGAACTTCCAGGGATCGGCGGTATTCACGTCGCTTGGCTTCCAGGTGAGCGATGGCTCGTCGGGCGGCACGGTGTCCGTGAACGCAGCGCTGACCTCGTCCACGGTGTCCCTTGCCGGTACGGCCTCGATCTCCACAGTGGACACGGCGCTGACGGCAATCAACAGCGTGCTGGCGAACATCGGTGCCGGTCAGAACCGTCTGGACTACACGGTGCAGAACCTGAAGGCCGCTGTGGTCAACGTGAAGGCAGCTGAGTCCACCATTCGCGATGTCGACATGGCGGAAGAAATGGCCACCTACACGAAGAACAGCATCCTCACGCAGGCCGCGCAGGCCATGCTGGCGCAGGCGAACCAGAGCTCGCAGAGCGTTCTGAGTCTCCTCCGCTAAACCTGACCGACCGTGAACATCGCTGGCCGGCCGTGACGTAAACGTACGCCGCGGCCGGCCAGCGCACTTCGGGAGTACATCACAATGGGAACAAGCATCAACATTGGCGGGCTGGCGTCGGGCGTGCAGTGGCGCGACCTGGTGGACCAGCTTACAGCGGCAGACAAGGCGCGTCGCGTCACGCCGCTGCAGACGCAGCTCTCCGATGCTGAGAAGCGGAAGGCCGCGTGGAACGAGATGACGGCGCTCGTGCAGAAACTGCAGGATGCCGGCAACGCGCTCCAAGGCGGTGCGTCATTCTCGAACTTCTCCGCGAATGCGTCCGCCAGTTCCCTGACCAATCGAGCGCTGGTGTCGAGCACGGCGAGCGCCGCGGCCAGGCCAGGGTCGTATCGGGTGGAGGTCGTCGATCTCGCGCGCTCCGAGAAGCTGAGCGGAAGGGTCGTGAGCTCGTCGACCGTGGCGCTGGGCCTGATCGGATCGTTCACCGTCGGCGGCCAGTCGGTCTCGGTGGCACCCACCGATACGCTGGACGGTGTCCGCGACAAGATCAACGCGTTGAACGCTGGCGGGACTCCGACCAAGGTGTCTGCCTCCGTGCTGACCACCGGTGCCGGGCAAAAGCGTCTCGTGCTCTCTGCGGATGGCGTCGGCAGCGCGGGCACTGGCCTTGCTGACGGCAGCGAGGGTGTGTTGCGCGATCTCGGCTTCATCGACTCGAAGTCTCGCGCCGTCCCGTCGTCCACACTGGCGATTGCCGCCGCGCTGGGCGTCACCTCGCCACCACCAAGCAGCATTCGCGTGGGCGACAGAACGATCAGCGTGGATCTGACCGTGGACTCCCTCGCCTCGATCGTCGCGAAGATTCGCGCCGCGGGTGGGCAGGCTGAGGTCCAGACCGAGATTGTGGGCGGTGTGCCGTCATACCGCCTGAGCGCCGGTGGCAACATCTCTCCCACGGAGGACGCGAACAGCGCGGCAACGATTGCCGCGCTCGGTTTCGCGGCAGGTGGACAGAGCAGCGTGCAGCAGGTGGTCGCGTCCGGAAACGTCTTCCAGAATGCCGCAGGTGCGACGGCAATCGGTACCACGCCGCTCTTCGACCTGCGAAGCGGCGGCGTACCGCTTGGCGTGGAGATTGGCGACACCCTCACGTTCAGCGGTCAGCGCGGTGATGGCTCGCTGGTCTCGACGTCGTTCGTCGTTGGCGGCGCAGACACGATCGACACGTTGTTGTCGAAGTTGAACGACCCGACCACCGGTTTTGGCGGCGGCACGCGATCAGCGCGCGCGACACTCGATGGTGACGGTCGCCTGCGCCTGAATGACAGCGTTGGTGGCGACTCCCGCCTGCGGCTCGCGATGACCGTTGCGCCGTCGGGTGGTGGCGCACCGGCTGCGGTGCTCGGTGGATTCAGCGCTGAGACGATCGGGCGCCAGCGGGCCATGGTCCGCGGTTCAGACGCACAGGTGCGTGTGGACGGTGTCCTGATGACGCGTGGTTCGAACACGATCAGCGATGCCCTGGAGGGCGTGACCCTCAACCTCCTGCAGGCGGAGGTGGGCACTGAAGTGGACCTCACGGTGACGCGCGACCTGGACGCGGCGGTCAAGGGCGTGAAGGATTTCGCAAAAGCCTACAACGACATCGTGACCTTCTCGGCAGGCCAACAGCTCACCGGCCAGCCACTGCGGGGCAACAGCACGTTGCGCAGAGTACTCAATTCGTTCACGCAGGCGCTTCGCACCGAAGTCCCGACGGCTGGCGACTTCAGTCGCGGCACGTTGGCGGGCTTCACGCTCACCCGGACGGGGAGCATCGAAGTCGACGACACCAAGCTGCGCGCCGCCGTGGGGGGGAGCCTGAGCAGCGTGCGCGCGCTCTTCGGCACGACCGGAATCGCCAGCGAGATGGTGACCGCCAGCACGGCGGCGTCGCGTGCGGTTGACGGGACGATTCCAACGGCGATTTCGTCGATCACCAGCTCGAGTACGCGCCTGACCAAGCGGCTCGCCGATCTGCAATCGCGGGTGGAGGAGCGTCGTGAGTCGCTGATTGCGCGGTTCACCGCCATGGAGCAGGCAATCGGCCGACTGCAGGCGCAGGGCAACTCCCTCAGTTCTTCAGTCGCCGGCCTGAGCCGCTCGAGCTGATTCTGGTTGTCACAGTCACCACCCTCTGCCACCGAGCCATCGTGACCTACCCATCGCGCGCCGCGCAGTATCGTGAAATGCAAGTCATGTCCGCCTCGCCGGCGAGACTCACGGTACTGATGTTCGAACACCTTGAAGTCGTGATGCGCCGTGCGCAGACGGCGATCCGGAACGACCAGCTCGAGCTGCGCGTGGCGAACCTGTGCCGGGCCCGGGAGATCGTCAGTGAGCTGCTTGGTACGCTCGACATCGATCGCGGCGGCCAGATCGCGATTGACCTCTCGATGCTGTACGGCTTTCTCCAGACGGAACTGGTCGACGTCGGGATGCGTCGCGATGTGGTGCACCTGGGGCGGCTCATTGGCATCGTGTCGATGCTGGGCTCAGCGTTTGCGCTCGCCGAGCAACAGCTCGAAAGCGCAGGTTCCGCCGCACTCGCTGCCACGGCCTGAGAACAGGTGCGACCGGAATCCGCCGGCGCAGCCGTCGAAATACTCGACCTGCTGGCACGCGCCGACGAGCTCGCGGTCGCGGCCATGGCGGCCATTGGTGACGGGGATGATCAGGCGCTCGCCGCGCTGGTTGAGGACCGTGGCTACCTGATCGAGGCGGCGGTATCGGCGTGCGAGGCGCTGGCGGCTGCCCGACCGCCCGCTGCGATGGGGGAGCGCGTCGCTGCGGCGCTCCGGGAAAGCGTCCTGCTTGGCCTGCAGGCCCGGCACGTCGCCATCCAGACCCGAGACGAAATCGCGACCGCGCTCTCCGTCCTCGACGCACGGCAGCAGGCGTCGCTGGAGTATCAGCCCGGTCACCTCCACGGCACCATCGACGTCACGCTGTAAGCGCGGCAGGCCTCCGCCGCCCGCTTCACACGTGCGCAAGACTCTCGTCATGTTGCTCCAGGCGCCGTCGCGCGTCGAATGAGCGATGTCACAGAACTCCCCGATTTCCAGCCATGCGCTGACGCCCCGGTGGACCCACGCGATCGACGTGCGTGCCCAATCCCGGCGCGAGGATACGGAGACACTGATCGCGACGGGCCTCTCGCTGCTGGCGATGCTCCGTGATCAGCCCGTGCCGATGCCTCCGGTGCCCCGTGCCGATCTGCCGCGGCGCGCACCGCAACGCCCGCCTGCCGGCAACCGGAAGCGGGGGACGACGCCGCTCAGCGTGCCGCAGGAAATCGAGGAGCTGCCGGAGCAAACAGCTGGCGCCAGCGGGCCCGCAGTCAAGCGAACGTAGATTACTAAAGGTTCATCTGTTTCCGCCGATACCTTTCCAGTGGAGGTAGCCAAGAATGCAAATCAATGGAAAGGGCAGGATTGATCCGAACGCACTCGGCAGAGTCACGCCGGGGGCTGCGGAACGCGGAGCGCCGAAAGCGCGCGTCGCGCCCGCGGCATCGACACCCGACCGTCCGAAACAGGACACGGTCTCGATCAGCGATGAAGCACGGGCGCTTGCAAGCGGCTCGCCGGCACAAGCGGCCAGTCGCATCGAGCGAGTCGAGGATGTGAGGCAGCGGGTGCTGCTTGGCGCGTACAACACCGCCGAGATGGCAGGTGAAGTCGCACGTCGCATCCTGCAGCGCGGCGATCTCTGAGTACGGCCGGGCGTCGAGCCCGGGTCGCACAGGCAGGTATGAACGGTCATGCAGCGCGTCTGCATGACCGTTCGTGCGTTGGCGCGTACGCCGAATGCCATCCCGTCCCGTCGCGCGGCATGCGGCGAACGCGCCGGACCTCACACGCCGTCAGTGCACGGAGCACGGAACCGGTGTGACCCCTGCTCAAGACGCGTCCGCAGATGACGACACTTTCTCGCACACAGAGTCCCCAAGCGCACGCCGCCGCTCCGCAGCGCAGTGCGCACTGACTGGAAGATGCCCGCCTCCCGCATCTCCTCCACTCGCTTCCGGCCGAGACACGAGAATGAAGTTCCTGGTTGTGGATGATTCAGCAACGATGCCCCGAATCGTGGTCAACTCGCTGCAGCGCGTTGGCTTCCCGGACTGCGTGGAGGCGGCGGACGGTCACGAGGCGCTCGCCAGCTTCGACACGTCGATCGGCTTCGTCATCATCGAGAGTCTCCTCGTCACGCACGCGGGCTGATCATGACGACCGATCGCGCCTCAGAACTGCTCTATGACACCGCGTCGACGCTCCGCCTGCTCGATGCGGAGCTCGGCGAGCTGGCTCCGCGCCGGGCTCCGGAGACCGCCGTCGTGCCGGCCGTCGTCGCGCCGGCCGCGCCGGAGATCGTTCCGACGGAGACCGTGCAGCCCATGCTGCCCGGACTCCTGTTGCGGGCAATGGTCGAAGTGCACGCGATGTTGCACTCGGTCAGGGCGGAGCGCGACCAGATCCGCGCCGCAACGTCCGAGCGACTGGCACACACCAGCGACAATCTCAACACAGTCTCCTCTGCCACCGCGTGTGCCGCACTGAACATCATGAATTCGATCGACTGCGCCATCGCCAAGGTCGACGACCTCGAGTCCCCTGCCGTTGCGGCCGACCCGGAAAAGGGCGCGGTGATCCGAAGCGAGCTGCGAGACGAACTCTTTGCGGTGATGGGACACATGCAGTTCCAGGACATCACCTCGCAGCAGATCATGCATGTGCAGTCATTGCTCAATGAAATGGAACAACGACTCACGGCGATCGCGAATCTCTTTGACCCTCAGTCTGGTGAGCGCGTGACGCCGTCATCGATACCGACGGTTCCGGCGCGAGTCGCGCCGGACGCGCAGTCGGTCGATCCCAACGCCGCGCTCGACCATGCTGCGACGCGCCCTGCGCTGGCCGACGCACTGGTGGGAGGCGGCGTGTCTCGAGCCTGACACGACCGCGAAGACCAGCTGCGGGCACCGCGATGATTCCGCAGGAACGGAATGACGCTGCAGTCATCGTGCTGCAACTCGAACCAATCGAAATCAACGACATCAAGGGGTTGCGCGATTCACTGCGCCACTGTGCCGTGTTCGATGAGAACGCCAGGCCGGCGTTTCGGTGGTTCGATGCAGTGGCTGACCATGCTATCTTGACGGCATGTCGGAACTCTCCCTCGAAGGGCACCTCCACCGGCGGTGCGGCGGCCACTACGCGCTGGCTGTGGAAGAAGTCACGATCCGCCTCAGCGGCATGAGTGCGCGCGTGGATCGCGCGATGTACCGGTGCGACAAGTGCGGCGACAAGCAGCACACGGTCGAGCAGCGCGAAGAGGCGGAGCGCGAAGCCATCCTGACGATGCGGACCGAGCACCGCCTGCTCACCGGCAAGGAGATCAGGCACTTCCGGGAATCGATCGGGCTGAGCACAGCGCAGATGGCCGATCTCCTGCACGGATTGCCGAAGGGTATCGTCGAAGGGTGGGAGAAGGGACGGTACCTGCAAAGCCCTGCGGTGGACGCGATGCTCCGCACGCTCGCCGATCCCGACGAGCGGGAACGACGGGCGGCGAAGGCCGGGCTTCTCCTGCCGCCCGTTCCCGGCGCGGCGATACCGGACACACCCGCGCTCACGGCCGAAGTACCTGACACCGCGGAGCCCGGATCGGTCGCCGTCAGCGTTGAGGCATAGCGGCTTCTTCCTGAGGCCAATCCCGTCGGACTTGCGAGAGTCTGCGCGCTTCTGCTGAGTACGTCATGTCCACATTCGTTCGTCGCAGCACCATGCCCGTCTCGGCACGTGCCCTCTTCGACTGGCACGAGCGGTCGGGCGCCTTCGAACGTCTCACTCCGGGCTGGCAGCAGACTCGAGTGATCTCGCGTACGGGAGGCATCACGGACGGGAGCCGGGTTGAAGTCAGCGTTCCAGTCCTCGCCGGTCTCCTTCGTCAGCGAATGCTGATGGAGCACCGCGGGTACGTGAGCGGTTCCCGGTTCGTCGATGCGCAGGTCGAGGGCCCTTTCACGCGCTGGGAGCACACGCACGTCATGGAGCCGGCCAGCGATGGGACGAGCGTCCTACTGGACCAGATCGACTATCAGCTGCCGCTTGGCGCGCTCGGCGCGCTTGGAGGGGGCTGGTATGTGAGGCAGCAGCTCGAGCAGCTCTTTGACTTCAGGCATGCCCGCACGAGGCTCGACCTGCTTCGACACGCGGCCTTCGCCGATCAACCGCGACGCACGGTGGCAATCACCGGCGGAACAGGACTGATCGGGTCGGCGCTCACCTGGTTCCTGCGCACCGGAGGGCACTCCGTCCGGTGGATCACGCGCCGCCCCGATGCATCGCGCGGTGACATCGGGTGGGATCCCAACGCAGGCATGCTCGACCCCGCGTCTCTGCATGGAGTCGATGCCGTCGTACATCTGGCCGGCGCCAGTGTTGGCGATCGGTGGACGGCGCCACACAAGCGGGAGATCCTCGAAAGCAGGCAACGCGGTACCCGCACGCTGGTAAAGGCGATGAAGAGGATGCCGACGCCTCCTGAAGTCCTGATATCCAGCTCAGCGGTTGGATACTACGGCGATACTGGCTCCATGGTGGTAGATGAAATCACCGGAAAAGGGACGGGATATCTGGCCGACGTCTGTGAGGTCTGGGAGCGCGAGGCGCAGGCGTCGCTGGCCGCCGGCGTTCGACTCGCACTGGTTCGGACCGGCGTTGTGCTTTCGGCAGCGGGAGGTGCGCTCGCAAAAATGCTCCCCGCCTTCCGAGCCGGACTCGGCGGCCGGCTCGGCTCCGGCGATCAATGGATGAGCTGGATTTCGCTCGAGGATCAGGTCGGAGCACTGCATCACCTGCTCATGCATCGCTCGGCACGCGGAGCGTACAATCTCACCGCGCCTGAGCCAGTCACGAACGACGCCTTCGTGCACGCGCTGGGCCGAAGACTCAAGCGCCCGACCGTGATCCCGGTGCCGGCGGCGGCACTCCGTGCGATCTTCGGTGAAATGGCGCAGGCGACGATACTCGGGGGGCAGCGTGTGTCTCCCGTTCGGCTGTTGGCCGAGGGCTTCACATTCGCACATCCGACCCTCGATTCGGCACTTTGCTTCGAGCTGGGTCGTTAACTTCCCCGGTGTTAATCCGCGCTAACCCCCGCGGTCGCGATTGGCTCGCGCGGGCGGCGGAATCAAGACGCTGGGCGTTCGCAGGGAGACGGAATTCGTGGTTGTAATTCTTCTCGAAGGCGTGCTGTTCGTCGCGGCGATCGCGGCGTGCACCGCCGTTTTTGTGTGGGGAGTCAAGGCGTTCACTCCGCTCGGTACACGCTGGAAGCAGGCGGAGAATCGCCGCCTGATCGACCAGCATGCCGACCTCACCTGTCCCATCCACGGATGGCAGGCGCCCGACTCCCTTGTGCGGCTCAGCAGCGGCGAGCCGCTCTGTTCAAAGTGTTACCAGGAGACGGTTTATGGGGAGCTCGATCGGTGATCGCATCGCGCAGATGGGCGCGAACGCCTCCGGCGGCGGAGGTTTTGCCCGGAAAATAGTCCTCGGTCTCGGAGTGGTCGTCGGCGCACTCTGGATCGCGTCCTCGACGGTCACGTACATCGAACCGGGGCACGTCGGCATTGTGATCCGTCGCACCAGCGGCGGCGTCGACCCCGTGCCACTCGGGCCCGGCCTTCACCTGCGCAACCCGCTCACGACGGGCATCAAGGAGTACCCGACGTTCATGCAGACGCTCGTGCTGACACAGGGCGCCACGGAAGGCTCCGTCAACAACGACGAAATCAACGTGAACTCGATCGAGGGTCAGCCGATCTCACTCGACATCTCGATGAGCTTTGAATTGCGGCACGACAAGGTCCCATTCCTCTACAGCACGTTCCGGACGGACATCGAGACCATTCAGCGCGGTTACCTCCGACAGACGATCCGTCAGGCGCTGCAGGAAGTGGCCGGGCAGGAAGAGATCGCGAACATCCTTGGCCCGAAAAAGGCTGAAACGGTGGCAAAGACGCAGGCCAAGCTGTCCAAGGCGCTGGAGCAGTACGGCATCGAAGTGAAGCAGTTCTCCATCAACGAAATCCGGGCGCCGCAGGCTGTGATGCAGGCCATCAACGCAAAGAACGTGATGCAGCAGCAGGCGCTCACGGCGCAGAACGAGTTGCAGAAGAACACCTATCAGGCGCAGGGCGACAGCATCAAGGCCGTGGGCCGCGCAAAGGCGATCCTGGCGGAGGCGCAGGCGCAGGCCCAGGCGAACGAATTGCTGGCCAAGAGCATCTCGGGCAGCCTGGTGCAATACGAGATGGCGAAGAAGTGGAATGGCGTGATGCCGCAGGTGAGCGGCTCGGCCATTCCGATGATTCAGATGCCGGGGCAGGCGAAGCCCTAGCGTCGCGGTCTGCGACGGGCGCACGGACGGGCAACGCAACACCGGCCCGGCCGCCCCGTGCGGGCTGTTGCACGGCGGTGCCTCACGGCGTCTGACAGGGCGGGGAGGCGTTCTCTGGTGCATCGGCGCAACCGCCGGTGCCGCCTTGGCAACCGCAAGTCGGGCACCGTCGCCCCGCCTTGCAGGCCCAGGATGAACCGCGATTCCGCGCGATGCCGCCCTCGATGCCGCCCCCCCGGCAAGACTGACTCGTACCCCAGGTTCTGTTCGCGAAATGCCTCACCACCCTGAAGACAGCACTCCGACTCATGGCTTGAGCGGCGCGGGCACGGCGGCAGTCGTCGCCGGCTATCCACTGACGTCGCTCCAGAGCGGCATGTTGTTCCATCAGTTGCGCGAGATTCAAGGCGTCGATCTGGAACAGATCGTCTGCCGTACCTCCGAGGTGTTGGATCTGGCATCGTTCAGCAGTGCGCTGAAGGCACTCACCGACCTGCACCCGGTGCTGCGCACGCGTTTCGTGTGGGATACCGATCAGGAGCCGCGACAGGAGATCGTGGAAGACGTCACGCCGCCGGTCAGTTTCGTTGATCTGACCACGGTTCCGGAGAGTGGTCGATCCCTCAGTTTCAGGCAGCGTCTGTTCGACGACCGACAGCGAGGGCTCTCACTCGCCGAAGCGCCTTTGGTGCGAGCCACCGTGCTCCACTATGGCCAGGGTGACACCCGCATCCTGCTGACGCTGCACCATGCGATCGTGGACGGGCGGTGCTTCCCCGTTCTGCTCGAGGATCTCTTCAGCCTGTACCGTGCATCGGCAGAGCAGCAGACGCCGCCGAGTGGTCGGCCACGGGTTCCGTTCCGTGAATTCGTTGAGTGGAGTGCGTCGCGTGACTTCGAAGCGCTCTCCAGGGGCTACTGGCAGAAGCTGCTGCATGGATTCACGGCGCCAACTCCGCTCACGGTCGATGATCTGCCCGACAGCGGACTTGATCCATTGTCGTGGCAGGAGGAGCTCTCGCTCACGCCCGAGGAGACGACTGCGCTGGAACGCCTCGCCAGCGCGTCGGGAGTCACACTCCATTCAGTCGTGCAGGCGGGCTGGGCGCTCTTGCTATCGCGCTATTCATCGGAAATCGATGTCGTGTTCGGCGGGACGAGGGCCTGCAGAAAGTCGTCGATTGCCGGCGTTGCCGACGCGATCGGATTGTTCATCAACACGCTGCCGGTGCGTGCGTCCGTCGATCCAGAGAAGCCGCTGTCGACGTTACTGCGCGAAGTCCGGCAGCAGTGGATCAACATGCGGGAGCACGAGCATACGCCGTTGAGTCGTGTGCAGTCATGGAGTGACCTGGAGAAGGGACAGTCACTGTTTCAGAGCATTCTCGTCTTCGAGAATTTCGACCTCGGTGAGGTGATGCGCGCTCGCGGAGGCGATTGGGCGCATCGCGAGATCGAGCTGTACGAAAAGACGAATTTTCCCATCACCGTTGCTGCGTATCGCGGCACCAGGCGACTCCGCCTCAAGATCGAGTTCGACCAGGAGACGTTCAGTCTCGCCACGATTCAGCGAATGCTGGGACACCTGCGGTCGTTGCTGGTGCAGTTCGCCGCCGCACCGCAGGCGACACTCCGCGACTTCCGACTGATCACGGACCGGGAGCTCAGCGATCTCCATGCGACATGGGCATCGCCGGTGTCGTACCCGATCCCCGGCACGCTCGCCAGCTGGTTTGGTGATCAGGTGGCGAAGACGCCCGATCGTCCCGCGCTGTCCTTCGAGGGGCGGTCGTGGACTTACCTCGAGCTCGACACCGCTGCCAATCGTATCGCCAACCGCCTGATTTCCGCCCACGGAGTGCGGCGCGGTGACATCGTCGCGATCTGTGTCGATCGCTCGGCAGAGATCGTGATCGGCATACTCGGTGTCCTGAAGACGGGCGCTGCCTATCTGCCGATCGATCTCGCGTATCCCGCGGATCGCCTGCGCTGGATGCTGGAGGATTCCGCGGCCGGCGTATTGCTCACGCAGCAGAGCCTTCTCGCCCGGCTTCCCGAGACCGATGCGACGGTCGTCACGTTCGAGTCCGTCTCGCTCGATGCCGATCTGTCGTCGGTTGCACCCAATGTCAGCACCGATCCCGATGATCTGGCGTACGTGATCTTCACGTCGGGTTCCACGGGGAAGCCCAAGGGCTGTCGTGTCACCCACCGGAACGTCGTGCGGCTGATGACGGCGACCGAGCAGTACTACCATTTCGATGAGACCGACGTCTGGACGTTGTTCCATTCGTTCGCGTTCGACTTTTCCGTCTGGGAAATCTGGGGTGCCCTGCTCTACGGTGGTCGCGTGGTGGTGGTCTCCCACGACACCACCAGATCGCCTGACGATTTCTACGCACTGCTCGGCCGCGAGCAGGTCACGGTGCTCAATCAGACACCATCGGCGTTCCGGCAACTCATCGCCGCCGAGGAGCGCGCAGGCGGAGCGCCGGACGCGCTGGCGCTCCGATATGTGATCTTTGGCGGCGAAGCACTGGAGCTGGAAAGCCTTCGGCCGTGGTTCAACCAACATGGCGATCTGCGGCCGCAGCTGATCAACATGTACGGGATCACGGAGACCACCGTCCACGTGACGTATCGACCAATCTCGAAAGACGACCTGACGCGCGGAAGCGTGATTGGCCGGCAGATACCGGATCTCGAGATTCATCTGCTCGATCCGGCCGGACATCATGTACCGGTTGGCATTCCGGGCGAGATCTACGTGGGCGGAGCTGGCGTCACCGCGGGCTACCTGAACCGTCCGGAGCTGACTGCAGCGCGTTTTCTTCCGCATCCGGTCCGCGAGGGTGAGACGCTCTACCGCACCGGTGACGTCGCGCGCTTCCTGCCCAGCCGCGACCTGGAATACCTCGGACGATGCGATGATCAGGTCAAGATCCGCGGTTTTCGCATCGAGCTCGGGGAGATCCAGACCGTGCTCTCGCGTCACGATGCCGTGCGGGAAGCGTTCGTGACGGTGCTCAGCGAAGGCGCGGACAAGCGCATTGTCGCCTATCTCGTGGGTGACCGCGATGCGGTGACGCTGAAGGAGTTGCGCGCACATTGCGGCGAATCGCTTCCGCTCTACATGATCCCGTCGGCGATCGTCTTTGTCGATCGATTCCCGCTGACGAACAATGGAAAGGTCGACCGCAAGGCGCTCCCGAAGCCGGAAGACGCGATGCGGGACCGCGGCGCGGCGGACCACCAGCCGCCGCAGGGCGAGACCGAGACCATCCTCAGTCAGATCTGGGCACGGGTCCTCAAGCTGGATCGCGTCGGGCGGGACGAGGACTACTTCGAGCTTGGTGGCGATTCGATCCTCATCATTCAGATCGTGTCCCAGGCGCGGAGGGCTGGGCTCACACTCACACCACGCGACTTCTTCGAGCGCCGGACGATCCGGCAGCTGGCCGCCTTGGCGGGTTCGCGGGTCGAGCTGCCGGTCACGAGCCACGAGGCCATCGCGGGTCCGGCACCGCTGACGCCAATCCAGCAATGGTTCTTCAAACACGAGCTGCCCAACCCGAATCACTGGACGCAAGCGTTCCTCTTCAACCTCAGCGCTCCGCTTGCGGTGGAGCAGCTGAGGGATGCGCTCACCGGGCTCGTGCGACACCATGCGGCACTGCGCACTGCATTCCGTGACGCGGTACAGGAGATCCAGCCGGCACCGCATTTCGCGTTTCGTCATGTGGACGGGCCCCTCGGCGAGCGAGACCTGCAGCGCCATGCCCTCGAGGCGCAGCAGGCGCTGAGCATTGGTTCGGGGCAACTGCTCTCAGCGGTCTATTTCACTGACGATGCCGCGCGAACACCCGCGCGCCTGTTCATTGCGATTCACCACCTTGCCGTGGACGGCGTGTCGTGGCGGATCCTGCTCGAAGACCTTGAAGCGCTGCTGGCAGGCAAATCACCCGAGCCGGTCGTGACGCCGTTCGTGAACTGGGCGCATCAGCTTGGGCGCATTTCGAAGGACGATGCGATACAGTCGCAACGCGCCTGGTGGGAGCACCACGCGAGGCCGTTCCGGCTGTCGCCCGGCGCTGCGGCGCCAACCACGACGGCAGGCGAGGCGCAGTCGATCACCGTGCGCCTCACGCAGCGTGAGACCGAGCGGCTCACGAACGACGCGCTGCCCGTATTGCGTGCACAGCTCGATGAGGTTCTCGTCGCGAGCGTGGTGAGAGCGATCGCGACGACAGTCGGTGCCACTGAGCTGGCGATGGATCTCGAGGGGCACGGGCGCCGCGACACGGCGGGGTTCGATCTGTCGCGTACGGTTGGCTGGTTCACGACGATCTACCCGCTGGCGCTCGACATCGGGGACCAGCTCTCGATGCCGCAGCTGCTCGCCGCGACGAAGCAGGCCTTGCGTGCGGTGCCGGAGCGCGGGTTCGCCTTCGGTCTCCTCGATGTTCCCGATCGCGGTCGTGATGTGCTGTTCAACTATCTCGGCCGCTTTGACCAGGTCACGGCCGAGAGTCAGCTGTTTTCGTTTGCCACGGACGACACCGGGTCGTGGTACGACCCTGCGTCATCACGGTCACACCTGCTCGAGATCAACTGCTGGATCAAGGAAGGGTGCCTCGAGTTCACGTGGACGTTCGCTGCGCTTCCCGCTGCGACCGTCGAGGCGATGTCGCTGTCCTGTGCGGAATCGCTGCGGGCACTCTCGCAGCACGACCACAGGAACGAGGCGTGGATTGCGTCCGATTTCCCGTTGGCGCCGCTCCGCGATCGTGATCTGGCCACGCTTGCCGGTGACGTTGAGGATGTGCTTCCCCTCACGCCGGTGCAGCAGCTGTACTACACGCTCGAAACCGCCCGGCTCGGGTCAGGCATTGACCAGTGGCACTGGACGCTCACGGGCAACGTCGATCCAGCGGTGCTGAGCGAAGCCTGGAACCACGTCGTGAACCTGCATCCGTCACTCCGCACGGCGTTTCACGGCAAGGGGCTCACGGCGCCGCTGCAGGTGGTGCGTCCGCACTGTGCCGTTCCGCTGAAGGTGATCCGCATCGAGGACCCGGGCGAGTTTGCATCGATCCTGAGTGCGGACCGCGCGACGGGGCTGCCGATCGATCAGGCGCCGCTGATGCGATTGACACTCGTGCAGATGCAGGGCGCAGATCCGCGACTCATCTGGACGCATCATCACCTGCAGATCGACGGGTGGTCGTGGCCGGTGCTGCTGGCGGAAGTGGCGTCTGCATATCGGGCCCTGACCGAAGGTACGCCGCTCTCCTTCGCGCGCAGCGCGTCGATCCGGGACTACCTGCAGTGGTATCAGCGGGAGGACCTGAGTGCGTCGCGACGCTTCTGGCAGGAGTACCTCGGCGGATTCACGGACATCACGCCGGTGTCGGCGCAATCGCGGGGAACGCAGGCCTTCCATGAGCAGTCGTCGTCACTCAACGAGGAGACGACGGCGCAACTCGTCGCGCTGGCGCGCAAGCTGAAGTGCCCGTTGAATGCCCTTGTGCAGAGCGCGTGGGCGATTCTGCTCTCGGAGCAATCGGGGAGCGACGACGTGGTGTTCGGTGCGACATTCTCAGGACGACCTGCCGAGCTGCCAGGAGTCGAGTCCATCATCGGCGCATTCGTGAACAATCTGCCGGTGCGTGTGCGCTTCGAAGGCGACTCCACGTTCGAGGCGCTGGCCGGATCACTGCAGGCGCAGGCCGTGGAACTCGGCGAACATCAGCACCTGCCGCTGGGTGAGATCCAGGACCTGAGTGCGGTGCCGCTGCGATCGCAGCTGTTCGATTCGCTTCTGGTATTCCAGAACTACGCCATCGATGGCGGCGCGATGCAATGGGCCGATGATGTCCGCGTGACGGATTTCGTTGCGCCGGTCCGGACGAACTACCCGCTCACGCTGGTGGTGAATCCCGGACGCGGATCGCTCGACCTCGATCTGGTCTTTCAGGGCGGCATGTTCGACCACGCCAGCGCCGGGCGCATTCTCGACGCGCTGACCGGGCTGCTGCGGCTCGTCGCCGATGCGCCGTCGCTGTCCATCGACGCTTGTCGCGCTTCGATTGCGCTGCCGCCGCTCGACGCCAGGCCAGACGAGCACCTGTCGCGAGGATCGGAGCGTCACCCGCCGGTCACGGTGCTCCAGAAGCGAATTGCACATGTCTGGGAGCGTGCCCTGGGCCTGTCCGACCTTGGCATCGACGAGAACTTCTTCGATCTGGGTGGTCGTTCGCTGCTGCTCATGAAGGTGCACGCGTTGCTCTGTCGCGAGCTGCAGCAGGATCTCTCCGTGGTGGATGTGTTCAGCAATCCAACGATCCGGAAACTCGCCGCTGCGATCCAGCCGGTCGATCAGCCTGCGCCGGTGAGCCCGCTCAGGCGGTCGTCGCCACAGCGACCGACGTCCGACGACATCGCCGTCATCGGGATGAGCGGTCGCTTTCCCGGCGCCGAGTCCGTCGCGGAGTTCTGGCAGAATCTGCTCGGGAACGTCGAGTCGATCGTGGATTTCTCTGATGACCAGCTCAGGGAACAGGGGCTTGATCCCGAAGCAATGCGTGCGGCGGGGCATTACGTGCAGCGGCGCGGCCAGCTCTCGCAGGCCGACCAGTTCGACGCCGCGTTCTTCGGCATGTCGCCGATGGAGGCGACCGCAACGGATCCGCAACAGCGGCTGTTTCTCGAGACTGCGTGGTCTGCGCTCGAGGATGCGGGGTACGCCCCATCGCGCGTGAAGGATCGCGTCGGTGTGTTCGCCGGAATGAGCAACAACTCGTTCTACGAGCAGTACGTACGTCCGGACGAGGTGCTGCGCTCCCAGCTTGGCGATCTGATCGTGATGATGGGCAATGAAAAAGACTACCTCGCAACACGAACGGCGTACAAGCTGAACCTGAACGGACCGGCGTTGAACATCTACACGGCCTGCTCCACGTCGCTCGTGGCGCTCGCCGAGGCAGTGTATGCGCTGCGTGAGGGTCGCTGTGAGATGGCGATTGCCGGCGCGGTGTCGGTGACGTTTCCGCAGAACCGCGGCTACTACCACGAGGAAGGTGGCATCACGTCGCCCGACGGACACTGTCGCCCGTTTGATGCGAACGCGAGCGGCACCGTGTTCAGCAATGGCATCGGCGCCGTCATCCTCAAGCCGCTCGACCTTGCCATCGCCGATGGCGACACGATCCACGCGGTGGTGCGCGGGGTGGGACTGAACAACGACGGGTCGGACAAGGTCAGCTTCACGGCACCGAGTGTGGCGGGTCAGACCGGCGCAATTCGCGAAGCCTGCGAACAGGCGGGCGTGTCCCCGGAATCGATCGGATATGTCGAAGCGCACGGAACCGCGACGGCGCTTGGCGACCCGATCGAGTTCGAAGCATTGACGGCCGCATACCGTGAGCACACCGCCCAGTTGCAGTTCTGTGGCCTTGGGTCCGTGAAATCCAACATCGGCCACCTCGATGCTGCGGCAGGCATGGCGGGGTTCATCAAGGCAACGCTCGCGATTCGCGAAGGGGTGATTCCGGCAACACTGCATTTCCATCAGCCGCATCCCGCGCTGCGGATCGAACAGTCGCCGTTCCGTATCATCGCGAAGAATGAGATCTGGGCACGATCCAACGGCACGCCGAGAAGGGCAGGCGTGAGTTCGTTCGGGGTTGGTGGGACCAATGCGCACGTGGTGCTGGAAGAGAGCCCGCTGCGCGCGCCCGTCTCGCCGTCCACGCGACGGCACGAGCTGATGGTCCTGTCGGCCAAGTCGGCGCACGCCCTCCAGCGCAAGCGCGACGAGCTGGCTGACTTTCTCGAGCGTCATCCGGAGTCGTCACTGCCGGACGTTGCCTACACGCTCGCGACCGGGCGTGAGACATTCGCGCATCGGTTCGCGCTCGTGGCCGCGTCGACACAGGAGGCGATCGAGAAGCTTCGGTCGAGCGAGCTGCAGGAGCGACAGTCGAAGCTGAGTGATCTGCCCGTGGCATATCTGTTCCCCGGACAGGGGGCGCAGTTTCCTGGCATGGGGCGGCAGCTCTACGAGTCAGAACCGGTCTTCAGTGCCGCCGTCGACCAGTGTGCGGAGATTCTTCGCCCCCTGATCGGACATGACATTCGGACGGTGATGTTCGATGTCGCTGAATCAGCGGACGTGCTGCTCAACCAGACCAGATTCACGCAGCCGGCGCTGTTCGTGATGTCGTATGCGATGGCGGAGCTGTGGAAGGCGCATGGTGTGTCCCCGGTGGCGATGATCGGCCACAGTGTGGGTGAGTACAGCGCTGCGTGCCTTGCCGGATCGATCCCGCTGGCAGACGCGCTTCGCGTGATTGCGGCCCGTGGCCGCCTGGTGAACAGCCTGCCTGGCGGATCGATGCTGTCGATTCGCCTGCCGGAATCCGAGGTACGCGCGCTCCTCATCGACGGCGTCGAAATCGCGGCCGTGAACTCCCCGCTGATGACCGTGGTGTCGGGCGCGGCACCCGCAATCAGCGCCCTCGCGGAGCAACTCACCCGCGATGGGATTCTGCATCGGGAATTGCGCACGTCGCACGCGTTCCATTCGGCCATGATGGAACCAGTGATCGGGCCGTACCGCGACGAGGTAGCCACCGTCGGCTTCATCGCGCCGGAAGTGCCGTTCGTTTCCAATGTGACCGGCACTTGGGTGACGCGGGAGATGGTCGAGTCTCCAGAGTACTGGGCCGGCCACGTGCGTCAGACGGTGCAATTCGAGCGGGGCGTTCGCTGTCTGGCCGCTGAGCGAACCGTCGCCTTGCTCGAGGTGGGCCCGGGCCGCAGTTGCGTGACCTTCGCACGGCAGTCCATTGCGGATGGCGCAGATTATCCGATCCTCACGTCGCTCTCAGCCGACTCCGGCGATCCACCGTTTCTCGAAACGGTCGGAGAGCTTTGGGCTGCGGGCGGACGAATCGACTGGTCCACGTACTTCGCGGGCGAAGCACGTCGGCGCATTTCGCTCCCGACGTATCCGTTTGAGCGGAAGCGCTACTGGCCGAACGGTCTCAGTCTGTCGTTGCCTCTCGCGGCCCGTCAGATGGCAGCCGCGCCGATTCAGTCGGCATCGGTTGTGAGCACGCACGCCGAACCGCCCGCACCCAGCGCGTCTGCTGTCAGTTCATCAGCTGTCGGTCCATCGGCTGTGATTGCGCCGGTTGGTTCGCGCCGGGACCGCCTCGTGCAGGAGCTCCGTGAGCAGATCCAGCGCCTGACTGGTTTTGACGAGGTGGCGGAGAACACGTCATTCCTCGACCTCGGTCTTGATTCGCTGCTGATTGGTCAGGCGGCGGTGACGCTGAGCAGGCATTTCGGAATGCGAATCACGTTCAAGCATCTGATGGACGAGCATGATTCGGTGAACACGCTGGCCAGTTTCCTCGATGCATCGCTCGAACCGTCGCGCTTTCTTCCGGTGGTGCAGACGGCGGTGGTGGATGTCGCCCCGGTCTCGAGTGACGGCAGTCTCGAGGATCGGATGGCGCGGATTGAAGCGACGCTGCAGCGGTTGCTGCCGGGTGCTCAAGGTGGCGCAGTGGCCCCGGCTCACGCAGCCACAAGTGAACGCGCTGCGCCGCCTGGATACGATGCGGGTCAGTTGCATCGCGGCGGCCAGTCGCCGGTGTCCTTTGGTCCGTTTCGCCCGGTCGCCACTGGTGCGGCGACGGCGTCCGTACTCACGCCGCGTCAGCAGGCTCACCTCGATGAGCTGATTCGGTCCTACACGTCGCGCACCCCGCAGTCGAAGGCCCGCATCCAGAGCCACAGGAAGTCGCTGGCCGACCCGCGTGCGGCGGCGGGGTTCAATCGACTGTGGAAGGAGATGGCCTACCCGGTCGTCTCCACGCGCTCGCAGGGCGCGGCGCTGTGGGATCTCGACGGCAACCAGTGGGTCGACGTGACGCTCGGTTTTGGCCTCGGGCTTTTCGGCCATCGCCCGGACTTCGTGGTGCGTGCGGTGGCTGAGCAGCTCGACACCGGATTCGAGATCGGACCGTCAACGCCGCTGGCCGGCGAAGTGGCAGAATTGCTGTGCGAGGTTTCCGGAAAGGACCGCGCAACGTTCTGCGATACGGGATCGGAAGCGGTCACTGCGGCGATCCGCGTCGCTCGCACGGTCAGCCAGCGCGACAAGATCGCAGTGTTTCAGGGGTCGTATCACGGGATCTTCGATGAGGTGCTTGGCCGGCCACTCGTCACGAATGGTCAGCTCGCGACGGCACCGATCGCGCCCGGGATCACGGATGACTCACTGGCGAACATCCTGATTCTCGAATACGGGAACCCCGAGTCGCTGGAGTTCATCAGGCGCTACGCGGACGACCTTGCGGCCGTGCTGGTGGAGCCGGTCCAGAGTCGTCGCCCCGACTTGCAGCCGCGTGCGTTCCTGAAGGACCTGCGGGCGCTGACGGCCGAGCATGACATCGCACTGATCTTCGATGAGGTGGTCACGGGATTCCGCTGTCATCCGCGTGGCGCGCAGGCGGTGTTCGATATCGATGCCGACCTCGTGACGTACGGCAAGGTGATGGGTGGCGGCATGCCGATCGGTGCGCTGGCAGGGCGCAAGAAGTACATGGATGCCCTCGACGGCGGCGCATGGCAGTTCGGTGACGACTCCGGCCCCGACGCCAGCGTGACGTTCTTCGCGGGCACGTTCGTGCGCCATCCGCTCGCGCTGGCGGCGGCTCGCGCGGTGCTCACCGAATTGAAGGATCGTGGGCCGTCGCTGCAGGAAAATCTCGACCGTCGCGCCGAGCTGATGGTCGACGAGATGAACGCATGCGGCGAACGGGTCGGCGTGCCGGTGAAGGTGACGCGTTTCAGCTCGATGTTCATGATCAACTTCGCCCCGGGCCTGAAGTACGCATCGCTGTTCTTCTACCACATGCGCCTGCGAGGGGTGCACATCTGGGAGACGCGCCCGAGCTTCCTCTCGGTCGTGCACTCGGATGCGGATGTCGACGGAATTCTCGCGGCGTTCCGCGAGAGCATCACTGCGCTCCAGACGGGCGGCTTCTTCCCCGGTGGCGAGGACGGCGACGCCGTTCCCGTCACGCCGGAGCAGGAGGAACTGCTCGTGACATCCGCGATGGGCGAGGAGTACTCCCGCGCATTCAACGAGTCGATCTCGATGAAGTTCGAGGGCCGGCTGGATCATGAGGCACTGACCGCCGCACTGCGCGCCGTGGTGGATCGTCACGAATCGTTGCGCGCCACCTTCGAACGGGACGGCAGTGCGCAGCGGTTCATTCCGGGGCGGCGCGTCGAGGTGCGGTGCACCGACGTCGACCTGCGCGGTGCAACGGACGACGTGATCAGCCGATACCGCGACGACGTGATCGCCGAGGTGTTTCGGCTGAACGAGGGTCCGCTCTTCCGCTTTCACCTCCTGACGCTCGACGATGAGCGGCACGAGCTGCTCATCGTGAGCCATCATGCGGTGTGTGACGGCTGGTCGTTCGGCGTACTCTACGAGGACATCCTCGCACACTATCAGCGCGCCATCGGAGTCCCCCGGGAATTGCCGGCGGTGACGCCGTTTCGCGACTTCGTCGAACGACAGGATCTCCCCGACGTGGTGGCAACCCGCGCCGAGGATACGGCCTACTGGGTTGAGCGCCTCGCGTCGCTGCCGCCGGCACTCAGGCTGCCGGTCGACCTGCGTGCCCAACCCGGGTCCTTTGCGTGTTCCGCCACCACACGCACCCTGCCGGAGGAGCTGTGCCGCGAGGTGCTGCGGTTCTGCAAGGAGACGCGACTCACGCCGTACACGCTCTTCTTCGCGGCGTACCGGGAGACCCTCGTGCGTGTGTCCGCGCAGGAGTCGTTCTGCCTCGGGACGCCGGTGGCGAGCCAGGCGTCTGCCGGGTTGCCGGGTCTGTGCGGACACGGGGTGCATTTCCTGCCCCTGCCGTGTGAGGCGCAGCACGAGATCACGATCAGCGAGTATCTGGCACAGAACCGCGCGCTGATCCTTGATTCGCTCGATCATCAGCAGACGACGCTCTCGCGGATTCTGCGCGGGCTGCCGGATGGGCAACGGCTCGAGCCCGTGACGGCCACGTTCACGCTGGAGACCATGTCCCCAACGTGGAATGGTGACGGCGTCAGGGTCAGCCTGCAGGTGAACGCAAAGCGCGCCTCGACGTTTGACCTGAGCCTCTACGCCACCGAGGATCACGGGCAATTCTCACTGCTGGCGAACTTCAGGAACGCCAGGTTCAGCGCGGAACGCGTCGATGGCTGGCTGCAGCTGATGATCGACTGGCTCGCGGCTGTGATCCGCACGCCAGGGACGGCGCGACTTGCGGATCTGCCCCTCGCGGCGGCGCCGACGCCCGCGCCCGCGCCCGCGCCGGCGGTGGAGTTGCAGGACGTTGTCACGCTGTTCGAGAATCAGGTGCGGCGGACTCCGACCAACATCGCGCTGCGTCTGGAGTACGGTCAGTATTCGTACGATGCGCTGAATCGCAATGCGAACGCGCTCGCACACCGCCTCATCGGCGCTGGCGTGATGCCCGGTTCACGGGTCATGCTGGAGGTGGAGCGTTCTGCGGAATTCGTCATCGCCATCCTTGCGATCCTGAAGTGTGGCGCCGCGTATGTGCCGATCGATCCGGCGTTTCCGGACGAGCACAAGCGAGTCCTTCGCGAGGACGCGGACCCAGCGCTCACCCTGAATGAGGACGCGCTGCGCACGTTGCTGACCGATCTCGATCAGGAGGCCGCGGCACCTGTCCGTGATGCTGCCATCCAGCCCGATGCGCTCGCGTATGTGATGTTCACGTCCGGTTCCACCGGCCGACCCAAGGGAGTCATGATTCCGCATCGCGGGATCACGCGGCTCGTGCACGGTCCTGGTTGCATCGATATCACCGAGCGCGATGTCTTTCTCCTCTCGGCGCCACTCTCGTTTGACGCGTCAACGCTCGAGATCTGGGGCCCACTGCTCAACGGCGCCACGCTTGCCATGCCGTCGCCCGGCACGCTCACGATTCACGAGATCGCCGAGTGTCTCACTCGGGATCGTGTGAGCATCCTGTGGCTGACGGCCGGCCTGTTTCAGGCGATGGTGGATGAACGACCGGAGTCTCTCGCCGGCTTGCGAATCCTCCTTGCCGGTGGCGATGTGCTCAGCCCACGTCACGTGGAGAAGGCGCTCGAGTGCTTACCGCGCACGCGTCTCGTCAACGGGTACGGTCCGACGGAGAACACGACGTTCACGACGCTCCACGAGATCACCCGCGAGGATCTGTCGCGCGCCTCGATCCCGATCGGGAAACCTGTCGCCGGGACGACGGTCGTCATTCTCGACGAAGACCGGCGCCCGGTTGCGGCAGGTATCGCCGGCGAGTTGTACGCCGGTGGCGCCGGACTGGCACTGGGGTACGTGAACCGCCCAGAACTCACGGCCGAGTCATTCGTTCCCAACCCGTCGGGGGATCGAACATCCCCAACGCTGTATCGCACAGGCGACCGTTGCCGGGCACTGCCCGATGGATCGATCGAATTCCTCGGACGGATCGATCAGCAGGTGAAGATCCGCGGGTTTCGGATTGAACCCGGTGAAGTGGAATCGGTGATTCAGGCACAACCTGGTGTCACCGCGTGCCGGGTACTCGTGCACGAGGCCGACGCAACGGGCAAGTCACTGGTCGCCTTCTGCACCGGCGAGGCACGGTCAGAGCAGGCCGTGTCGGAGGCGGTGCAGCGTGTCTTGCCACGGCACATGCATCCCTCTGCCATCATCTTCGTGGATGCCTTTCCGCTGTCGCCTACCGGCAAGGTGGACAACCGCGCACTGCTTGGCTCGCTGAACACAGGTGCCGCGGCACCGGTGCACGACATGACGTATGTGCCACCCGCGACAGAGACGGAGCAGGCGTTGTACCGGATCTGGAGCGATCTGCTCGGCCGGGAGCGATTCAGCGTCACCGACACGTTCTTCGATCTGGGCGGGCATTCACTGCTTGGGCTTCGGCTGTTCAACCGGCTCGAGACGGTGTTCGGTTTTGTGAGCCCGCTCGCGGTTCTGTTTGAACATCCGACGATCCGCGCACTGGCGGCCGAGATCGATCGGAAATCGACGCCGGCCGCGTCGCCGTCGGACGAGCTGTTCGCCACACTCCGCAAGGAAGGCACGGACGCGCCGCTGTTCCTGATCCATGGCGGTGATGGCGGAGTCATGTTCTATCACGCCCTCGTCGCGAAGCTGGTCGGCCTCGACTGCCCGGTCTACGCCATCGAGTCGCCCTCGCTGAACAGGCGAGACCTGAGCGTTCCGGATCTCGACACGCTGGTCACGAACTATCTGGAGATGATCCGGTCGAAGCAGCCAGAGGGTCCGTATCGGATCGGCGGGTACTCCTTCGGTGGTATCGTGGCGTTCGAAATTGCGCGACGCCTGCACGCCCGGAAAATCAGGGTGAAACTCGTGATCTTCGACTCCGCCAATCCGGTCGCGTCGGTCGAGAACCGGCACGGGTTTGCGAAGCGCATCAGCGTGGCGTGGAGGCGGTTCCGGGCGGATACGCTGCTGGTGCGGTGTGGCAAGATCCTTGGCCGGATCGCCACGCGCAGATCGGAAGAGCGTGAACATCGGGAGAAGGTCCGCCGACTCAGCGCCGCGTGGAACGCCGGGTCGCTGACCAAACTGGAAGATCGCGCCTTCTTCCTCAACGAATTGCACCAGCAGTTGCTGGTGGACTACGCACCACGCTCCGGCGTGGGCGAGGCGTTGCTGATCAAGTCGTCGGCGTACATCGAAGGCTGTGATCTTCCTCGCGACTACGGCTGGGGCACCTGGGTAACGGACCTGAAGATGATGACGGTGCCGGCGGATCATCTGACGGTGTTCTCCCCGGCAGCCGTCGACACGCTCGTGCCGGGGCTGCAGGGCTATCTGGCCTGATTCAGCAGGCTGCGCGACCGGGAATCCAGCGGAAGCGGCAACGCAGGGCTCGGAGTCGGCAGGTGCCCTGCCTGAACCGGGCTCAGGGGTCTTGGCGTCCCTGATGCTCCACGGCTCCATTCAAGATCTCTCCACCGCCCCCCGGTGCATCTCCGCTTAGTTTCCCCTAAGCTTCAGGTGACCACTCCCCGCGCCTGGCGGGGAGTGCGTCCCGTTCAACACCAACACCGAGACACGCAGATGAGCATTTTCAGCCGCTTGAAGGACAAGCTGTTCGGCGCCAAGCCTGCCGAAGCCGCGCCGGCGCCCGTTGCTGCTGCTCCAACCGCAGCGCCGGAACCGGAGCGCGTGATGCCGCTCCTCGACGTCGAAGCCGTTCTGACGTTCATGGCGTCGCAGGACAAGCGCACGCTCAACTGGCAGACGTCGATCGTCGACCTGATGAAGCTGCTTGGCATGGAGAGCAGTCTTTCCGAGCGCAAGGAACTGGCCGATGAACTGGGCTACACCGGCGACAAGTCGGATTCCGCCAAGATGAACATCTGGCTGCACGGCGAAGTGATGCGCCAGTTTGCCGCCAACGGCGGCAAGGTGCCGCAGTCCATGCTTGACTGAGTTCGAGCCGCAGTCGTCTATTCACAGCATCCGCCCGAAGCTGAAGAGCGCTTCGGGCGGATTTGCGTTTCCGCCATGCGTGACTGACCACGCCACCTGATGCCAACCCACACCGCGCTGATCTTCACGGTCACGGCCGGACTCGGCGTCGCCTTCCTGTTCGGGCTGGCGGCGGCCCGTCTGCGCCTGCCGCCGATCGTTGGTTACTTGCTCGCCGGCGTGGCTGTCGGCCAGTTCGCAACCGGGAAACTGGTCGACGTCGGCATGATCGCGCAGGCCTCCGAGCTGGGTGTCATTCTGCTCATGTTCGGTGTGGGCATGCACTTCTCCATCGGCGATCTTGGCGCGGTACGGCGAATTGTCGTGCCGGGTGCGCTGCTGCAGATCCTCGTCACCGGCAGCGTCGGGACTGCGATCGGTCGCGCCTGGAGTCTCTCGTGGGGCGGTGCGCTCGTCCTCGGCATCTCGCTCGCCATCGCCAGCACTGTCGTGTTGCTGAAGGCGCTCGAGGCGCAGGACAGACTCGATTCGCCCGATGGGCGGATCGCCGTCGGATGGCTCGTGGTCGAGGACCTGGCGATGGTGCTCGTGCTGGTGGTGTTGCCGGCCGTCGCACCAATGCTCAATGCATCGACCGGAGCTGCGGGGGCATCCGCAGGCGGGCTGGCGGCAGCACTGGCGATCGCGGTGCTCAAGGTGGCCTTGTTCGCAATCCTGATGGGCGTTGTCGGCCGTCGTGCGGTGCCATGGTTGCTCGAGATTGTCGCGCGACTCGGTTCGCGTGAGCTGTTCACACTGGCGGTGCTGGTGACGGCACTCTGCATTGCGGCACTCGCGTCCAGCGTGTTCGGTGTATCACTTGCGCTGGGTGCCTTCTTTGCTGGCGCCGTCGTGAGCGAATCGGAGCTCAGTCATCGCGCTGCCACGGACGCGCTGCCGCTGCAGGATGCCTTCGCCGTGCTGTTCTTCCTCTCGATCGGCATGCTCTTTGACGCGCGTGTCGTGATCGAGTCGCCGATGGCGGTGCTGACGCTCGTCGCGGTCATCATGGTCGGGAAGTTTGCGGTGTCGTTCACGTTGATGCGCGTCATGAAGCAGCCGGTGCGGTCGGCGTTGATCATTGGCGGCAGCCTGGCGCAGATCGGGGAGTTTTCGTTCATCGTCGCTGCCCTTGGTGTGTCACTCGACTTGATTGGACTGGACATTCAGGGGCTGATCGTGGCATCTGCATTGATCGTGATCACGCTCAATCAGCCGTTGCTGAGCGGTGTGCGCCTGTTGCTCCGCCAGCTTGATGAACGTCGTGCGCGAGGTACGATGGGGCAGATCGATGAGGCGGGTTCAGGGATGTCGGGCGGCGGATCTGCGGTTCCGACATCGGCACGTGCCACGCGAGCGCCAGTCGAGACAGTCGACGACCCGTTTGATTTTTCGCGCTTTCAGGAGCACGTGGTCGTGGTGGGGCACGGGCGTGTCGGTGCGACCGTCACCGAAGCGTTGCAGCGCGTCACCGCTCGGTATGTGATTGTCGAGGAACAGGAGCGACTCGTGGCGGGTCTGCGGCACCGTGGTGAGCGCGCGGTCTTTGGCGACGCAACACGCACCGAGGTTCTGCACCGGGCGGGAATCGAACACGCGCGCCTGATTGTCGTCACGGCACCCGAGCCGATTCGTGCCCGCCGCACCGTGGAAGTCGCACGCAGGCTCAACCCGCGCATCGCGATTGCCGTTCGCACGCACAGCGCTGCGGAGCAGGCGTTCTTCGAGTCGTTCCTGCATGTTCCTGGCACCACCGGCCGCGCGATCTATGCGGAGCGCGAGGCGGCGCTGAGTCTGGCGCATTTCACGTTGCAGACGCTGGGCCGGAGCGACGACGAGGCGGATGTGGTGATTGATGCGATGCGAGGCGCCGCAACCTCGCCGACCGAGACCTTCGCCACGCTGCACACGAAGGAGTTCCACGCGATGATGGTCTCGGATCCCAATCACCCCGAGGGCAACGGGAGCTGAGTGTTCGCAGCGGTTTCCGTCAGCTCGTGGTCTCCGCGCGAATCGACACCGGCACGCCGCTGAACCCGGCGTTGCCCGTGAGCGTGTCGATACGCTGATCGTCGGTGAGATCATTGATGCTCACGCCGGCATGACGATTCGCGACCGGGAGTGATGTTCCCCTGCGCCCGTGGCCCCAGCCGTGCGGCAGGCTGACCACACCTCGCATCACTCGATCGCTGACTTCCAGCGGTGCGACCACCTCACCCACGCGCGATGCGATCCGCACGTGCACCCCGTCATCGAGCCCGCGCGATCGGGCGTCGTCGGGGTGCATCAGCAGCGTGCAGCGGTTGCGACCGCGCATGAGGCGCTCGCTGTTGTGCATCCACGAGTTGTTGCTGCGCAACTCACGTCGTCCGATGAGCGCCAGCATCTCGTGGGCAGGTGTCGTGGCGGGCGTCAAGGTTGCCTCGAGGCGCGCGACGTCATCGAGAAAACGCTGTGGCGCAACGTGGACCTGTCGGTCCGCAGTGCGCAGTCGCGACGGCAGCATGGGCTGCAGTGCGCCAAGGTCCACGCCGTGCGGTTGATCGAGCAGGGTCTGCAGTCGAAGTCCCCGTGCGAACGGTGTGAACCCGGCGCCGTACGGTCCCCGGCGCAGCGCGATGTCGAGCATGCGTCGCGGTGTCAGCATCGCCTGTGCCGCAGCCTTTGCGCGCGCCGGCATCGTGCGCGTCAGTCGCCAGGTGAGCGCGTTGGCGATCTCCCAGTCGTGGCGCGCGTCAGAAGGGCGTGGGAACACCGGCGGTGAATACTTGGCGGTGTTGCGCACCGCGAGTGTGTGGAAGATCAGGTCGTAGTGATCGCGTTCGAGCGCAAATGTCGGCGGCAGGATGATGTGCGCGTGCCGGGTGGTTTCGTTGCGGTAGAAATCGATCGCGACGTAGAACTCGAGGTTCGCAATCGCGCGTTCGAGGCGCGCGCCGTTCGGTGTGGAGAGCACCGGGTTTCCCGCATGCGTGAGCAGCGCGCGAACCTGACCCTTGCCCGGTGTCTCCATCTCCTCGGCCAGCGCGGACACCGGCAACTCACCGGCGAACTCCGGCAGTCCTCGCACGCGGCTCTTCCAGCGTCCGAACCGAAGTGTGCCGCTGGTACGCTGATCGTGGTGAAGCACATCGACGGCAGGCAGCGTGAACATGGCGCCCCCTGGTATGTCGAGTCGGCCCGCGACGATGTTCAGTGCGGTGATGAGCCAGCAGGCGAGGCCGCCGAACTCCTGCATCGACACGCCAACGCGGCCGTAGGCAACCGCGGATGGTGCGGCGGCGAAGTCGCGAGCGATCTGGCGAATCGTGTCGGCGTCGATGCCGGTGGCGTGTGCCACGCGCTCCGGCGCGAAGCGCGCAGCGGTGTCGCGAAGTGCATCGAGTCCGCTCAGGTACGCGGCGTGCCGCTCCACGCGGACAACGTTGTCGGCAAACAGCACGTGCAGGATTGCGAGCACCAGCAATGCGTCGCTGCCCGGCCGGATGAAATGATGCGCATCGGCCAGTGCGGCGGTCTCGGTGCGTCGCGGGTCGATCACGACCACGCGTCCGCCCCGATCACGAATGCCGCGGATCCGGTCCATCGCACCCGGCGCCGACATCAGGCTGCCGTTCGACGCCGCGGGATTGGCACCGAACATCAGCAGGTGCCGCGTGCGATCGATGTCGGGGATGGGGATAAGCAGCGCGTGGCCGAACATGAGCATCGCGGCGACGTGATGCGGCAACTGGTCCACCGACGTGGCGGAGTACGTGTTGCGACTGCGGAGTGCGCGCAGCAGGTCGGGAACAAAGAGCATCGCGCCGAGCGAGTGCACGGTGGGGTTGCCGACGTAGGCGGCGACGGCGTCACGACCGTGTGCGGATTGCACGGCCGCGAGGCGCGTTGCGGTCTCGTCGAGCGCTTCGTCCCAGGGCATCTCGACCCACTCATCCCCTTTGCGACGCACGGGTCGGCGGAGGCGCGCCGGGTCGTCGTGCACGTCCTGGAGTGCGACGGCCTTGGGGCAGATGTGGCCGCGGCTGAACGGGTCATCGGGATCACCGCGGATGTCTGTGACGGTGGGGCCATCGGTGGTGATGACGATCCCGCACATGGCTTCGCAGAGAGTGCAGGTGCGGAGGTGGCGATGAGCGGGCATCGGGACGGGGTGGGGAGGTGGCGTGGAGTCTACTGGCTGGTCTCGGTGGCGGCAGTTGCTCCTATCGGGCGGTTGGGTGGCGAGGGGTTCGCTTGCGGATTCGTCGGCTGGCGCAGTTCGGGAATCTGGGGTCTCACGCGGGGGCGCGGGGATCGCGGGGAACAACCCGAGCACACTGCTGAGGGAACTGCGCGCGCGAGGAGCAGTTCCGAACGCCGATGCAGTTTGCACGCCCGAAATGGTACTATCTCCCGTGATATGTCTCCACGAAAGCCGACCCGGGACGCGCGGCGGCCCCTCAGGCGTGAAATCGCGCGAGAGCTGCGCAGGCGCGCGCGCGATCTGATCGAGTCGCGTGACCGCTGTGCCCGGGGACTCACGGAGCCCGACCTGCACGCGCTGAGGCTGGCAGCCCGCCACCTGGGCGCCGTGCTTGACGTGTGCGACGAACTCGCGCCCGATGACCCCGGGCTGGTGCAGGCACGCGCCGGGCTGGATGAGCTGCTGGAGCTGACCGGGCCTGTGCGCGATGTGCAGTTGCGCAGTCTCGCCATCGAGCGTGCGGTGGAGGATGCAGGCTTGCGCACTGCATTGCTGCGCACCTGTGCCCGTGAACAGGTCGGAAAGCAGAAGTCCGCCGCGCTGCAGCTCGCCCGCCTCGATCTCGCATTCGTACAGCGGTTGGCGGACATTGCATGGGACGACACCGCGCCACACGTCGCACGCAATGCACTTCGCCGCGCGATGAGCGCGCGCAGGCGAAAGCTGCGCAAGCGGATCGCCGCCGTCAGCCCTGACGATGCAGACGGTGTCCACAAAGTGCGCATCGCCCTCAAGCGCTACGGCTACCTGCTCCGCGCCTTCGCACCCTACGCCGGAGCATCGATTCGTGCCCGCTCAATACCAGTCAAGCGACTGCAGCGCCGGCTCGGGAGGTGGCACGATGCGCGCGTCATGGCTGACTGGCTCGAGGATCAATCGGGCAGGAAAACCATGCTGCGCTGGCGCACCGCGCTGCGCCAGGTTCGGGAGCAGTTCGAGTGGTGTGATCGGGAACAGGTTCTGTTGGTCGCTCGGCTGCGGCGGGGCTCCTGGTAGCGCGCCGGTCCGGCATGGCCGTTGTTGCGAGTGAGGCGAAGTCCTCGCCGGCTGCGGGGATGCATCGTGGATCCCGGCACACCCGCGAGGATCGTGCGCGTGCTGACTATCTGGCCTGGACAACCGCGTCACCACTGCCACCGCCGAGACAGCGACACCCGCCGGCAACGAACGTGCGGAAGACGAAGCGTTTCGGGTCCGCAGCTTCCATTGCCTAATGGAGCTACCCTGAGCTTTCGGATACTGCTTCCAGCTTGGCATCGCCTTATCGTGCGGAATGCGTGGAACGATCTTCACGATACGCGCTGAGGGCGCTGCGTCGTTGAGCAGTCTGGCCTGCTGACCCTTCCAGAGGTCGAACGAGTAGTCTCCGCGATCTGCGTCGAAACCGGCATTCTTGAAGAGCTGCCAGCGTTTGATGTCTTCTGCGTGAGCCCAATTCATCACCGAATCAGCTCCCGTGTAGTCTTCGCCTGACGGAAACCAATTACCGGGGAAGTCTGTGGTGCCGCCCCACTCGAACTCGTCCAGATACACCTTGTCGTCAAAGAGCCAGAGGTCGAAGCCCTCGGCCAGCCGGCAACTGTGAAATCCGACCCTCTTTTCAAGCACCCCTGTGGATTGGCCGATGATGGAGATGAGCTGCAGCACGTCGCCGGACATGTACTTGATGGTCAGGGCCATACTCGCTCCGTGCCGACGCTGTTGAGTGTGGTGATTGAACCCTTCGAATGTGCCGTGCGGAATTCCTGCCACAAGATCGGCCTGCCATCGATTGGCTCCCGGGGGATCCCTGCATGAGCGTCGCAGAGTGCGGGCGTCTGCGAAAGCCCGCAGCTTCGACTTGACAGTGGTGTTCCGCAGAGCCGAGCCTCGGCGTTCGCGCGATTGGCACTTCCCTCACTTCGGGGTAGTTGGTATGAAGCGGCGGTTGGGCCGCCACGGTAACGTGGTGGCAAGCCCTGCTCCACCACTAGCCACGCGCTCACCGTCTGGCGACGGGGCGCACGACCGGGAGGCCAACCGCCATGAAGATCATCGGCCTGGACCTGCACGAGCGCGAGAGCCAGTTGCTGATCAAGGAGGCCGATGGCACGATCACGAAACGTCGGATCGCCACCAGCCGCGAGCGGTTCACTGCCGTGTTGGGCGGGCGCCCGCCCGCGCGCAGTCTGCTCGAGGCGAGCACGGAGCGCGAGTGGGTGGCGCGCCACATGGAATCGCTCGGCCACGAGGTGATCGTGACCGACCCCAACTACGCGCCGATGTCCGCCAATCGCTCTCAGCGCACCACGACCGATCAGCGTGATGCGCGCACGGCGCTGGACGACAGCGCCGTGCGTAGGGCCCGTGACCGCCAGTGCATTCGTGGCGACGATTGATGACATCACGCGGTGTCAATCGGCCCACGAACTCGACGCGTACCTCGGCGTGACGCCGAGCGAACGCAGCGCAGGTGAGAAACGGCAGCTCGGGCACATCACGAAATCGGGCAACGGGCGCATGAATTTCCTTGACGCAGCACGGACCATCGCCGTCGTGGGATACGTGGCGCCACCCCGCTCCTTCGTACCACCCGCATGCGCCGGGACCACCGCGTCCCCCTCACGAGCGCGAACAGAAGGCTGAGCAGCACCTCGAGGGTCGGTTG
>JANMNM010000323.1:0-12014 GCA_031373905.1 Gemmatimonadaceae bacterium | reverse complement strand
AATCGCGGTATCGGCATCGATCGGCGTCATGCGCCACGCGGCCGTCGGAACGCCCGCGTGCACGAGGATCCGCTTCGTCATGTCCTTGTCCATCGCGATCGCGGTCGCCATCGCACCACTGCCCGTGTAGCGAACGCCGGCAACGTCCAGCATCGCCTGCACCGTGCCGTCCTCGCCCTGGCCGCCGTGCAACGCGAGCACCACGCAGTCGGCATCGCGTACCAGGGCGTGTGTCGGCAACGTCGGCGTCTGATCCGCCTTTCGCAGCGCCTCGAGCTCCCACGCCGACGGGGGCGCAGCGCCAACGCTCCGCGACCGCATCCGCTCCTCGTCCGATAGCTTGATCATTCCGGTCGCCGGATCCAGCAGCCGCACCTCGTGCCCTGCCTCGCGCAACGCTGCCGCCATCCGCAACCCGCTCGCCAGCGACACATTCCGTTCACTCGACGTTCCGCCCAGCAACACGGTCAACCGCATCGGTCAGCGTGCCATGAGATACGAGAGCACGTCCGACCGCGTGACGATCCCGGCAATGTGGCCGTGTTCGCGCACGAGCACAGCGGGATTCGTCTTCGACAACAACGTCACGACGGCATCGACCACCTGACTCCCCTCAACGATCGGATACGGCGAATCCATCACCTCACTCACCGTCGCGTCGAGCATCTTCGGGTTCTCGAGGCTCCGCCCCGTCAATGACCACTCGCTGATGCTGCCAACGCAGTTCTGCCCATCCATCACGGGCAACTGCGATACATCATGCAGCGTCATGAGCCGCAAGGCCTGTCGCACGCTCTGTCCCGGCACGGCGCTGATGAGTGTCGCTGCCGCAACGTCCTTGTGGGCAATCAGCGTGCCGAGCGTCGCGCGGTCCGAGTCCAGCATCTGGTTTTCGCGCATCCACTCGTCGTTGAACTGCTTCGACAGGTACCGCTCGCCCGTATCACAGAGGAAGGTCACGACGAGTGCGTCCGGATCATCCAGGCGGCGCGCGAGGTTGAGCGCGGCGTGCGCAATCAGGCCGGCGCTGCCGCCGACGAAGACGCCTTCCTCACGCGTCAACCGGCGCGACATCGCGAATGCTTCGCGGTCACCCACCGTGACAAAATCGTCGATCACGCTCATGTCCAGCGTGCCGGGCACCTTGTCCTGTCCGATGCCTTCCACCTTGTACGGCGCACCCTGAATCACGCTCTGTCCATGACTGCGCCAGTGCTCGGCCAGAATCGATCCGTTCGGGTCGGCGCCGATGATCCTGATGTTCGGATTCTTCTCCTTCAGATAGCGGCCCACACCACTGATCGTGCCGCCCGTGCCTGCCGCAGCAACGAAGTGCGTGATGCGCCCCTCCGTCTGCTCCCACAACTCAGGCCCGGTCGTGCGATAGTGCGCGTCAGGATTCGCGTGATTGTAGAACTGATTCGCCAGCACCGCATTCGGCGTCTCGTGCGCGATGCGCTTCGCCATCATCACGTAGTTGTCGGGATGATCCGGCGCCACCGCCGTCGGCGTGATGATCACCTCCGCCCCGAACGCCTTCAGCAGTCGCACCTTTTCCTGGCTCATCTTGTCGGGCATCGTGAAGATGCAGCGATAACCCTTGTGCGCCGCCGCAATCGCGAGCCCGATGCCGGTGTTGCCGCTCGTGCCTTCCACGATCACTCCACCCGGCTTCAGCTCGCCGCTGGCCTCGGCCGCCTCGATGATCGGCAGTCCGATGCGATCCTTGACGCTGCCGCCAGGATTGAAGTAGTCGGCCTTGCCGTAGAGCGGTGTCCGCACACCGCGCCCAACGCGCGACAATCGGATGAGCGGCGTCCAGCCGATCGTCTCGAGCACGGAGTCGTATGGGCGGCGGTGCCGTTCGACGTGGGTTGCAACCGGTGCAGTCATGTCAGCCTCGCGACGCAGCAGCGTCGCCATGGGAAGGATCGGGTATGTGCAGTGTAGGTCCGGAGACGTGGCGCGCGCTACAGGGGCGCCGCACCCGCTGCGCCGATGACGACGCCACGGGCGGTACCGAAACCGATGCGACGCATGCCCGGCGCCTCGCACCACCCGGCAAGCTCCACCAGATCGCCATCCTCGAGAAACGTCCGTGTCTCGCCGTCGGGCAGCGTCAACGGTTCTGCGCCACGCCAGGTGAGCTCCAGCAGACACCCCCGCTCTGCCTTGGTCGGACCACTCACGGTGCCGCTGGCCAACAGGTCACCCGGCCGCATGTTGCAGCCGCCCATGGCGTGATGGGTCAGAAGCTGCGCCAGCGTCCAGTACATGTGCGTGAAACTGGTGCGGCTGAGCGCCACCGCACTCTCACCGCGTGAGCGCATCGCGGCGCTCTGGAGCCTCACCTCGAGAGTGATCGCGACACCGCCAGCGGCTTCGTTCACGGCACCCTGGAGGTACGGAAGCGGAGCAGGATCGCCGTCCGGTCGCCCAAATGCGGGCGCGCGGAAGGGCTCCAGCGCGTCCATCGTCACCACCCATGGGCTCACGGTGGTCGCGAAGTTCTTCGCCAGGAACGGGCCCAGAGGCTGGTACTCCCACGACTGGATGTCGCGGGCCGACCAGTCGTTCACGAGGCACACCCCGAACATCTGTTCCTCGGCCAATTCCAGCGGGATCGTCTCGCCCAGCGATGTGCCGTGGCCAATGAACACGCCGACTTCGCATTCATAGTCCATCGCCAGCGACGGTCCCACGCTGGGCTCCGGATCCGAGGGGCCCTTGCGCTGGCCGACAGGACGACGCACCGGCGTTTCCGTCGCCACCAGCGAACTGGCACGACCGTGATATCCGATCGGCACGTACTTGTAGTTCGGCAACAAGGGACTGTCGGGTCTGAACATGCCGCCAACGTTCGTCGCGTGATACACCGACGCATAGAAGTCGGTGTAGTCTCCCACGCGCGCCGGCATCAGCAACTCCACTCCGCTCATCGGATGCAGTGCATCCTGCAGCTTCCTCGCCGCCACCGGGTTCGTCGCATCCAGTGCGTTGGCGATCGTCGCGCGAAGCACGCTCACCGGCCGGCGGCCGAGCGCCATCAGTGCGTTCAGCGATGACGACGCGCACGCCTCGATCGCCTCGCGGTTGCCGGCGAACTCCATCGGCGCTCGCTCGGCCGCGTCCACCACATCCAGCACCATGTCTCCGATCGCCACGCCAACGCGAGCGGCGTCCGTCGCACGGCGACGCCTGAACACCCCAAACGGAAGGTTCTGAATCGGGAAGTCAGTGCCGGGAGCATTGGCACTCGCCACCCAGCTCAGCCTGTCCGCGCTATGTGTGTCATCTACGGCCATCTGTCATCTCATGGTGCGCGTGGAACAGACCCGATCAGCAATCCCAACTCATCAACTGGTTCTCGAAACGAGCATGATCCGAACGCAACGACGCCCTCCGCACGCACCGTGCGCACGTCGGACACTGGAACCCGGGTCCCCGCAATACTGACGGAATCATCGGCAATCGAGATCGATGCCGGATCCGTGAGGAGCAGGATCTCCGTGGCGGCAGCATCCGTGGCACCCGAACGAATGGCGGCGGCACAGAGGATCATGTTGAGATATCCATACATCATTCCATGTGGCGCATCGAACGCGTACGTGAGCGCGTAGTCTCCGCGCAGCGGATGGTGCAGGCCCGCCGTTGCCTTTGCCGTGACACCCGCCTGCGCCGAGCGGCGGAGGAATCGCACGACATCGGGCGCGGACGGAAAGGCGTCGGGTGTCACGCCACCGGTGCGGAGCTTCGCACGGACGCCTGCAGCACGAACCGACGCCAGCAGCGCTTCAGGATCCTCACGATAGGGCAGCTCGCAGTAGAGCAACACGTCGTCCGGCATCGCTGCTGCCATCGCGAGCACTGCATCAGGCGTTGGCGTGCGCCCTTCCGCGGCATCGATGCGCACACCGAACGGTGCGGCCGCGTTGAACGCTGCGATCGTCTCCGCCTCCTGCGCGAACTCGCCGGACAGCAGTGCGCTCAACCTGGCCCCCCGCCATGCGTGTCGCGCGTCGGCCGAGATGGTGGCAACCGTGCTGCGCCATTCCGACAGGCGAGACACCGGCACCACGAATCTGCCGAGCATCCACGCGTCGTCACTGGCGCGATAGGCGGCGTAGTTCGAGACGGCCGCGTGCATTGCGAGCGATGCCGGCGGGAACAGACCGGCATAGTCCACGACCCCCTCCATCAGCGTGCGCAGTGCCGACAGCGCCGCAGACACACCGTGGTTCAGCGGCACGTCAGCCGGCGTCGGGACGAACCTGACGATACGCCTCTGCCGCATGGCGCAGTGCCAGCAGCGCGGAGGCCTCGAGCTCGAAATCCAGTGCCAGCTCCCCGAAGCGGCCGGCATCCGGCGCCTCGAGGTTCTTCGACGCCACGTCCGTGCCGCTGTGTCTGCGCGCAAACTCGCGCGACGCCATCCACACCGCATTCGCCTTCCGCCACCATGCCTCATCGGCACCTTCGACCTTCAGCGACGACGACGACTTCTCGTACGACTCGAGCATCGTGGCGAGCGCCTCGATCGAATGTCGGGCCGACGCGTGTGCGAGACGTTTCTCCGTCTGTGCGCAGCTCAGTGTGCCGAGGTGCGCGCACCGATCCTGCTGTCGGATGCACTCGAGTGAAACGCGGAACAGGCCGTCGGCCTTCGCACGGAGCAGGTCGACAGTGGTGACGTTCGGATCAATTGCCGGTGTTTCGAGCGTGGGCTTCAACATGGACAGGCTTCGGTGTCGGAGGAGAGCACGCACGGACAGCCAACGGTGCGTCATTCGAATGTAAATGAGGGCCACCGGCGCGCACACCGCCGCGCTGCAACGTGACCCAACGCGCGCATGACACTGACACTGCGGTCAGGCCTGCCGCGCCTGTGTCGCCAGGTCCGCCAGTCGTGCAATCGCCTCGATCGGCGTCAGCGCATTCACATCCAGCGCACGCAGTGCCACCACCAGCGGATGCGCCTCGACCACAGCCGGGAGGAACAGCTCGCCCTGCCTGGAATCCCGTGTCGCGTCCTGCCCTGAGGTGCGCGATGGCCGGTCTGCCTCGAGAGAGGCAAGCACCTCCTTTGCGCGCACCAGCACCGACGCCGGCAATCCGGCCAGGCGCCCCACTTCGATGCCGTAGCTGCGACTTGCACCGCCCGGTTTGAGGCGATGCAGGAACAGCACGTCGTCACCCACTTCCCTGACATCCACGGTCCAGTTCCGTGCCGCCGGGAGTGTGTCGGCAAGCTGCGTCAACTCGTGATAGTGCGTCGCGAACACCGTCTTGCACCCCACGCGGTCATGCAGGTGCTCGGTGACGCTCCAGGCGATGCTGACACCGTCGAATGTGCTCGTGCCGCGACCGATCTCGTCCAGGAGCACCAGACTGCGCGCGGTGGCGGCGTGCAGGATTGCGCTCGTCTCGCTCATCTCCACCATGAACGTCGACTGCCCGCGCGCCAGGTTGTCGCTCGCACCAACGCGCGTGAAGATCCGGTCGACGACACCCTGTGTGACGGCTTTCGCCGGCACGAAGCTGCCGATCTGCGCCAGCAGGGCGATCAGCCCGATCTGTCGCAACGTCGTGCTCTTGCCAGCCATGTTCGGACCTGTGAGCACGATCAGCCTGGCGTCGTCGAGCAGTGTCACGTCATTCGGAATGAACTGGTCGCGCGGCATCATCCGCTCCACCACCGGATGCCGCCCGCCGTCCACGACGAGATCGAAGCCGTCCGTCATCGTCGGGCGAACGTATCCCTCGCGCGCCGCCACGTCAGCAAACGCGGCCAGCACGTCCAGCTCGGCAATCCGCCGCGCCATCCGCTGCAGGCGTTCCACGTCAGTCGCGATCGCGGACCGCAACGCGTCGAAGCGCTCGCGCTCCCGCGTGTCGATCCGCTCGGCGGCCGTGAGCACGCGTTCCTCGAATTCCTTCAGCGCCGCCGTGATGTAGCGCTCACCGCCGGTCAGTGTCTGACGGCGCTGATAATCAGCCGGCACCGCCGCGCGATTCGCGTTGCTGATCTCGATGTAGTACCCGAAGACCCGGTTGTAGCCGACCTTGAGGGAGTTGATCCCCGTCCGCGCGCGCTCCTCCGCCTGCAACGACGCGATGGCATCGCGCCCCCCATCACGCAGCGCGCGCAGACTGTCCAGCTCAGGGTCGACCCCCGTCGCGATCGTCGGCTCGTCGCCAATCATGAGCGGCGGACGCTCGACCAGCTCCGCGCGGATCCGATCGGCCAGATCGGTGCCATCATCCCACCCATCCAGCACCGCCGTGACGCGCCCGGCATCGGCACCCGGCAGCATGCCATCGCGCAGCAGCGTCTCGAGGGCGCCGCGCACGGAAGGCAGGCGCCAGAGCGAGTCACCCAGCGCACGCACTTCACGCGGCGTGGCGCGTGACGCCGCCACCTTGCCCGCCAGGCGCTCGACATCCCGCACGCCATCCAGTGCCTCGCGCAACGCCGCCCGCCCGATCCCGTCCCCGGCGAACAGTGCCACGGCGTCATGTCGTGCCTCGATTGCTGCGCGCGAGGTCAATGGCGCCAGCAGCCACTGACGCAACAGGCGTGCGCCCATCGGTGTCTGCGTCGCGTCGAGGACTTCCAGCACCGTCCCTTCAACACCGCCGCCACGCAGGCTCTCGACCAACTCGAGATTGCGCCGAGTCATTTCGTCCAGCGGCATGACGCCATCGGCGGCATCGAACACCGGTCGCATCAGGTGCGGAACGCCCGCAGGTTGCAGTTCGCGCAGGTATCGCAGCAGGGCGCCGGACGCGGCCAGCGCAGGTGTCGCCGCTGCGCCCAGCGCAAATCCCTCCAGTGAATGCACACCAAAACGACGTGTGAGCTCTTCCGCCGCCCACGCAGCGTCAAACGTCCATGCGTCGCGCGCGGTGAGCATCACGCCATCCAGTGCCGGCAGCGTTGACGGATCGGCAACGACGACTTCTTTCGGTGACAGCCGTCCAAGCAACGCAGGCAGTTCCACAGCCGTGCGCACTGCCAGTCGAAACTCGCCCGTCGAGAGGTCGATCGCCGCGACGCCGAACTGCGCGCCATCGCGCACGATGGCGCAGAGAAAGTTGTTTCGCCCCACATCCAGCAGGTCATCGGCAAACACCGCACCCGGGGTGATCGTCTCCACGACTTCGCGCCTGACGATCCCCTTCGCCATTTTCGGGTCTTCCACCTGTTCGCAGATCGCGACGCGAAAACCCTGCTGCACCAGACGACGCACATACTCCGCCGCCGCCCACACCGGCACACCAGCCAGCGGGACCTCCGTCGCACCCCCGTTGTTCCGCGACGTGAGCGTGAGCCCCAGCGCACGCGCTCCCGTCTGCGCGTCTTCGTAGAACATCTCGTAGAAGTCACCCATGCGGAACAGCAGGATCGCATCCTGGTGGCGACTCTTCACGTCCCGGTACTGCTGCATCAGCGGCGTGCTGGCACCGCTCACGGCGTGGTTCCGAGCGACACGACGATCGCGGCCTGCCCCGGACGTCGCCACAGCACCGCCGAGGCTTCCGCTTCCTGACGCGTGGCGAATCGTCCTGCGCGCACGCGGAACGGCGCGGCACTTCCTTCCACTCGCGCCGTGATTCCGCGCCCGCGCAACAGGGCAGCGTAGCTCTCGGCGCCAGGCCGATCGTTGTATGCGGCGAACTGCACTGCAAATCGTGCGGTTTGTGGCGCGGATGCTGCCGCCGTGGGTGCCGCCGTGGACGGAGCCGTATTTGCCGGTGTTGGCGCGGGACTCGCGGGTTTCTGCGCGACTGGTGCCGCAGCCGCTGGCGTGGTGACGACCGGCGCAGGTGTTCCCGCGACCGGCGCCGAAGCCGCTGGCCTGCTGACGACCGGCGCGGGTGTTCCCGCGACCGGTGCCGGAGCCGCTGGCCTGCTGACGCCCGGCGCAGGTGTCGCTGCGGCCGGAACCGATCCCCGGATGACAACCGGCATTGGTGTCACCGCGGTCGGAGCCGCGGGCTTCGTTTCCACCGGCTGCGCAACCGCAGGAGGCTGCGCCACAGGTTTCGTCACGACCGTCGCGACAGGTCTCCGCGATCGCGACGCAGAATCGCGTCGTGCCGTCGTATCCCGACGTGTCCCACGACGGGATGACGATGTCGAGGATGACGCCACCGGCGGCGCGCCCACAACCACACGTGGCTGACCGCGCACCACGCCCATCGGTGTCGCATCTCCATCAGCGATCGTGGCGATCGGCGTCGGACACGTCGCGCCAAGCGAAACGGCCTGATCACGCACATCGCGCTCGAGTGGCCCCGCAGCCGCATACGCCGCAGCGAGCAGTTCGCACCCGCGAGCTGGATCGTTTCCCTCGAGGCGCAGGCGCCCCGCCAGCAGGCTCGCCCGCGAGCGCGCCGGCGCATCGCCGTGATCGCGCAACAACTGGTCCAGATGGCGCAGCGCACCGGCGCGGTTGTTTCGTGCACTTTCCAGCACGGCCAATCGCATCAGTGCGTCGGGCACCCGCGCCGAAAAACGGAACTCGTTCACGATTCTCGAGTAGTCGCGCTCGGCGTCCGCAGCACTCGACGCAATCGCGGCCTTGGCGAAGAGCGCCTGCGGCAGGATCGATGCATCGCCCGGCAGCGCACTCACCAGCGAGTCTGCCAGCGCGCGCGCCAACGCAACATCACTCGCCGTGAATCGTCGCACACGCGCCAGGACTTCCTCGGCGCGCACCGACGTCACCGAATCAGATGGCTGCTGCGCCGAGGCAATGCTGGCTCCCATGCTCAGCAACAGCACCGAGATGCAACGAGTGCGGCTAGCCACGTGCCGCCCGCGCTGGCACGCACAGCTCGAGCACGAGAGACGACATCACCTGTTCGTCACTCGACGCTCGCGTGTCCTTCAGGCGTTCGTCTGCGCGCAGAATCGCTCGCAGTCCGGATTCCGCGTCCGCGACACTCCAGCTCGGGACATGTTTCGTCCACGCTGCTGCCGCCTCACCCCATGGACGGCCGGGATACGCGCCCGTGCGCTTCAGGAGATCGAAATAGTCCTTTGCGAGGCGATTGAGCGGCGTGCCCTTCGCACGCTGCGCGGCACCCCAGCCCAGCGCCGCGGTCTGCGTCGCCAGCGCCATCGTGAACCCCACCGCCGTGGTTTTCGGCAATGCGAGCACGGGGCCCACCAGAGCCAGCGCACGCCCGGCATCGCGGGCGGCAATTGCGTCCAGCAGATCGCTCGACGTTTCGCCGTGCCGCACCCCGACAACGGCTTCGATCACGGATTCATCGATCGTCCCACCGAGGGTGTAGCTCGCCGCCTTGTCCAATTCCATCATCAGGCTTCCCGCGTCGTCTCCGACAGCATGCTGCAACAGCACCGCCGCCGCTGATGTGATCTGTGCACCGAACCGCTCCGACGTCTGCTTGAGAATCCATTTCGTCAGCTCCTCGCCGCTCACCGCGTTCACCTGCAGGGAGAAGCAGGCGGCGGTGAGCGCCGCTTCGGGCTTCACGCCTGATGGCACGGTCAAGGCAAGAACGACATCGGGCGATGGTTTCTTCAGGTATCGGTCCAGTGCCGCACGCGCGCCTTTCTTCATCCCGCTCACGTCGCGGATCACGACAACGCGTCGGTCGGCCATCATCGGTGGGGTGCCCAGCACGGTGCCCACACCATCCGCGTCGAGGTCGGGCCCCCGGAATTGATCCAGATTGAAATCGCGGCTCGCTGGATCCACCGCACCTCGCAACAACTCGCGCAGTGCGGCGTCCTTCCGCCACTCGTCGTCTCCCCAGAAGAGATACGCCGGTGCGAAAGCACGATCCTTGATCTGCGTCATGAACTGTCGGGTGGTTTCCTTCGACGCCATGCGTCGAATATAGCCGACACCGTCAGCAGATCAGCGACGAACCTGCGTCATGGTGACGGGCGTCACATCACCGAATTCCATCGCATGGAAGCGGGAGGCCGCATGCGCAGCCATCTGTGCCGTTTGCCAGAGCGGAGCGGTCGCGGCAACGGACGAGACGGAGGCATCACCAATCGTGGCGTTGTCAGCCCCGTCGAACAGCGGATCCTCTGAGCGTGGAATCAGCGCCCCACCCACCGGGCGCATCGAACCCCCGACGCGTTCACTCATCCCACTGTCCAGTCGCATCACGACGGGAGCAAACGACGACGTCGCACTGCCCCGGAGGAGCGTGAGTGTTTCCATCGAGGACGAACCGGAAACCGGCCGACCGGGCCAGCCCATCGCACTCCGCACCACGACCGAGCCGCCGACCACAACGAGCACCGCAGCCACGCGACGCGTCCAGACCAGCCCGCTGGATCCGAATCGCGCCGGACGCTCGGCATGCGATGGGGCGAGGACCGCAAGTCGGGCACGGCGCTCATCAGCGATGCGAGCCTTCAGCCGGGCGCTGAACTCCGGAGAGACCTCCAGCTGCGGCGCATTGCGAGCGACCAGCAGCGCCCGGCGCACCATCGTGTCGAACTGGGCGCACTCGGCACACTCGGCAATGTGTGCGGCGACCGTCTCGCCCTTGCGTGGGTCGATGGCGTCATCGACCCAGTCACCGTGCAGCCGTCTGAACACTTGGCAATCCATAGGTGGGCGAGGATACCCACACGTACCGCACCAGTTCCAGAGGCTGGACGAATTACTCCCGGAAAAACCCGTCGCCCCGGGGGGTCAAGGCCCCCGGGGCGACACTCCCGGCAAATTCAGCACCTTCTCCAGACCGCTCGCCGTTACCGCAGGGCGGGGGCGATCCGCTCCGCAAAGCTGGCACGAGCGCGGTTCAGCCTGGACTTCACCGTCCCGAGGTTCACGCCCGTGACATCGGCGATCTCCTCGTAGCTCTTGCCTTCCAGCTCGCGGAGGACGAAGACCTCGCGGTGGTGCGCCGGCAGCGTACCCACGACCTCCTCCACGACTTCCTGCAGGTACCGCTTGTGGTACGCGTCGTCGGGGCGGGCAGCCACGTCCTCGAAATCCAGCGGTCGCTCCTCGTCGTCCGCGAACTTGTCCCGCACTGACTGAAAGAGCACCAGCGGATTCCGCGAGCGGTTCCGCAGTTCGTTCTTCGCCAGGTTCGAAGCAATCGTGTAGATCCAGGTGCTGAACTTCTTCGTCGCGTCGAACCGATGGAGGTGTCGATAGACCCGGATGAAGACTTCCTGCACGAGGTCTTCCGCCTTTTCGCGGTCGCCGATCGTGCGGTAGATGAAGTTGAGCAGACGGGTCTGGTAGCGCTCGACCAGCAGCTCGAATGCCATCTCTTCACCGGCCAGGAACGCGGCGACGACGTCGCCGTCCTCCGCAGCGCGCATCCGCTCCCGACGTGTCGGAGCCGGCGCCAATGGCACCGCTGGCTGCGTCTGCAGCGACAACACTCCGGTCTTGCGTGCGAGCTCGGCCATGTTCATCTCCTGGGAGAAATACCGCATCTGTCGACTCGGTCATGCTGACCGACGCGTCGGATGCTCTTCCTTACACTACGGCACGTGGTGTGCCGCGGATTCCTGGCGCACCCTCCTTTCGTAACCGTATTCAAAGAAAGGGTTTACCCGTCAGCGCCGAGAAGTCGTCCGGCGCGGTGTCCCCAGAAGTGGACGCAGGAACGGCAGGATTGCCCTGTCATGAGGACATGACGGGCGAGCTCTGCATTACGAAGTTCCATCCATGTTTCGGCGTCCGGTCGTCGCTGGAACCGAGGGCGGATGACGGCGCGCACCGGCCGGCGCTGTCCCAACCCGGCCGGCGCGGGTCTCGTGCCAGGTCGACAGCGTGCCGACCGATTGATCAGGTCGTTGCGACTACACCCCCGCCCTGAACCCCGCCGCGTACAGAATTCCAAGCGCCGTCTTCGCGTCTTGGATGCGACCATCCTTGATCATCGCCAGCGCACGTGTCAGCGGCATGACTTCGACGCTGATGAACTCGTCCGCCTCCCGGTTCGCCTCGCCGCGGGTCAGGTCCCAGGCGATGAAGAGGTGAATCTTCTCGTCGGTGAAT
>JANMNM010000093.1:0-15550 GCA_031373905.1 Gemmatimonadaceae bacterium | reverse complement strand
GAGCGGGGCATCCGCTGGGTCAGGCGCGCTTCAAGCGAGCTCGACAGGTGGTCGCGGCTCGTGCCCGTCACCGGCGCGATCCTGCGACTATTGACGGATTCGACCTTGGCCTATACGGTTATGGCGCTGTGCTCCGCGTCGAGTTGGCGCGGGCTGGGTTCGGTCCATGGGTCCGCCTCCTGCAGCGCGGGCCCATTGTCGTTTTCAGCGCTCACCGTGGGAGTAGTGTCTGTCCACGTGTCACGTTGTCGGCCAGTACCGGATTGCCGGGCTCCGACGCGATCAATCCACAGGAGCTTGTAGCAATGCGTACGACCGGCACCGTGAAGTGGTTCAATGACGCCAAGGGTTTTGGTTTCATCACACCGGCCTCTGGCGGAAAGGACTGCTTCGTCCACCACTCTGCCATCCAGATGAAGGGTTTCAAGACCCTTGCTGAGGGCGAGCAGGTTGAGTTCGACATCGTCGAGGGCGCGAAGGGCCCCGCGGCTGAGAACGTCACGAAGGCTGCGCGATAAGCGTCGCTGTCGACCTCCCCGGGGGTCGTTCACGAAGGGCTGGTTCGCCTGGCGAGCCAGCCCTTCGTCGTACCCTCCACTTGCCGTCTGGCCACACCGGCCCGAGCAGGTGGTTAGGTTTCCGAGGATTGTGCAGCTTCCCTCCCCGGAAGTTCGCTACCCGTTTCCCGTCTCACAGGGTGTATGGCCAAGGAAGAAGCACTGCAACTCGAGGGGACCGTCAGCGAAGTCCTGCCAAGCGCAATGTTCCGCGTGTCGCTCGACAACGGGCACACGGTACTTGCAACAATCGGCGGCAACCTGCGCCGCTTCAGGATCCGCGTGCTCGCGGGTGATCGGGTGACGATCGAAGTCTCGCCGTATGATCTGACGCGCGGGCGCATCGTCTACCGCCACAAGAACTGATTTCAGCGCGCGTGCCTGACGCACCTGCGCAGGGAACACGAACGTCAGGCTCGATCCAACTCAGGCTTGCCGCGCTCCTCCTCGGGCAGTATCTCCTGTGGGGCATCTGGTTTGTGTCGCTCGGCAGCTGGCTCGGCGCCACGCTGCACTTCGACGGCGGCCAGATCGGCATGATCTACGGTACGTTCGCCATCGCCGGCATGCTAAGCCCGATGCTTGGTGGCGCGGCTGCGGACCGGCTGGCCCACACAGAACGAATCCTCGCGCTGCTGCATGGCATCGGAGGTGTGCTGCTGCTCGTCGCATCGACACAGCGGAGCTTCAGCGGACTGTACACGCTGGTTCTCCTGTACGCGCTGTGCTATCTGCCGACGCTTGCGCTCGTGCCATCGCTTGCCATGCGGCACCTTGCCGCACCGGCGCGCGAGTACCCGAAGCTGCGTGCGATCGGCACGGTCGGTTGGATCGTCGGAGGCCTCATCGTTGGCGCGTTCGCGCTGGAGCTCACCGCCGTGCCGATGCGGATCGCCGGCGTCATGTCGCTGCTGTTCGCGGGCTACTGCCTCACCCTGCCTGCCACGCCGCCAGTGCGCGACGGAGTCAAGCGAGGCATCGGCACCCTGCTCGGCTTCGACGCGCTCGGGCTGATGCGAGACCCGCTCTTCGCCAGCTTCCTGCTCGTCAACGTCGCATTGTGCGTCCCGAACCAGTTCTACAATGCGTTCGGCTCGCTCTATCTCATCGATCTCGGTGCCCCGCGACCGGCCAGCCTCCTGACCATCGGTCAGGCGACTGAAGTCGTCGTGCTACTGCTCCTGCCCAGACTACACCAGCGTCTTGGGCTCCGGCCGGTGCTGCTGCTCGGATCGGCGGCGTGGGCCCTGCGGTGTGTGCTCTTCAGCCTTGCCACTTCGGCCGGCATTGCGCTCTACGCCGGCCTGCTGCTCCACGGAGTCGCATACGGGTGCACGTTCATCGCGGGTCAACTGGTGGTTCACGAGCGGGCACCGGCACACATGCGCGCTGCCGCGCAAGGCTTCTGGGCCGTTGCCACGATGGGCATCGGCAACTACGCCGGCGTCTGGCTCGCAGGTGCGTCCGTGCAGCGATTCACGACGGACAACGCCGGGCACAACTGGTCAGCCACCTGGCTCGTGCCTGCGTTGTTCTCAGCAATGGCCCTCCTCGGCGTTCTGCTTACTGTTCGCGTCCGTGACGTTCCACCGGGTCACGCTCGCGCCTGAGCGAATTCACGGCGCCGGTGATCCACCCGCCATCCGCGTGAAGTCGGGGATCGGATCACCGAAGATGTGATGGTTGAACCAGGCAAGATTGTGCTGCATCACGGCGCGCTGCGATTTCGGCTTTGTGATGCCATGGCCGAAGCCGCCGTACACGATCATTTCCACCGGGACGTTCCTGTCTTCCAGGGCCTGCCGCAGCTGGTAGGCGTTGGCAATCGGCACACGGCGATCCAGCTCACCATGCTGGATGAGCGTGGGCGTTCGCGCATTCCGCACGTAGTCGACCGGCGATGTCTTCGCATAGATCGCCGGGTCAGCGACAGGATCGGCACCCAGATAGTTGATCGTGAATGGCGTGATGTCGGTGTTGTAGTAATACGTGCGCCAGTCCGAGATGCCCGCGCCCACCGAGGTCGCGACGAAGCGTGTGCTGCTGGTGGTGAGAAACGCGGAGATGTATCCGCCCTGACTCCAGCCCATGGACGCCACCTTCGCCGCATCGACCCATCCCTTCGCGATCAGCGCATCGACGCCGCTGATGACGTCCCACGCATCACCGACGCCAAGGTTCCGGTAGTTCAGCCCGCGGAATCGTTCGCCATATCCGGCGCTGCCGCGATAGTTGACCTTCAGCACCAGCGCGCCGCGATTCACCCATTCGTCCACCGGATAGTATCGCGCATCGGGAAGCACCGGCCTGTCGATTCCGGTTGGACCACCGTGAATCACGCAAAGCAACGGATACTTGCGCGTCGGATCGAAGTCCCGTGGCTTGATGAGGATCCCCTCGATCTCGGTCCCGTCACGACTCTTCCATCGCACGACCTCGCGCGTGCCGAGCTTCCAGTCGCGGACCTGTGTGGACATCGTCGTGACAATTCGCGGCGCGAACGGCGCCAGTGGGGACACGGCGATCTCCGGCAGCGCATTCGGGGACGAAACGACGAAGGCCGCGTGATCCCTGCCCGCATTGAGCGAGAACCCTGACAACATCGCACTGTCTCCGCCCGTGACGCGCGTCACGACACCCGTCGCAGGATCGGCAACGAACAGGTGCGCCGCGGTCCGCTGCAGCGCAGAAAAATACACACCGCGGGCACCCCAGTCGACGATGCCGGGCTGTTCGTCGAACGATGCCGTGATGACGCGAATGGGTCCACCGTTCGCTCCCACTACAGCCAACCTCGTGTTGCGGAAGTAGGTCGTCTTCAACTCACCCATCGCCGTGCTGAATACGATCTGCGATCCATCCGGTGACCAGTGCGGATCGTTGTCCGGACCGGCTTGCGTCACGACCGGCCGGATGCCGTTGTCTGCCAGCGTGAGCACGTGAACGTCCGCCGTGTTGGCGGCGACAGCGTCCGGCACCCTCGTTGCACCGAAGGCAATACGGCTGCCATCAGGCGACCACTCGAACGCTCCGACGCTGAACGTGGGCGTGGCCGGTGTGCGCATGGTTCCAGCCTGTGGAGCGCTGATCGCACCGGGAACATCGATCGTGTAGAGCTGTTGCATCGCGTAGTCCCGTCGCACGACCTCGAACCCGCCGAGTGTTGTGTCACGCGACTTCCGCAGTGCGGCGGCCGGGCTCGACGTGAACGCGATCGCTCCGCCGTCGCGACGCCAGGCATAGGCTGTCACGCCGCCCGCCGCGTTCGAGAGCCGCACCGGTTCACCACCGTCCACCGGAAGTGCGAACAGCTGCGGTCGTGATTCCACTCGCGTGCTGACGAAGCTGATCCAGCGCCCGTCCGGCGACCACTGCACCTGTGACACCCCGGACTCATGGCGTGTGAGCTGCTGCGTCATGCCGGACCGCACGTCATGCACCCAGAGCTGTGCGACGAACGCATCACGTGTCCAGTCGGTGCTCGTCAGCAGGTAGGCGACACGTTGCCCGTCCGGCGAGAGCCGCGGGCTGCTGACCGCCTTGAGCGACAGCAGGCTATCGATCGACGGAACCCGTACACCGCCCTGCGCCAGGAGTGGCGCAGCGATGAGACAGAGCGCGAACGCGCGTCGCAGCATGATGATGTCCTTGCAAAGTGAAACGGCCGACTTGCTGAAAGAGACCCCAACGAGACTCACGTCACGCGGTGGCGGCGCGGGGCGCGCGCTCGTCGCGAAGCCACGCCCGCCAACCCTGCACGGACATGCCCAGCAGCACGAGGTACAGCACCGCGGACACCCAGAGCGACTGGCGCGGCAACACCCAGAACCCATACACGGCGTTCACCACCACCCAGCAGAACCAGTGCTCGATCTTCTTGTGCGTCTGCAGATACTGTCCACTGACCGAAATCGCCGTCACCAGCGCGTCCATCATCGACTGCTGCGCGCCGGTGAACGACATCAGCCAACCGAGCAAGCCCGCCAGCGGCAGCGTCGCGAGCGACCACAGTACGCGTTCGCGCACGGTGAGCCTGGTGATGGGCAGATCGTCGTGATGCGTCGGGCCGGCTTTCATCCAGATCCACCAGCCGTACGCCTGCATGGGCAGGTAGTACAACAGCTGCAGACCTGTGCTCGACCAGAGATGCGAGCGCCAGAACACGGCCCCGTACAGCAGCACCGAGGCCACGCCCCACGCCCAGGTCCAGATGTTGTTCTTCACCAGCAGCCACACATTCACCAGTGTCGCAACAACCGCAGCCACCTCGAGCGGCGACAGTTCGTTCACCACGCGTTGCCAGTCGATCACGCTGCCTCGCAGTGGAAGAGCAGTGACAGCGGAGCGCCAGTCATGGGATGCAGCGGTTCATCGAGTTGGACGATGCGGAGACCGGCGAGCGCAAACTCTGCAACCCACGAACCAAGCGTGCGATAGTACCACGGCATCGGCGTCGGGAACGGCACTGCGAATCCGTCAAACGCCTCGGTGCGCCATTCACTGCGGTAGGGGCCTTCGCCACACGCACTCCACGAGTGCACGGTCTGCACGAGCACCCGGCCGCGCGGCGCGAGCCGCGAACGGAGTGCGGCGAGGAGCGGATGCACCGGTTCACCCAGCAGGGCGAAGTTGCAGACGATGAGCGGCCACGGACCACCGTGGAGTGTTGTATCACCTTCGAGCGCGGCGTAGCTGACGACATCGAACCGACCGCCACCGCGCTCGCGCGCGCGCTCGATCAATGGCGCGCTCACATCGACACCGGCCGCCGTCACGCCACGCGCGTGCAGGGCGCGCACCAGCCACCCCTCGCCGCATCCGACATCGAGCACGGGCGAGCCGCCACACGCGAGGCATGCCGCAACGATCGCGTCATCCGTCCCAGCCCGCCGGCTTGGGATCAGGCCGTCGCGCACCACGTGCGCCCAGGCATCGGCATTGGTGGTCCAGCTTGCTTCGATCTCTGCGTGCAGCAACGGATCCGTCATCACGAGGCTTCCGCCAGACGGTCTGGCTCCATGCGATCCTGCGGTGGATCAATGCGGACGCTGGCGGTTGCAACGAAGATCTCCTGGAGGAACACCATCAGCCCCCCGACGAGCGCCAGCATTGCAAGGACGAACAGGCCGGCGATCCACCGCGAGACGTTGACGTCGAGCAGGGCAGACACGAACAGCGAGATGATCACGAGACAGATCAGTAGTGCACAGATGGTGCACATCGTGATCGCAAGGTTGATGAAGCGCGATCGACGTGAGAGCTGCGCGAGGCGCTCCCGCATGTCGTGGCGCTCGGCTCCCGCCGGCAGGTCGTGGTACTCGCGCTCGAACTGCCGCGCGCGGTCGATCACGCGCGCCAGCCGGTTCGTGAGCACGTTCAGCATCGCCGCCACACCGGAGAGCAGGAAGACCGGAGCCACGGCCTGCTGGATGACGTGTGCGATGTCCATCGTGGTTCCGGCTTGCATCATGTGTCGAATGCTACTCGTTTCGAAGGCGTCCGGGAGCGTCGGCGCGACGCGGACCACGTGTCGTGCGCCGAAGAGCGGCGACTTCTGCCGGCACCAACGCCCGCCACGAGCCCTTCGCCAGATCGCCGAGCGGCAATGGGCCGACGGCTGTCCGCACCAGCCGGAGTACACGCACACCACAACTCTCGAGCATCCGGCGAATCTGTCGGTTCTTCCCCTCGTCCAGTTGAATCAGGAGCCAGCCATGACGCTCGCCGGCCCGCAGTCTCTCCACGCGTACCGCCGTCAGCACCTCGCTGTCGTGCGAGACGCCGGCGCGCAGCGCAGCGAGGAGCGGCTCGTCCGGCACGCGGTCGATCTGGACATGGTACGTCTTGACCAGATGCGACAGCGGATCGCTGATGCCATTGCTCCACTGCGTGTCGTTCGTGAAGAGCAGGAGCCCCTCGCTCGCCTGGTCGAGACGTCCAACCGGTCCGACGAAAGGCAGCGATGCATCAGCAAGACAGTCGTAGACGGTGGCACGCCCACCGGGATCGCGCCGCGTGGTCACGTACCCCCTCGGCTTGTTGAGCATCAGGTAGCAGCGTGCCGCGCCCTCTGCTGCGACGCCGTCGAGGGTGATGCGGTCAGACTCAGGGACGACTCGCTGGCTGCTGTCGGTGACACGCCGCCCGTTGACGCGAACACGCCCCTCGCGCACGGCCACCTCGCCCTCGGAACGGGAACAGATGCCGAGCTTGGAGAGCGCACGCGCGAGCGAGACTGTGCCGGCGGCTGTGGAGCGCGGAGACCGAGGTGAGCGTGACGGCTGCATTCCCCGAAAGATGCATGATGCGCCGCCCTCAGGGCCTTGCATGGCCTGACGATCGGCGCCGTGGCTTCAGAGTCCGGTATGTTCCAGTGTCTTCCAGTCCATTCCATGACACGATCCTCTTCTCCGCGCGACGAACGGTACGTGCTGCCGGTGCTGCTCGATGTTGCCGCCGCGATGTCGCGGCAGTTCCTCGACGGCATCGCCGAGCGGCCGGTCCAACCCGGCGCGGTCGTCCTGCCCGAGGCCGTGCTGCCTGAACACGGCGTCGGAACGCAGGCCGTTCTCGAGCGCCTGCAGGCGACCGTGCTCCCTCTCCTGACGGGCAGCGCTGGCCCACGCTATCTCGGCTTCGTCACCGGTGGCGCCACGCCTGCCGCGCTCGCCGCCGACTGGATTACCAGCGCGGTGGACAACAACGCGTCAGATGCGTCGAGCGTGGCCGCCGTCTCGATCGAGCAACAGGCAATCGCGATGCTCTGCGACCTGCTCGGGCTGCCGGTGGGCACGGCAGGCTGGTTCGTGACTGGTGCAACGATGGCCAACGTGGTCGGGCTTGCCACGGGTCGGCAGTGGCTGGGCGAGCAGCGCGGCGTGGATGTGGCGGAACAGGGCGCGGCGGTCCTGCAGGGTGTGAGAATCCTGTCCGGCACGCCACACGCCAGTGCCGTGAAAGCGGCGGCCGTGCTTGGCTTCGGGCGCAGTGCCGTGGAGCGCGTCGCAACACATGGTGACACGGAACGGGTGGACATTGCAGCGCTGGCGGCCGCCCTCGAGGCAAGCACGCAGCCGACGATCATCATTGCGAATGCCGGAACCGTCACGACCACCGCGTTCGATGACATCGCGGCGATCGCCGACCTCGCAGGTGCGCACAATGCGTGGCTGCACGTGGACGGTGCGTTCGGGCTCTTCGCGCGGCTGTTGCCGACGCACGCATCACAGCTTGACGGTCTGGCGCGGGCTGACTCGGTCTGCGGTGACGCACACAAGTGGCTCAATGTGCCGTATGACAGCGGGTTTGCCCTCACGCGCCATCCAGAGGTGCAGGGGCGGGTCTTCAGGAATGCCGCGACGTACTTCTTCGACAGCGGGGCACTGCCTGACCCGTTCCACTTCGGTCCGGAGAACTCGCGGCGATTGCGCGCACTTCCCGTCTGGGCATCGTTGCTCGCGTACGGGCGTTCCGGCATCGCCGACGTCGTCGCCGAATGTTGCGCATGTGCCGCGAGCCTTGGCGCCTGGATCACCGCCCACGATCATCTCGAGCTGATGGCGCCCGTGTCGCTCAACATCGTGCCATTCCGGCTGGCGGATGATCTGCTGGCTGGCCGCGACGCCGCCGACGTCACACGGCAGTTCCTCTTGGCCGTGGCCGCGACGGGGGAGGTCTTCCTGACACCCGGGGAGTACCGGGGTCGCCGAGGCGTCCGGGCGGCGTTCAGTAACTGGCGCACGACGGCCGGGGACGATCTGCCACGGATCCAGCGCGGCATCGAGGCCGGCCTCGCGGCAGTCCGGATTTGATGGCCACCGTTACCGGCCAGCCAGCGGAACCCATCCACAGTCCGTACAGGTGATTGTGACATCACCGATTCGTTCCACCATATCCCGGCTTGCGCTGACCTTCGCAACGCTTCTCGCCACGACTGTGCGCAGCCTCGCCCAGCCCGTGTCGACGGCATCGCCGCCGTCGGGTGCCGGCACCGCCGTTGGCCCATCGGAGGTCATCAATGTCGAGACGGCCGCGCGACCGTCGGTGCGCGCCATGCGAACGGCGCGCCGACCTGTGATCGACGGCACGCTCGACGAGCCCGAATGGCAGTCAGCTCCGCGGATCGGTGAATTCGTTCAACAGCTGCCGCGCACGGGAGCGCCGGCGACGTTCGCTACCGACGTGCGCGTGTTGTATGACGCAGATCATCTCTATATCGGCGCAACGCTGTATGACCCCGAACCGAAGAAGGCCATCACCGCCGGCAAGGAGCGCGACTTCGCCTCCGGCGCCAGCGACTTGTTCGGTCTGGTGCTCGATACGTTCAAGGATCGGCGCAACAGCTTTCTCTTCCTCGTGAATCCGGCCGGGGCTGTGCGCGACGAACAGACCTACAATGACTCGCGAACGGTCGTTGAAGCCTGGGAGGGTGTCACGAAGGCGCGCACCAGCATTCGCGACTCCGCGTGGATCGTCGAATTGGAGATCCCGCTGAGGACATTGCGCTTCGATGCCACGCGCACACCGCAGGAGTGGGGCGTCAATTTCATCCGGCGCGTGAGACGCACGAGCGAGACATCGTACTGGGCGCCGCTCGAACGGCAGTATCGACTGCATCGGATGTCGAAGGCAGGCACGCTCACCGGGCTTGACAGTCTTCGTCCGGGCCGGAACCTGCAGGTCAAGCCGTATGTCCTCGGCTCGAATGCGAGCGGGTCGCAGGTGCCCGCGTCGGCGGTGGGGAGCAATGCGGAAGTCGGGATCGATCTGAAGTATGGTCTCACGCCGTCAATGACACTCGATGCCACGTACAACACCGACTTCTCCCAGGTCGAGTTGGATCAGGAGCAGGTGAACCTGACACGGTTCTCCTTGCTGTTCCCTGAACGTCGCGAATTCTTCATCGAGAACTCCGGCGCGTTTCAGTTTGGCGATGTCGTGGAGCGGAACTACCGCATGGGCGCCAGCCCCAGCGATTTCACCTTCTTCAACTCGCGCCAGATCGGCCTCACGGCAGACGGGCGCCCGATCCCGATCGTGGGCGGCGGACGACTGACCGGGCGCGTGGGCCAGTGGGACGTCGGGCTCCTCGACATGCAGACGCAGCGCGCGTTGAGTACACCCGCCGAGAACTTCGCCGTCGTGAGGGCGCGCCGGAACCTGTTCGGCAGGTCGGACATCGGCGTGCTGCTGCAGAACAGGGCGGCCACGGACAGCAGCACGTGGAACCGAAGCGTTGGCGCCGACGCCAACCTGCGATTCTTCGGCAACACCATCGTCAACGCGTACGTCGCGAAGAGCGACGCACCGGGTTCCGAAAAAGACGGCACGGCGGCGCGCGCGCAGGTGGCGTATCGCGGCAAACGATGGGACAACTCCGCAATGTGGAAGCGCGTCACGGACGGGTTCGCGCCAGGAATCGGGTTCGTGCGCCGCCGCGACTTCCAGCAGTTCTACGGGACCGTCGGCGCGCATCCACGACCACGGCTCGGGAAGATCGCCGAGCTGAATCCGTACGTCGAGGCGGACTACATCACCGACTTGCGATCACAACTCGATACCCGCACGATCACGGGCGGGCTCGGCATCACGCTCAAGTCGGAGGCGGTTTTCTCGCTGGAACTCAACGATCAGTTCGACCGCATCGAGCAGACGTTCACACTGGTGCCAGGTCGCACGGTGGCCCCGGGTGCGTATGCATGGCGCGAGGGCATCGTGAAGTACACAATGGCACCAGGGAGCCGGTTTCTTGGCACAGCCAACGCCACGGTCGGAGACTTCTACTCCGGCTCCAGGCGGAGCATGGGCGGTGGGATCACGTGGCGGGTTTCGCCATCACTCGGCCTCGAAACATCGTGGCAGCGTAACGACATCTCGCTCGCCACCGGGGATTTCGTCGCGGATCTTGCCAGGCTGCGCGTGCGGTACGCCTGGTCCACGACGCTGCTCGGGAGCGCGTTCGTTCAATACAACACGCAGACCAAGTCCTTCAGCACGAACGCCCGCCTGAACTGGCGCTGGGCGCCGTTGAGCGATGTGTTCCTCGTGTTCACCGACCGACGCGACAGCGAATCGTGGTCACCGAACGAGCGATCGATCACGCTGAAAGTCACCCGCATGCTCGCCTTCTGAGTTCGCTTCGCCGCCGACGACGACGTTGCCATTTCACGGCAGAGCTCGTCTCTTTTGGCGACGATCGCTGATGACGTACGGCTGATTACAGGGGTACCTTGAATGCACGGATCATGTGCCGCGTTCACGGCGCATGCCATTCCCGCCAACCATTCCTGAAGATGAGAGCTACGCACCGCCGTGTTCATCTGACCAGCCGCGTCACGCGGCTGGTGGTCGCGGCCATCGCGATTTCCGTCCTCGTACCGGTGCTTGGCGCGCAGGCCCGCGGCAAGCGCGTCGCTCGGCGGAGTGCACCGGATACCACGGCGCTTCAGACGAGCTGTGCCGCGGGAAAGAGCGCCGCCTGTCGCGCGCTTTCGGGACTGTTTTTCGTCGGCAAGCCGATCGCAGCTGACACCGCCCGTGGAGTGGCGTTCCTGGAGAAGGCGTGCAGTTCGGGCGATGCGCGGGCGTGTGGTCAGGCCGCGTGGATGATTCGCACGGGCAAGGGCATCAGTCCTGATGTTCCGCGGGCGTTCGCGCTCTACGGGACGGGGTGTACCTCGGGTGATGCCAAGTCGTGCACGTCACTTGGGTACATGCACGAGAACGGCATGGGCACGACGCGCGATGCCACGCAGGCGGCGGAATACTACGATCGCGGGTGCAAGGCAGGCGATCCACGCGGCTGCGCAAATCGCGTGACGCTGCTCGATTCAGGGCGTGTCGCGGGCCCGATCTCTGCGGAAGCCAACGCGTTTCTCGCGCGCGCCTGCGCAAAGAAGGATGCCGCTGCCTGTGTGAATCTCGGGGCACGACTCGAGCGCGGCGGTCGCGGCCTTCGCGCCAACCCGAGCCGTGCTGCGTCGCTCTATGCGCAGGCGTGCCGCGACGACCTGCTTCTGGCATGCGTCAACCTTGGCACGATGACCGCACAGGGTCGGGGAGTGCGTCGTGACCATGTGCGCGCCGCGCGCCTCTTCACGCAAGGGTGTGACGGAGGCGTGTCCGTCGGATGTTTCAACCTGGCCGTCGCACATCGCATGGGAATTGGCGTACCGGTGGACACGACCCGGGCGCTCGTGCTCTTCGCGCGGGCTTGCACCTTGGGCGATTCCGAATCCTGTCGCCGTACGCGGCCGCGCTGATCGCGCCAGACCGGAAGCTGGTGGGGACCGAGCACGGCCGACCGCCAACGCGGCCGGCCGTTTTTCAGGTCACCAGCGAGCGTTTCGGGCGCACTTCAGCCACGGCGTGACAGATCACCGGCGGAGGGGAACCAAGCGCCGCTCTCAGTGATATGTCTGGCATGAACGTGATATCGGGACCGGGCTCCAGGTCGTCGCACGCGCCGGCGCCGTGCCGTACCGGGACGCAGTCCGGTATTCCCGCGCCAGATGTCGCGTTCGGACAGGAGTACTGGCCGGTCGGCGCTTTTCGTACCACTCTCTCCATCGTCCTCATGCGCACTTTCTTCTTCTCTGCCCTGCTGGCCACCGTCATCGCATCACCGATGGCGCTCACCGCGCAGGCTCGTACCGCCCCGACCGTCAGGAGACCCGCCGTGAATACCGCTGCCCGCCCATTTGTGAAGCCAACCGATGCCGAACTTCGCGCGCGCCTGACCGCTGAGCAGTACCAGGTCACGCAGCACGAGGGAACCGAGCGTGCCTTCCGCAACGCGTACTGGGACAATCACGAAGCCGGGATCTATGTGGACATCATTTCCGGCGAACCGCTCTTCAGCTCACTCGACAAGTTCGAGTCGGGCACCGGGTGGCCGAGCTTCACCAAGCCGCTGGAACCCGCCAACGTGCGGACGAAGACCGACCGGAAATTCTTCATGTCCCGGACTGAAGTCCGCAGCGCCAATGCCGACTCTCACCTGGGTCACGTCTTTGACGATGGGCCGAAGCCCACGGGCCAGCGGTACTGCATGAATTCGGCGGCGATGCGGTTCATTCCCGTCGCACAGCTCGAAGCAGAAGGCTACGGACGATTCGTGAGCCTTTTCAGCGCCGGCGCCAGGCGGCACGAGTAACGTCGCGGCGAACGGAGGGTCGAAAAGAACGGCGGCGGTGCATCTCGCACCGCCGCCGTTCTCAGTTCCGATCAACCCGTCTCACACGTCGCGCTCACACATCCATCAACTGGCGATCTTGGGCCGGTTCGGCTTGATCTCTTCCGTGCTTGGCACGAGTTCCGGAAGACCGTTGGCGCGCAGGATCGCGTTCAGGCGCGGGAGCCGCGTGTCCAGTGATCGCTTGATTGCGCCGAGTTGCACGCCAAGCTTGCCACTGAGCATGGTGAACGCCTGCTGGGCCTGCAGTGTGGGCCGATAGTCGCCGCTGCCCACGGTGCCGGACAACGCCGCGATCTGGTTGTTCAGCTTGATCGGGTAGTTGAGCGGGTCCTGTGAGCTCTGGTTCTTCGTCTGGTAGACCTCTTGCTCCGCACCGGTCAACTCGCCCATCATTTCGGTGGCGATTGACTGGAATTCAGTCTGCGCCTGGCCCGTGAGCTTTGGCGTACGGTCTCCCACCTGCCACCGCATGTTGCGTACGGTGCGCACCGCCATGTTGGCGTCCGTGGTACGATCGCGAATCGCCAGCAGCATGCGGAACTGTGCCTGCACATCCGCGTCGGTGGCGTCGCTGCGCGGATCCTTCTTCACACGGAACTGATGCGTCTGCACGACCGGCCCGGCCGTCATGCGCACCGAGTACGTCCCCGGAGGTGCCACCGGTCCCGTGACCGATCCTGCCCACATGATCATGCCGTCAAAGCGGGCAGCATCCGGATAACGCAGGTTCCAGTTGAAGTTGTTCATGCCAACGCGGTTCGGCACACGAACCGGTCGCGGTGCACGAGAGAACAACTCCTCGAGATCCATGCCTGCGATGGCGCCCGGTCCGGACAGGCGTGCGGTCGCGACCTTCGTTGCCGAATCGCGCGTCATGCCAGCCTTCGTCGTCAGCGAGTCGATCATCGCGGCCTTCATGCCTTCGACGCGCATGGAGTCAGCCGCCGTCTCCGGATCCTGATCACTCGTGAAGCCGGTGATGACCTTGCCGGCGGCATCGAGAAACTCGAAGCGGACGGTCTGGTTCGGATCTTTCAACCAGTACTGGAATCGACCGCCACTCGGTGGATTGGCACCGAGCCCGCCGCCGCCCATGAGTTCCGCCAGCTGAGCCATGAACCCGCCACCCCAGTCGGTGCGCCACGCGTCGGATGGCTTGAAGAGGTGCGCCGAGGAAGCGAGCACCGTCGGGGCCACCTGACGCAGTGCCGCGATGTTGTCCATCACCCAGAAGCCGCGGCCGTGCGTCGCCGCGATCAGGTCACCGTCCTTGATCTTCAGATCATGCACCGGCACGCGCGGCAGGTTCCGGCGCAATGAGCGCCAGTTCATGCCGTCGTCGAACGAGACGTAGACACCACGCTCCGTTCCGGCGAAGAGCATGCCCCGACGCTCGGGATCTTCACGCACCGTGCGCACGAAGTGCTCGTTGTCGATGCCTGAGACGATGGCCGTCCACGTCTTGCCGAAGTCGGTGGTCTTGTAGATGAGCGGGCGCTTGTCGCCAAGCTGATATCGATTGGCGGCGATGTACGCAGTACCGGCGTCGTAGTTCGATGGTTCGACCATCGAAATGCGCGTGAAGTCGCCGATGCCTGGGGGCGTGACGTTCTCCCATGTGGTGCCGTTGTTCTTCGAGACGTGCACGAGCCCATCGTCCGTGCCAACCCAGAGCACGCCCTGCTGCACCGGGCTCTCGTCGAAGGCAAAGATCAGCGCGTACGTCTCGACGCCGGTCTGGTCCTTCGTGATCGGCCCGCCTGATGCGTCCATGGTCTTCGGGTCACGACGCGCCAGTTCGGGCGAGACTTCTGTCCAGCTTTCGCCTTCATTCGTGCTGCGGAACAGCTTCGAGCCAGCCGCGTACACCACGTTCGGATTGTGGCGTGAGAACACGATCGGGAAGGTCCACTGAAAACGAACTGCGATATCCTTTGATGAATAGCCCATCGGGTTGACGGGATACACGGTCACGTTGCGCTCGAAGCCCGTGCGCATGTCCTTCCGCGTGAGCAGGCCGCCGTAGCTGCCGGCGAAGATGATCCACGGCTTGGTCGGATGCGGCGTCACGAAGCCTGATTCACCACCGCCCGCGTCTTTCCAGTCACTGAGGTTGACGCGCCCCTCGCCACGGCTCGGTCCGCAGAGCGTGGAGTTGTCCTGCTGCGCGCCGCAGATGTGGTACGGGTAGTCGTTGGTCGCGTCAACGTGGTACCACTGCGCCGTCGGGAAATCGAGATCGGTCCACGTGCGCGCGTTGTCAGTGCTGACGGTGGAACCACCATCGTTCGACTCGATCATCCGGTTCGGATTGTCCGGTGCGATCCACAGATCGTGGTTGTCGCCGTGCGGCACACGAATCGTCTGCGGGAACGTCTTGCCGCCGTCGCGCGAGCGATAGAACCCGACATTCAGTGCGTAGACGATGTTCGAATCCTTTGGATCGGCGACGATGTTCGAGTAATACCACGCACGCTGGCGCAGCTTGCGTTCGCGGTTGATGTAACTCCATGTCGCGCCGGCATCGTCGGAGCGATAAACGCCGCCCGAGTCGTGCTCGATCACGGCCCAGACCCGGCTTGGCTTCACCGGCGAGATGGCGAGGCCGATCTTGCCGATCACGCCGGACGGCAGTCCGGGCGCCGTGCCGGTCAGCTTCGTCCAGGTTGCGCCGCCGTCGAGCGACTTGTAGATGCCGCTGCCCATGCCGCCCGATGACAGCGACCATGACGTCCGGTAGGCCTGCCACGTGGCGGCATAGATGATGTCCGGGTTGCTCGGATCGAGCTGAATGTCG
>JANMNM010000083.1:0-34209 GCA_031373905.1 Gemmatimonadaceae bacterium | reverse complement strand
ACACACACGATCGGCTTCTGGTGGGCCGTCGCCGATCTCGACTACTTCATGGGATACGTGGACAACATGGCGCGACAGACTCCGGCCGACTTGCAGCGGTATGCAACACGCTTCATCGCAGGAAAGCCGTCGGTGACTGCGGTGCTCATGAGCCCGCGCGACAAGGCACGATTGCGCCTGACAGAAGCGGACATTGTCGGCCCGGTGCGTGGCGCGAGGGTGTCACCATGATGCGGCGTGCGCGGCTCACGTCCTGCACCCTGACCGCCCTCGTCGTGTTGCTGGCAGTGCCGACGGCGTCGATCACGGCGCAGCGCACGGCTGACTCGGCGACCGTGTCATTCGAGGTGAACGGCCTCCGGGTGATTCATCGTCGCGTGACGGCGAACGAGGTGGTGTCGGCGAATCTGTACCTTCTTGGAGGGGTGTCCCAGGTCCCGCCTGCGAAGGCCGGGATCGAGCTGCTGCTTCTCGAGGCCTCCGAGCGCGGCACGCGCAAGTATCCGCGCGAGGTGCTGGAGCGAAAGATGGCCCGGCTCGGCAGCGCGATCGTCGCGTCGCCATCCATCGACTGGACGATGGTCGGTGTGCGCAGCACAGTCACGGCGTTTGACTCGACGTTCGCGATCTTTGCGGACCGGATCATGCAGCCGCGTCTCGACTCCGGAGAGGTCGAGACGGTGCGCGCGACGATGCTCAGCGGCGTACGGCAGCGTGGCGATGATCCTGAAGCGTTGCTCAACGCGTTCTCGGACAGCGTTGCGTTTTCCGGACATCCGTACGGAACCTCGCCCGTCGGGAGCGAGGCGACACTGAGTGCGTTGACGCTGGCCGACCTGCGCTCGTGGCAGAAGACGGAGTTCGTCACGTCACGCATGCTGCTGGTGGTTGTGGGTGATATCCCGCGGACACGGCTCGAGTCCATGCTGCGCTCGACGCTTGGCACGCTGCCGCGAGGCGAATACCGGTGGGCGCCGCCACTCGTACCGGCATCGCGAGGCAGTTCCCTGCACACCATCGCGCGCTCATTGCCGACGAACTACCTGCAGGGGTACTGGGTGGGGCCGCGCGCAGACAGTCGGGACTATCACGCAATGCGCATCGCGATGGCGGCGCTCGGCGGACGGCTGTTCAACGAAGTGCGAGTGAAGCGGAACCTGACATACGCCGTGAACGCGCCATTCGTCGATCGCGCGGTGACGGCAGCCGGGCTCTATGTCACGACCACCGAGCCTGACTCCGTGCTCGGCATCATGCGACGCGAGGTCGAGTCGCTGAAGCGCGGGCTGATCGATCCCGAAGGACTTCGCCTGCTGGTGCAGCAGTTCATCACCGAGTTCTTCCTCGACAACGAAACCAACTCCGATCAGGCCACGTTTCTCGCGAGGTCAGAGCTGTACCGCGGCGACTACAGACTGGCATCGCGGTTCGTCGATGAGCTGCGAAAGGTGACGCCCGCGGATATCCAGCGCGTGTCGCGACAGTACCTGACCGGGATCACGATGGCGTATGTCGGCGATCCGCGCCGGATCTCGCTTGCCCGGGTTGCGCCGTTCTGATCTGCGGAATTGCTGGCTCAGCGTGTTGCGCGCCGAGCCAGCGCCGCCTGCACGTCACTGAGACCGACGCCCAGCGCACGCAGCGCAACGACTGTGTGATAGAGCAGGTCAGCAGCTTCACTCGTCGCGCGAGCCTGATCGTGATCAGCGCAAGCGAGCACGAACTCCGCTGACTCCTCGCCAATCTTCTTCAGGCGGAGATTCCGATCATCGAGCAGCGTGCGGGTGTAACTGCGGGCGCCGTCTGATGCGTCGGCGGCTCTCGATGCGACAATGGCATCGAGCGCGGTGAGTGCATCGCCCGGATGCGGCGTGGCGCCGGGCAGGGTGAAGCAGGTCAGAGCGCCGGTGTGACATGCCGGTCCGGCCGGTATGACATGGGCCAGGATCGCGTCACTGTCGCAATCCGGAATCAGGGCGACGACGCGTTGTGTGTTGCCGCTCGATCCGCCCTTGTGCCACAGCCCGCGGGTTCGTGAGTGGTAGTGCATTTCGCCCGTACGCAGCGTCGCGTCGAAGGACTCGCGATCACCATAGGCGATCATGAGCACGTGGCCGGTGGTTGCATCCTGCGCGACGACGGGAACCAGGCCCGCACCCTTGGCGAAGTCGATCTTGTCCAGATCAATCATCATGGCCGGGATCTCCACCCGGGCAAAGAATGTCTCTCACGGGGCCGTGGAGGACGCGTGTCGTGGCGATGCTGTCTCCACCGAAGGAAGTTCTCCGGCCGCGGAAATCGCTGAAGACGCCGCCCGCTTCCTCGACCACGACCTGGACGGCAGCGGCGTCCCATGGGTTCATCAGGTCATCAACCATGATGTCGGCGCGGCCCGTCGCCAGCAGGAGATATCCGTAGCAGTCGCCCCACGTGCGCACGATGCGCACCTTCGATGAGAGCAGCTCCCATCGCGACTTCCGGATGGGTCGACCGGAAAAGCGCTCGTCGGTAGTGAGGAGCGTGGCAGTCGCCAGCGACGCCGTGTTCGACGCGAAGGTGCGAACGCCATTGAACCATGCACCGCATCCAGCCGCGGCGGCGACAAGCTCATTCGTCACAGGTGCGTAGATGGCTCCCGCGAGGACTGTCTCACCCTCCACCACGGCGACGAGCGTTCCCCACAGCGGCACACCGTGGATGAAACTCTTCGTCCCGTCGATTGGATCCAGCACCCAGCGACGCGCGGCTTCCGGCCTCTCGAGACCGAACTCCTCGCCGAGAATTCCGTCGTCCGGGAATTGCGCGCGGATCCATTCGCGGGCGACGGTTTCCGCCGCACGGTCTGCGACGGTGACAGGCGAGCCGTCGCCCTTCAACTCGATGTCGATCGTTCGCCCGAAGAATGCGTTGGCGGTGTCACCCGCGAGCCGCGCGGCCGTGATCACCGCTTGCAGGAGCGCATCGGTGCTCATCGGACTACGAGCCCGGCGGCGCGCATCTCATCCTTCAGGAGTCCGACGGTCGTCACGCCGTCATGCAGAATGCCGGCCACGAGTGCCGCATCGGCTTGACCGTCGGCGAGTACGTCGACGACATGGGCCGCACTGCCTGCGCCACCGCTCGCAATCACCGGGGCGTGAACTCTCGTGGCGACGGCGCGTGTCAGCGGCAGATCGTAGCCGGTTCGAACGCCATCGCGATCGATGCTCGTGAGCAGCACTTCGCCGGCACCCCGCTGGACACATTCCTCGGCCCACGACACGGCATCCAGCTCTGTTCGGGTGCGTCCGCCGTGCGTCCACACCCGCCATGTTCCGTCGTCGTCCAGCTTCGCGTCGATGCTCGCCACGACGCACTGTGCGCCAAATCGGTCGGCGCACCTGGTCAGCACGGTCGGGTCGGCGACCATGGCGGAGTTCAGCGAGACCTTGTCAGCACCCGCGCGCAACGCGCGGCCGACGTCATCTGCAGAGCGCACGCCACCTCCTATGGTCAACGGAATGAAGAGTCGTTCAGCCGTCCGCCGCGCCACGTCGAGCAGCGTTTCACGTTCCTCTGCGCTGGCGGAGATGTCGAGAAAGGTGATCTCGTCAGCCCCCTCTGCCTCGTATCGCGTCGCAAGCGTCACCGGGTCACCGACGTCGCGGAGTCCGGTGAAGTTGACTCCTTTCACAACCCTGTCGCCCATCACATCCAGGCAAACGATCAGGCGTCGTGTCAGCATGGGATCGTCACTCAGCGACCTGCAACGCGACACTGCCCTTGGTGCTGAAGACCGCACCGGATTCGACGAACGCATCCCGGACCGCCAGCCCGAGCGCCTTGAATGCCGCCTCGACGATGTGATGTGCATCGGTGCCGCGAATCACGCGCACGTGCAGTGTGGCCCTCGCGTTGTCGGCGAAGGAGCGCATCCAATGCTCCCAGATCGCAATCGGCAGCTTTCCCCGGTAGTAGGCGCGGCCGCCCAGATCGAGCGCGCAGTGGACCAGTGCGTCGTCCATCGGAATGGTTCGGTCGGCATAGCGCGCCGCCGTCGCGGGCAATGCGGCAGCAACGGCCGCACCGACACAGATCGCCACGTCCTCAATCAGGTGATGTGGCAGATCGCCCCGCGCGTGCACGGTGACGTCAAGGCCGCTGTACTTCGCGAACGTGACCAGCATGTGGTCGAGGAACGGCCGCGTGGTATCGACGGACGCCATGCCCGTGCCCGGCGTGAGCTCGACCCTGATCTGTGTTTCCTTCGTTTCCCGGACGACGGTGGTCATGCGCAGAACTCCTCGGCGATGGCGCGCGCGTCCAGTGCGCCGGTGTAGAGCGCCATCCCGAGCACGGCAGCGGCGACGCCGCTGTCGGCGAGCAGGCGAAGGTCAGCGTCGGAGGCGATTCCACCGCTCGCGATCACCGGCAGCGCAGTTGCATCGGCCACATCCTCCATCAACGACAGATCGGGACCCTGCATCAGTCCTTCCCGGTGCACGGCGGTGACCAGCACGCCGGCCAGCGGCAGCATCGAGAGTCGCTCCATGGCTTCGTCGATATCGAGCCGCATCGTTCTGGTCCATCCACGGGTGACGATCTTTCGATCGCGCACGTCAGCAGCGACCACGAGCTGCTGCGGGAACTCGTCCGCCATTTCGGCCAGCCACTCCTCATCCTCGAGCGCGCGCGTTCCGACGACGACGCGAGCGGCGCCCGCCTCGATCAACCATGCGATGGCATCCCGGTCCCGGACGCCGCCGCCAACCTGCATGTCCAGATCGGTGAGGTCCAACACGCGTTCGATGATGCGCTTGTTGTGTCCACGTCCCGTGGCTGCGTCCAGATCGACGATGTGGAGCGATTGAAATCCCTTTGCCTCCCAGTCCAGCGCCACGGCGACAGGATCCGGAAGCCGAATCCTTTCGGCGGAATACTCGCCGCCGACAAGCTGCACACAGGCACCGTCACGCAAATCGATGGCAGGGATGGCGATCACGACTGCACCTCGCGCAGCCAGGCATGGACGAAACTCACGCCAGCCGTGCTGCTCTTCTCAGGATGAAACTGCACGCCGGTGCATCGAGCGACTCTCACCATGGCCGGGTAGCGATCACCTTCGTGCGTGCTCCACGCCACCACCGTGTTGGGATCGACAGGACGACAGACAAAACTGTTGGCGAAGTATGCGGTGCGCAGCTCGGATGCGTCGAGGAGCGGGTCACGAGCTGCACCGATCTCGAGCTGGTTCCAGCCGATCTGTGGCACGCGCGTGGCGTGCAGCCGCGTGACACTGCCGGCGAGGACGCCGAGTCCCGGCCCGCCCCCCTCGTCGCTCCCCTCGAAGAGCAGCTGCATGCCGAGGCAGATCCCCAGGGTTGGAAGGCCGTCACCGATCGCCCGCCGCAGCACGCGGCGGCCGACATCGCCAAGTACCCCTGTCGCCGCCGGAAAGGCACCGACGCCTGGCAGCACGAGTGCCTCGGCGCGGGCGGCCGTTGCCGCATCGGCGTCGACCGTGACCGTGATGCCCGGACGCTCGATGGCCTTGATGAGCGAGTGCAGGTTTCCCGCGCCGTAGTCGAAGATGCTCACCCTCACGCTTTGCCACCCTTCCGCAGCACGGCCGCCAGCGTCTTCACACACCGCTCGACCATCGGCCACGGCCCGACGGAAATCCGGAGCGCATCGCCAATTCCGGGCAGGCCCTCGAACGGCCGGACGCCGACGCCCTTGGCGCGCATTGCCATGCCGACCGCAGCACTCTGCTTCACGGGCACGCAGACGAAGTTCGCGCTCGAGGGCAGGGGATCGAGCCCGAGCCGGAGCAACTCGATCGTGAGGCGGTCGCGATTCTCGACTGCCAGCTGAATGTGCTCGAGCACCCACTGGACATCGTCACGGAGTGCCGTGACCGCGACATGCTCGGCGAGCGCATTCACCTTGTACGGCCCGCGGGACTTCTCCACTTCCCGGACCAGCGCAGGCTGACCGAGCGCGTATCCGACGCGCAAGCCGGCGAGGCCGAACGCCTTGGACATCGTCCGGACGATCAGCACGCGTGGCGAACGGGCGAGCAGGTCGACGTTCGAGACGCCTGCAAACTCCACATACGCCTCATCGATGATCAGCACACCCGTCACGTTCTCGACCAGTCGTTCCAGCGTGCGCCTCGCGACCAGGGCCCCGGTCGGATTGTTCGGTGAGCAGATGTACAACATCTTCGCGTTGGCCTCGAGCAACGCATCAACGTCGATCTCGTGATCCGGCAGTTCTGCGATCAGCGTCGAGCGCAGCGCGTTCATTCTCGCGAAGATGGGCACCATGGCGAACGTGGGATCACTGGCGGCCACGAGATCATCCGCGTCGCCGAACGCACGCATGGCGGAATCGAGGATGTCATCGGAGCCGCACCCTGTGACGACCATGTCCGGGGTCAATCCCGCATGCTCAGCCAGGGCACGTTTCAGTTCATCTCCGTACAGGGACGGATATCGCGTGACGGTTGCGTGGCTGAATTCCCTTATTGCACGAGCCGCTGCTGGCGGCACACCCCACAGGTTCGTGTTGTCCGTGAGGTCCAGCGCAACTGGCGCGCGCTTCGGATCGTAGAGCGGCACGCCTTCGTACGCAGCGCGCGCGATCGCGAGACGATCGGGATTGATGGTGGTCATGGTTGCATCCTCCACTGACGCGCGGCACTCGCGTGGTTGGGCAGGCCTTCACTGTCAGCGAACGAACCCACCGCATCGGCCAGGCTGGCGGCAGCGCGCGGCGTGACGCGCTGCCACGACGTCCAGCGGACAAAATCCAGCGTCGACAGTCCGCTGTAGGACCGGGAGAGGCCGCCGGTCGGCAGCACGTGATTGGCACCGGTCATGTAGTCTCCGAAGGCAACGCTGGCCGATTCACCGACGAACACTGTGCCGGCATTCCGAATGCTGGCCAGGGCGGCATCGCACGCGGCCGGTCCGACGGCAAGCAGCAGGTGTTCGGCAGCCCACATGTTCGCGAACGCGATGGCATCGGACAGTGTCTCGACGTGCAGCAGGCCACCTGCGAACGCCAGCGATTCGCGGATGATGCCCGACCGCTCCGCCGTCGGAAGCAGTGATTCGACGGCGTCGTTGACGCGTGTCGACATGTCGGCGCCGAGTGACACGCAGACGACGGCGGCACGGGGATCATGCTCGGCCTGCGCGAGCATCTCGCGGGCGATGATCAACGGATCGGCTGTCCCATCCGCGATCACGAGCAGTTCGCTGGGGCCCGCGGGTGAATCGATGGCGATCGCGCCAGCGCACTGCAGCTTTGCTTCCGCGACCCACGCGTTTCCCGGACCGACGATGCGGTCCACGCGAGGTACTGTCGCGGTGCCGTATGCCATCGCCGCGATCGCACCGGCGCCGCCAATGGCGAAGACGCGGTCGGCACCAGCGATCGCCGCCGCCGCGAGCACGACGTCGGACGGCCATCCGGTGGGTGTTGCCGGGGAGCAGACGATGACCTCACTGACACCGGCGACCTTCGCCGGGACCACTCCCATGATCAGCGAGCTCGGATACGCGGCCCGTCCGCCCGGCGCATACACTCCAACGCGACTGAGCGGGTCTGGTCGACGTCCGACATGAACACCCGGCTCTGTCTCCACCTCGACGGCGATCGGCAGAAACGCCGTATGCGCGGTGTGAACGTTCGCCACCGTGCGTTGCATGGCGTCGCGCAGCGACGGCGTCATCGTCTCTCGCGCGCGATCCCAGGCAGACCGCGGAACTTCCAGCGACGTCAGCGTGGCACCGTCGAACTCCAGCGCCATCTGAACAAGCGCTGCATCCCCGTCGGCTTGAACACGTTTGATGAGTGCGGCCGTCGTGGCACGAATCGAGTCGTCGACAGACGTCGATCGGTCGCACAGTGCGCGCCGCGTTTCCGGGGTGAGTGCGTTCACGGCGCCCGTGAAGCGAAACAGGGGGCTTCTCATGGCATCAGGCGTTCAATGCGGGTGACGAGAATGCCCTGACACCCCAACTGCTTCAGCTGGCCGATGGTCCGGTAGATCGTGGCCGACGGGACGACCGCGTGCACGGCGACCATCTCGCCGTGATCCATGATGTCGATCACGGTGGGACCATTGATGCCTGGCAGAATTGCCTGCACCTCGGAGAGACGCGCGCGCGGCACGTTGGCCATCAGGTAGCGGCGGCTTCTGGCGCGCAGTACCGACGCCAGGGCATCGACCAACTCGTCGAGAGACGCGCGGCGGCGGTCATCTGCCGGGACGACGGTGATCAGTCGCGCCGACGATTGCAGCACGGTGGCGACTTCTCGGAGCCCGTTCACCTTCAGTGTTGAGCCCGTCGAGGTCAGGTCGACGACGATGTCGGCAATGCCGAGGTGTGGGGCAATCTCGGCGGCACCCGAGACGGGAACGATCTCGACCGGGATGCCCTGGGTGGCGAAGAACGTGGCGGTGATGCGTGGGAAGACGGTGGCGACCCGCGGTCGGCTCCGGAGGTCGGAGAGGGCTTGTATTCCGCTCTCGTCACGAGCCGCCACGACGAGGCGACAGGCACCAAACTCGAGGTCGAGGAGCTCCTCCACTTCGCGCCCCGACTCCTGGACCAGATCGACGCCCGTGATGCCGGCCTGAGCAGCACCATCGGCAACGAACTCAGGGATGTCGGCAGCGCGGACGAAAATGGCCTCGAACTCGCCGCCGAGCGACGCGGTGAGGGCCCGCTCCCCCCTGCCACGAACCTCGAGGCCAGCATCGGTGAACAGTTCCCGGGCATCCTCGGAGAGACGGCCTTTGTTCGGAAGCGCGATTCGGAGCATGTGGAACGGTGGGTTCTCAGGGAAAAAAACAGCGGCGGCCCCTCCAGAAACCCGACGGGCCGCCGCGATGCAGAATGCCAGCGCGCGAAACCTACGCGAAGCACCAGACCCGGACGACGCCCGTCGGGCGGCGACCATGATGATGGTGGTTCACGTGCAGGACGACGAGGCGCATGGGCCGGAACCTAGCCCGCCGGCGGGTCGCGGTCAACGCGAGAGGGACGGAACACGGGTACGGGTGGCACGTGTTCATCGAGAGCGGGTACGCATCTCCCGAGTGACGCTGTTTCGGCAAGGGCTTGCTCTCGGCGTCTGGCCGTCTATGCTTTCCTGAGTTTCAAAGCGGCGCAAGGCGCGCGAAGCTGCGGATGGCGTCACTGCTTGTCACATCCGTCTGTTCGAAATACACCGGTTTCTAGGAGTCATCAAATGCGGTTCAAGGTTCTGGCAGTTGCGACGAGCGCATTCGCACTTGTTGCATGTGGTGGAGAGAAGAAGGCTGAGGAGCCGGCGGCCACGCCAGCTCCTGAGGCGGCGGCAGCGCCGGCAGCGGACGCGCCAGCGGCTGCGGCGGGTGCCGTCACGGCTGCCCCGATCAGTGGAACGACGCACACCGTGAACATGATCGGCGACGAGAAGGGATATCGCTTCGAGCCGGCCGCGATCACGATCAAGGCAGGCGACGGCATCAAGTTCGTTGACGTCAAGGGTGGCCCGCACAACGTTGCGATCGATCCGGCGACGGCGGGTGCGTCAGCTGCACAGCTCACGGCGAACATGCCGGAGTCGACGGGCGAGCTGACCGGCAAGATGCTGGTGACGGATGGTGAGTCGTGGACGATGTCGTTCGGCAAGATTGCGGCGGGAACGTACACGGCGATCTGCACACCGCATCAGGCCATGAACATGATCATGAAGATCACGGTCCAGTAAGGTCCGTTGGTCTGCAGGCTGTGCGGCGTTCGGCATCAGCCGGACGCCGCACTCTTTTTTTTGCCGGCGCGGCTGCTCGGTGCCGATACGTCGTTTCGTCGGCCTCTGGCTAGAATTCCGTCGTGAACACCGGACTTGCCGTCTCCCCACGATTGTCGCGCGGCCGATGGATGGCTTCGAGGGCGCGGAATCTCGTGCACCGCAGCGGTGTGCTCGGAATCGTGGGCGGCGTCACGTTCGCGGTCGCCTTCGGATTGCTGCTCTGGTTCACTCGCGTTGAGCGGGCGGCGTTGCAGCGTGTCCCGGCTCCAGCGGATACGGTGGATCTGGCGCGACAGGCATCCAGTTTGCGGCGACAGCAGTTCCGTGCCGACAGTGCTCTTGCGGAGAGTCCACCGCCGCGTCGAGTGCTCGCGCTCACACGGGCGCCGGTGCGCATCGATCCGAGTATCACGTTCGCGTCGGCGGATTCCAACATTCCGGACAGCGTGACTGTCTCCGCGACGCCCGGTGCCTCGTCGGCCGCTGCTGTCGCCGATGTTGGCCTTCCGGTGGTGGCGATGCCTGATTCCGTACGGGCCGCGGTGAGCGCACTGACCATGCGATTGCAGCGTGCCCAGAACGCGCCACTGGCAACGTCATGGCGTGCACTCGCGGCAGACCCGCTCCTGCAGCAGGATCCTCGCGTGCGGGCGCTGGCGGATTCCCTTGCCGATGCTGAACGCGCGCGCAACGAGTATGACGCGGTCGGTGGAGTGGATCCGGTCTATCTCGAACTCTCCAGTCGGGTGACGGCCTTCGGTCGTGCGATCGAGAGAATTGCGCAGCAGCGCATCGCGTCAGCACTTCGCCCATACGCGACTGGGGGCCAGGTCGCGATGCGACTTGGCCCGAGCTCACCTGAGTTGGCGCGACGGTTCAGTGCGGATTCGGCTCGGCACGAGGCTGCGCGTGCGAAGCGCGATGCAGCGGCACGTCGCTCCGACTCCGTATCGCAAGTGCTGACGACGCGCCGTGCGGAAGCACTGGCTCGCGACTCTGCACGTGCGCGTGCGCAGCGACGCGTGGATGCACTCGCGCCGCCGTTGGCGATGCTGACGGCCAGTGCGGTCGCGGCGATTGGTGTGGCGCTCTTCGTCACGTTGCTGATCGAGGTGCGATCGCCGCGTCTGGCTGACGAGCAGGAAGTGGCCGCGCAGGCGGGCCTTCCCGTGCTGCTCAGCGTTCGGTTGACTGACGCCATGCGGCCCGACGCGCTGACGAGTGCATTCAGTCAACTCGTGTTCGACCTCGAGCCGGCGCTCTCGACGACGCGCTCGCTGATCGTTCTTGGCGACGACTGGGAACTGGCGACGCGCACAGCTGCCCGGATCGCGGAGCGCCTCGGTGCGGAGGGTCGGAGTGCACGAGTCGTGTCAGTGCAGCAGGCGACGCCGCGAATGGCGCCGCGAACGACGCCCCGGACGACACGCGGCCGCGTCACGCCGGCGAATGCACTCGCGGTGCTGGTGCATCCGGAGCGGACACAGGGCGTTGCGTGGACGGGTGAGTTCTCACGGCATGAACTCGGGGAAGACGCGATCACGCTCCGGGCTGGAACCCTCGAGGAAGTCCGGTCGGCACTGGTGAGCAGCGACACCACGGCTCATGTCGTACTCGTCGTGCGGACAGGCAGTACGCCGAGCGCGTGGCTCGAGCGCGCCCGAAGCGACACCCAGCGCATTCGCGGTCGTGACGCCCTGGGCGTCGTGATCTGGGCGCCTGACATCGAAGACAGTGATCCTGTCAGCTACGCCTACGGGTCAGCGCTCCAGCATGGACGTGAGCCCATCTCCGCATCGGTGTCATGAATGTGGGCTGATCAAGTACTGGCGTACGAGCGGGCACACCTTGCGCGCCTCTTGTTGTGGGGGGTCGCCAGCATGCTCACGGGGTTCAGTTGCTGGGCATTCTGTCGCAGCCGGCGAGTCGAGGCCCCACTCCTGAAACACTTCGGAATACAGACTGGTGCATGGGGGGCGATTGACGCCCTGCTCGCGCTCGCTGCGCGGCCGCACCTCGCTTTGCGTGACTACGACGGTGTGACGCGCCTCGATCGATTCCTCTGGTTCAACTGCGGGCTCGACGTCGGGTATGTCGCCGTTGGTGTGACCCTCGCGTGGTGCGGCTGGAAACTGGCGCGTTCCCGCGGACTGGTGGGGGCAGGGTTCGGAGTGGGAGTGCAGGGCGCCGCGCTGTTGCTCCTCGATCTCCGGCTGGCGGCGCTGCTCAATCAGGCGCGCTGAGTGCGCCCGGGCCTCTCGCACGCGCCGGAAGGCAGACCAGCAGCGGACCGACGTACTACGGAGTTCGCGGGCCGTCGACTAGTTTCGTGTGACGCGGTGCTCGATTCCTGATTCAGGCTACAGGCCATTCATGCGCGGATATTCCGACCGCATCAACCACGCGCTTGCCTTTGCAGCAAAGCACCACGACACCCAGGTGCGCAAGGGTCTCCGTATGCCGTACGTCACGCACGCGGCGAACATCGCGGTCATTCTCACGCACTTCCGATGCGATGAGCCAGTGATCGTGGCAGGCGTTCTGTACGACGTCGTCGAGGACAGCGTGCGCGACGGATTCACGTCGAATGACCTCAACGACCGGATCGGCAGCAAGTTCGGCACGGATGTCCTGCACACCGTCCTCTCGGTGGCTCGTCGCCGTGTGGATGACGATGGCGTGGAGATGAGCAAGGAGGACGTGCGCGAGGACTACCTCCTGCGTCTTGCCAACGCGAATGATGCAGCGCGATGGGTGTGCGCAGCGCACACACTCCACAACGCGGGCAGCATTCTCGCGGATCTGCGCAGAACGATCGAGCCCTCGACCGTCTGGAACCGCGGTGGTTCCGGGCGTGAGGGAACGCTCACGTGGTTCCGAGCGGTGTACGAACGCTTGCGTGCCGTCGGTTTTGATGCACCGATCGTCGACGAACTTGGCGCGATGGTCAGCGAGCTCGAAGCGGCGCCCGTGAGTGAGGCGCCGGCGCTCGGCTGAGAGTCAGGTGCCGATGGTTGCTGGGGCGGGATACGTCTGTGCGACGTACTCCTCGAGGATCTCGAGAAACTCGCCAACGATCCGATCGCCCTTCAACGTCACGCGAAGCGCACCGTCGACGTACACCGGCGCCTTGGGCTCCTCGAACGTTCCCGGGAGCGAGATGCCGATGTTCGCGTGCTTCGATTCGCCAGGCCCGTTCACGACGCACCCCATCACCGCCACGCGCATCTCTTCCACACCAGGATGCCGTCCTCGCCAGACCGGCATCTGCTCGCGAAGATAGGTCTGGATATCCTCGGCCATGCTCTGGAAGAACGTGGACGTGGTACGCCCGCATCCGGGGCACGCGGTGACCTGCGGCGCGAAGCTCCGAAGGCCGAGCGACTGAAGGATCTGCTGCGCCACGTGCACTTCTTCGCTGCGGTCACCGCCTGGCTTCGGCGTCAGCGACACGCGGATCGTGTCCCCGATGCCATCAGCGAGGAGGAGCGACAGGCCCGCCGTGCTGGCGACGATTCCCTTCATGCCCAGGCCGGCCTCTGTGAGTCCGAGGTGGAGCGGGTAATCGCAGCGAGCGGCGAGCTTGCGATACACGTCGACGAGGTCCGGGACGAGCGACACCTTGGCTGAAATGAGGATGCGGTTGTGGGCAAGCCCGACCTCCTCCGCCATCTCTGCCGATCGAAGCGCGCTTGCCAGCATCGCCTCCACATAGACGTCGTGGGCGGTCTGCGGATAGCCCTGTGACGCGTTCTCGTCCATCATGGTGGTGAGGAGATCCTGGTCAAGCGAGCCCCAGTTGACTCCGATTCGCACCGGCTTGTCATTGTCGACCGCAATCTGGACGATCGAGCGGAAGTGCTCATCGCGGCGCTTGCCGCCGACGTTGCCCGGGTTGATCCGGTACTTCGCGAGCGCCCGGGCGCAGGCCGGGTACCTGGCAAGCAGGAGATGGCCGTTGTAGTGAAAATCCCCGACAATGGGGACCGTCACGCCTCGGTCGGCGAGCTGCTCCACGATCAGCGGCACTGCTTCGGCCGCCGCCTCGTTGTTCACGGTCACGCGAACGATTTGTGATCCGGCCCGCGCAAGCGAAGCGACCTGCGCAACGGTCCCGCCCACGTCTGCGGTGTCGGTGTTGGTCATCGACTGCACGACCACCGGGTGCGCACTGCCGACCGGTACGGTGCCGACGAGCGCCGTGACGGTCTGGCGGCGAGGACGAAACACAGCGGGAATGCTCACGGTACGAGGGTTCTGGGGGGCTGGACTGGCGACCTGAGCGAGAATCTAGCGCCCCCCGGTTCACGTATCACCCTGAGCGGACGCCGTCGGGGTTGTGGGAGGCCTGCTGTGGAGCCGACATTGCGTGTGCCGCCGTGCCAACCATTCAGAGCGAGAGCTACCCATGGCCAAAGAGCCAAGCCGGACGAATACCGCACCACTGAGCGATATCGGCGGACCGCTGCCGACCGCACCTGCCCCGAAGAAAAAGGGGAGGTGGAAGATCACCGCGGTGCTGTTTCTCGTCGTACTCCCGCTTGCTGCCTTCGCGCTCTACGTGACCATCGCGCTGAACTTCTCGTTCTCCAGCGGCGATCGCGCCGGGTACGTGCAGAAGATTTCCCGCAAGGGCTGGGTCTGCAAGACATGGGAAGGTGAAATCACCCTCGCGAACGGGCCGAACATGATCCCGATGGAGGTGTTTCGCTTCACGGTCCGCGATGAAAACGTCGCGAAGCAAATCAGCGATGCGTCCGGGAAGCAGGTGAAGGTCACGTATGACCAACATCGAGGCCTGCCCACGAGCTGCTTCGGCGAGACGGAATACTTCGTGAAATCGGTTCAGTATATCGGTGGCCCGAGTGTCGCTCCTGCCGCTCCGCCAGCCACCGCGCCTGCAGCAATTCCGGCAGCAACGCCGACCCCACCGGCCCCGGCACCGGCGGCCACGACTCCGGCGGCCACGACTCCGGCGGCCACGGTGCCGCCCTCCGCCATGCCAGCAACGAAGACACCCTGATGGACCTGCGTGAACCGGTCCTCGTGATCGGGGGCGGCATTGCGGGGCTGGTGTGTGCGAGAAGACTGGTGCGCGCCGGGCGGAACGTCGTCGTACTCGAGCGCGACGACGACGTTGGGGGCCGCGTCCGGACCACGGTTCGCGATGGCTTCCGTCTTGATCATGGCTTTCAGGTGTTCTTCACCGCGTATCCGATGCTGCGCGCGGAGCTGGACCTGCCATCGCTGCAACTGCGCGAGTTCCGTCCAGCGGCCCATGTCGTTGGTGCCGGAGTTCGTCCCGCGCTGATCGGTGATGCGATCGCTGATCCATCACTCCTCTTGCCGACGGTCACTGCGGCATCCATTTCGCTCGTCGACAAGCTCCGAATGCTCATGCTCCGTCGCTTCGCGACGGCTCTCACATTCGACGAGTGTTTCGAAAAACGCTTTGACAGCATGTCAACGCGTGAGTTCCTCACATCCCGCGGCTTCACGGTCGGTGCGATCGCGAACTTTTTCGCTCCATTCTACGGCGGCATTCTGCTGGACCGTTCGCTGGAGTCGTCCGCCTCGGTGCTGCTCTACACGTTCAAGATGCTGGCGGAAGGGAAGACCGCCGTCCCCTCCGGAGGCATGGGCGCGATTCCCGCGCAACTGGCCTCGACACTGCCGCACGGCACGGTGCGCACGAATCACGGGGTCGTCCGCATTCAGCGCGACGAGCACGGAATCGCCGGCGTCGTCCTCAACTCCGGCGAGGACATACCGTCATCTGCGGTTGTCCTTGCGTGTGACTCGCCGTCGATCGCCTCGCTGGCGCTGACCGCGCGAGTTCCCCTGAAGCTGCCTGAGGCGCACCTCGGCTGTACGACGGTGTACCTGCGCTCTGCGAGACCGATGTTGCCAGGCACCGCGCTGTGGCTCAATGCTGCCCACAACGGCGTGGTCAGCCACGCCATCACAATCAGTAACGTGGCTCCCTCATACGCGCCGGCAGGGGCGGCGCTCACGGCGGCCACAGTCCTCGGCCCCGAGGCCTCCGCGGGTACGGCATCGCTCGTTCCACGTGTGATGGAAGACCTGGCCTCGATGTGTACCACCGCTCAGTCCGCAGGGGCGGAACTTCTCGCCATTTACCGTGTCCCGTACTCGCAGTACTCCCAGCTTCCGGGGAGCGTCGCGCATCGGGTTCCTGTCGAGACTGGGGTTCGCGGCCTGTTCCTTGCTTCGGAGGTTGGTCATAGCAGTTCGCTCGAAGGGGCGGCACGCGGCGGTGTCGCCGCCGCAGAAGCGGTGCTGCGCAATGCCAGGTCAGGCTGACAGCGGGCGCGTTGTGATGTTGCGGTGCAGGTGGTCGTCAGTATCCGCACGGTCGCGCGTGCGATGTTCACCCTCGACTCCAGAACCAATGTCCATTCGACTCGGCACGTTCACCGGGATCGGCCTCGCACTCGCTCTCGCGCTCGCAGCAGTCCCGGCTCAGGCCCAGATTGCCTTCGGCCTCGCGGCGGGCGCTACCACCCCGTCCGGCTCGCTCAACGATCGGCAGGACCTCGGATACAACGGGCTGGCAACACTGCAGCTTGGCATGCCAGTGCTCCCGTTCCAGCTGCGCGCTGACCTGCAATACAACAGCTTTGGCGGCCGGAACTTCCGCAATGCCTTCAATCAGGCGGTCGATGGCGCTGACACGCGTGTCATCAGTGGCTCGATCAACGGTGTGCTCAGCCTTCTGCCTGGTCCGATCAAGCCCTATGCCATTGGTGGCATCGGGTACTACGACACCAAACTCTCGGGAACCGAAAGCACGCGAAAGGTCGGTTACAACTACGGGGGTGGCGTGAAGTTCGGGCTCGTGGGAGCAAGCATCTTTGTCGAGGCGCGCGTGCACAGCATCCGGAATGCAACGGTGGATGTTGGCAATGCTCGCTCGACGGCAAGATTCATCCCTGTGACAGTCGGGATCATGTTCTAGGCTGCGCGGCAGCGCGCTGACAGCACGGGGGCCCGTTGCGTATGCGCAACCGGCCCCCGCTGATTTCCTGCGCCGTCGCGTCAGGCGGCGTCAGCCGACGAGGCGCAATTCGTTGCCGAGGCCTGCAGCGGGGGGATGCAACGCTTCGCGGCCCGCCGCGAGCTGCTCACGGACCGCACTGACTGCCGTGCCTCCCGGTACCGAGCGCCGATCCACACTGGCCTGCGCGGACAGTGCGTCGAGCACGTCGTCGCCGAATGCTGCGTGTGCCGCGTGGAATGCCGTCAGCGGCAGTTCGTGGAGCTCGACCCTTGCTTCCTCCGCCTGGCGCACCAGGGAGCCGACCGCGGCGTGCGACTCGCGGAACGTCACGCCGCGCAACACGAGGTAGTCGGCGAGATCGGTGGCCATCATCACGGAGGTGACGGCAGCGCGCATGCGTCCCGTGCGAAACGTGAGCTCTTCCACGGCGCCAGCCACCGCAGGCAACACCAGCGACATCACGTCCACGGCATCGAAGAGGGCACGCTTGTCGTCCTGCAGGTCCTTGTTGTATCCACTCGGCAGGCCCTTCAGCGCCATCACCATCGAAGTCAGGTCCGAAAAGATGCGCGCGGCACTGCCGCGCGTCAGCTCGAGCGCATCCGGGTTTCGCTTTTGCGGCATCATGCTGGACCCGGTGGAGAAGGCATCACCGAACTGCACGAACCCGAATTCACTGGATCCAAAGAGGATGAGGTCCTCTGCGAGGCGCGACAGATGCATTGCGGTCATCGTCAACGCGTACAGTGTATCAGCAACGAAATCCCGGTCACCGACAGCATCGATGCTGTTCTGTGACAGCGCGGCGAAACCAAGCGATTCCTTGAGGAGCACGCGGGAAATGGGGAACGCCGTGCCCGCAATGGCACCCGAGCCGAGCGGCAGCACACTCGCGCTGCGCGCAGCGTCGGCAAGGCGCTGACGATCGCGCGACAGTGGCCAGAAGTGCGACATCAGCCAGTGTGCGAGCGTGACGGGTTGTGCCCGTTGCAGGTGGGTATACGCGGGCAGCAGATCGTCCTGATGCTGCTCGGCGTGTGTGATGAGGACGCGCTGCACCTCACGGATGCCCTGCTCGAGCTGCTCGATCGCGTCGAGGGTCCAGAGCCGCGTGGCGGTCGCGACCTGATCGTTCCTGCTGCGACCCGTGTGCAGTTTTGACGCCAGGTCGCCGACATGTGCGTGCAGCAACCGATCGATCATCGTGTGCACGTCCTCGTCGCTCGGCAGCGGCGTGGCACCAGCCGCAAAGTCCTCGCCAACAGCGACCAGGCCAGCGTCCATTCGCTCGCTTTCCTCGAGCGTCAGCACGCCGCCGTTCCACAAGCCAACGGCCCAGGCGCGCGACAGGCGAATGTCGAATGGCCAGAGTCGGAAGTCGGTCGTGATCGACCGATTCACCGCTTCCAGTATCGCAGAGGGGCCGCCGGCGAAGCGACCCCCCCAGAGCTTGTGCGTGGGACCGTCGGTCACCTCAGGCGTCCGCAGTCGACGGCGTGTTCCGCGGCGTCGCTTCTGCGGCGTCGGCGGTGCCCCATCGCGGCATGTAGCCCATCTCCGCATCCTTCAGTGCACGCACCCGATACGGAAGTCCATAGAGACGAATGAATCCGCCCGCGTCGGCCTGCTGGTAGACGTTGTCCTCGCCGAAGGTGACGAAACGCTCGTCATAGATGGCGTGTGCGCTCTGACGTCCCGCAACGATCACATTGCCCTTGTACAGCTTGAGCCTGACGGTTCCAGTGATGCGTTCCTGCGTGACATTCACGAAGGCGTCGTACGCCTCCCGTTCGGTCGTCCACCACCGCCCTTCGTACACGAGATCAGCGTACCGCGGTGCGATCAGGTCCTTCGCGGCCAGCGTCCGACGGTCGAGAATGAGCTGCTCGAGCTCGGAGTGCGCAGCGTACAGCAACGTGCCACCAGGCGTTTCGTACACGCCGCGGCTCTTCATGCCAACGAGTCGGTCCTCGACCAGGTCGATGCGACCGACACCATTACGCGCTCCGATGGCGTTGAGCGCCGAGAGCAGCGCGAACGGAGCGAGCTTCTCGCCGTTGACGCTGATCGGTGTGCCCGCCTCGAATCCGATTGTCACGTATTCCGGCGTATCCGGGGCCGCCTCGGGAGAGGTCGTGAGGACGAACATGTCCTCCACCGGCTCCCAGTTCGGGTCCTCGAGCCCACCGCCCTCATGCGACAGGTGGAAGAGATTCGCGTCACGCGAATAGATCTTCTCCACTGTCGCCACCACCGGAACGTTCTTCTTCTTTGCGTATGCGATTGCGTCTTCGCGTGACCGGATGTCCCAGATGCGCCATGGCGCGATGACCTCGAGATCCGGTGCGAAGGTCATGTAGGTGAGCTCGAAGCGCACCTGATCGTTGCCCTTGCCGGTGCAGCCATGGGCAAGAGCGTCGGCACCAACCCGGCGCGCGGCCTCGACCTGGGAGCGGGCGATGAGGGGACGGGCGATGGATGTGCCGAGGAGGTACTTGCGGTTGTAGATCGCCCCGGCGCGCAGCATCGGGAAGATGAAGTCGCGGACGAACTCCTCCTTCAGATCGACCACGAGGCAGTCCTCGGCGCCAGATGCGATCGCCTTTTCACGGACGCCGCCAAGGTCGTCCTGCCCGATGTCGGCGGCGACGCAGATGACGCGGGAGCCGGGATAATGCTCCTTGAGCCATGGGACGATGATCGAGGTATCGAGACCGCCCGAATAGGCAAGAGCGATGGTGCGCGGCATGTCAGAACTCCAAGTGAAATTTTATGCAGATTCAGTGCATAACTTCGCAAAATCCGGATCGCGCCACAAGGGCGGACGCGACACGCCTCAACCGCGCTCGCCGGCGAGCGACGTCAATCGCCGAATGACCCTCGTTCTGGCGTCCGATGAGCGGCAGACGAGGAGAATCGTATCGTCCCCTGCGATGGTGCCGAGCACATCAGCCCACGCCTCGCTGTCGATCGCGGCGGCGACCGGCTGCGCGCCACCTGCCATGGTGTGCAAAACGACCAGCTCGCCTGTGCCGTCGACCTTGTCGAAGAACTGTGGCAGCAGGTGTTCCAGCGCGCCTCGATCGTCATCGGCGGTGGCGACACCGCCATCGGCGAAGGCGTACCGAACCCCGTCGCCGGTTGGGATGCGGGCGAGGCGGAGCTCGTGCAAGTCCCTCGAGAGTGTGGACTGTGTCACGTCCCAGCCGCGCTGCCGGAGGATCTTCCGCAGTTCGTCCTGACTTTGGACGGCCTGCGTCTCGATGATCTCGTGGATCGCCAGATGGCGTTCGCGCTTGTTGGCCATCTGCCGAGCCCTCGCTGCCAGGGGCAAGATCCGCCGAGCCTCGCCGACCATTGACGGAGAGGCAGTGAAAGAATATGCATTCAATATGCATAAACTCCCTTTCGGCGTGCTAGGGGCGAGTGGGTATGCCGGACAGGAGCTTTGCCGGCTGCTCGAGCGTCACCCGCATTTCGAGCTGGCTTTCGCCGCAGCGCATTCCCGTGCAGGTGATCGGCTCGAACTGCCAGGCCGCGCGATCACCCTCATCTCGACCGACTCTGTCCAGCTCGCTGACGCGGCGGTGGTGTTTTCGGCGTTGCCGCACGGCGCGTCTGCGGAATGGGTGGCGCGTGCACAGGCCGCCGGCGCGAAAGTGGTGGATCTCTCGGCAGACCTGCGTCCCGGGCAGGGCGGCGTCGAGGGGGACTTCGACGCACCGTATGGGCTGCCCGAGCTGAACCGGGACGCAATCCGCGTCGCGCAGGTCGTGGCCAATCCAGGGTGCTATCCGACTGCCACGTTGCTTGGCCTGATTCCGCTCGTGTCACGCGACCTGCTCGTGTCTGGCGCGCCCGTCATCGTGGATGCGGCCAGTGGCGTGTCCGGCGCCGGAAACTCGCCGAAGCTCGAGCTGCTTTTCGGGGAGGTGACTGAGGATTTCCGCGCCTACGGTGTTGGCAACACACATCGCCACCTTGGCGAGATGCGCGCGACACTCGAGGCGTACGGCGCTGACGTGGACCTGCTGTTCACGCCACACCTGCTCCCGGTGGCTCGCGGAATCCTGGCGACCATCACGGTCACGCTTCGCGAGGAGATCGCTGATCCGATGGCGCTCTTTCGCACGCATTTCGCCGTGGAGCCGTTCGTCGAGATCGCAGCAGCACCGCCGCGCTTGCGCGATGTCGCCCACCGCAACGTTGCGCGCATCCACGTGACGCCGGTGGCCCATGCGCGACAGCCGATGCTACAGGTGTTCGTCGCCATCGACAACCTGGTGAAGGGTGCGGCCGGGCAGGCCGTGCAGAACGCGAATCTGATTTGCGATTTCGATGAAGTGGCAGGACTGCCGCAATGACCCGGGTGATCAAGCTCGGCGGACGTGTGCAGTCCGACCCCATGCTGCCCGGGGTGCTCGCGGCGGCATGGCAGCAATCATCATCGCTGGTCGTGGTGCACGGTGGTGGCGATGCAGTGTCGCGGCTGCAGGCCGCGTTCGGGCGTGAAGCGCAGTTCATCGACGGCCGCCGCGTGACGGCGCCCGAAGATCTCGAGCTGCTGCGCATGGCGCTGTCCGGCAGCGCGAATCAGCGACTGGTGGCGACGATGGTCGGCGCCGGGGTTCCGGCGGTTGGCCTGTCAGGAGAGGACGCGGGGATGTTGCGTGCCACGGCGTACACTCGCGCAACGATGGGCGAGGTCGGCACGCCGGTGCATGTCGATCCGATGCTGATCCGGACGCTGCTCGCCGCGGGATACTGCCCGGTGGTGTCGCCACTGGCACGGGATCACGAATCGTCAGCGGGTGGTGTGCTCAACGTGAACGGCGATGATGCGGCGGCCTCGATTGCAGTTGCGCTGAATGCCGTGGAACTGCTTCTGGTGAGTGATGTAGATGGCGTGCTTGTGGACGGGATGGCGGCCACTCAGCTCGACGCTGACGCCGTGCGCTCGCTGATCGGCAGCGGCGTGGCGAGCGGCGGGATGGCCGCCAAGCTGGAGGCTGCGCTCAGCGCGCTGGCGCGCGGCGTTGCCCGCGTGAGGATTGGCGGCGTTGGCGCCCTGACGAACACGATGAGTGGCACGGTGATCACCCTTGCAGGAGTGTCCGTATGAATGCCGCAGTGGCAACCCCGGTCGCCTCTTCCGCGATCGCAACGTCAGGCGATGTTGTGTCGGTGGCGCTGCCGCCGATCCCGGCGACGGAGCCAAGCAGCATCGCGTACACGTATAAGCGATTTCCCGTCACGATGGTTCGTGGCGAGGGTGTCACGCTGTTCGACGATGCGGGCAATGCCTATCTCGACTGCATGTCAGGGATCGCCACGAACGCGCTCGGCTACAACGATGCCGGCATCAATGCGGCGATCGCGGAAGCGGTGTCCACCGGCCTGATCCACCTGTCGAACCTGTTCGCCAATGAACCGGCAGAACGGCTCGCGACATTCCTGACGACGCGGACGTTCGCCGACAAGGTGTTCTTCTGCAACTCGGGCGTCGAGGCGGTGGAGGGCGCCATCAAGTTTGCGCGTCGGTGGGGGCGAAGCATCGATCCGGACGGTGCGAAGCACGAGATCGTCGCGGTGCGTGGCAGTTTTCACGGGCGTCTCGGTGCTGCGCTGGCGGCCACCGACCGCGCGGCGTACCGCATGCCGTTCCGTCCCCTCACGCCGGGCATCTCGATTGCGGAACGCGATCTGGGAGCGCTCTCGCAGGTGCTGTCACCAGAGACGACGGCTGCCGTGATCATCGAGCCGGTGCAGGGTGAAGGCGGGCTCCGACCGGTTGACCATGACTTCATGCGCGCGCTGCGGGCGCTCACGCGCGAGCGAAACATCCTGCTGATTCTCGATGAGATCCAGTGCGGCCTGGGTCGAACCGGCTGTTTCCTGGCGCACGAGCCGATCGGGATCGTTCCTGACATCGTGACACTGGCGAAGCCGTTGGCTGGCGGACTGCCGATGGGCGCAATTCTGCTCACGAACGCCGTGGCCGATGCGCTCAAACCCGGCGAGCACGGCACGACGTTCGGTGGTGGTCCGCTGGTCTCACATGTCGCACTGCATGTGTGCCAGCGACTCGCGGATCCGGCGCTGCTGATGCATGTGCGTGAAGACGGGGCGTGGTTCGGCGCACAGCTGCAACGACTGCAGCGCGCTCACGCCTGTATCCGCGCCGTGCGTGGCGTCGGATACATGTGGGGCGTGGATGTCACGGAGCCGGCGAGTGCAGTGATTGAGCGCGCGCGTGCCCGCGGGCTCCTCATCATCTCGGCCGGTGACCACACATTGCGCATCCTCCCGCCCCTGGTCGCGACACGAGCCGATCTCGCGCGGGCGATCGAGATCCTCGATCTGGCGCTGCGGGATGTCGTGACATTGGCGTAGCGGTCGTGTGTTCGGTGTGTCGCGTGCACTTCGCGCGCGCGGGGCGAGTAGCTTTTGGCATGTCGATGATTCGTCCCTGTCAGGCACGGTCGCTTGTGGCGGCCGTGGTTGCCCTGAGTGCCGTGGCGACACTGCTGCCGGCGCAACGCACCGTTGCACCGCCGCGCCCGACGCTGGTGGTCTTCCTCACCGTTGACCAGATGATCCCGGAGTATTTCGCGCGATACGGACGCGAGTTCACCGGTGGCCTCCGTCGGCTGCAGTCCGGCGGTGTGCTGTACAGGAACGGCTACCAGGATCACGCCACGACGGAAACGGCACCGGGACATGCGGCGACGCTGTCAGGGCGCTTCCCGCAGCACACGGGCATCGTGCGCAACAACGCCGGCGTGAATGACACCGGGGCTGCCTTGCTCGGCGGTGGAGGTCCCGGCGCGTCGCCGTTCCGTTTTCAGGGTACCACGCTGGTGGACTGGCTCCACGCGAGTGATCCGCGTTCACGCGCGCTGTCAATCAGCCGGAAGGACCGCGGCGCGATTCTGCCGGTGGGACGGTCGCGGCAGTCGGTGTTCTGGTACGCGAGTGACGGCCGGTTCACCACCAGCCGGTGGTACGCCGATTCGTTGCCAACCTGGGTGACACTCTTCAACGCGCGTCGCCTGCCGCATCGCACCGCGGGAACAGAGTGGCGATTGCTCCGTGATGCGGGGACCTACCCTGAGTCGGACAGCGTGCCGGTGGAGAGCGGCGGCAGGAACTTCATGTTTCCACACCCGACGCCGATCGATACGGCGCAGGCGGTTCGCGCGCTCGGGGATGATCCGCGGATGGACTGGCTCACACTGCAGGCGGCGCTGGCTGGCCTTGATGCCATGAAGCTGGGTGCGAGCACCAGCACCGATGTGCTGGCGGTGTCGCTCTCCACAACCGACGCCATTGGTCATCGCTTTGGCCCCGATTCGCGGGAGATCCACGATCAGGTGCTGCGACTGGATCGCTACCTCGGCGAGTTCCTCGACTCGCTGTATCGGGTCCGCGATTCCTCTCGCATCATCATCGCGCTGACGGCAGATCATGGCGTCCAGCCCTTTCCCGAACTGCACTTTGCCGGGCGGCGAGGCGTGTCGCTGCGGGTGAACCCGGAGCCGATCATGACGGCCACCAAGCGCGCGCTCGCCGCACGTGGGCTGGATACCAGCACGGCCCTCGACTTCGAGTACGGGATGCTCTTCGCGGATTCGATGGCATTCCGGCGTGCGGGTGTGCGTCTCGACTCGGTGCTGACAACGATGGCCACCGCGTTCCGCCGGCTACCCGGGGTGGCGCGCGTGGATCGGGTGCGCGACCTCGCGGCGGCTGACACCGTTCGCGATGACATCGCGCGACGCTGGATTCACGCGCTGCCCGCTTCTCTGCCCGTGGTGCTGCTCGTGACGCCGCAGCCGTACGTGTACTGGAATGGCGTGACGTACGCCACGCACGGGTCGCCGAATGACCGCGATGCCCGCGTGCCGATACTGTTCAGCGGCTCCGGCTTTGCGAGAGGTGTGAGCCGGTCTCGCGCCGTGCGTGTCGTGGATATCGCGCCGACGCTGGCGCATCGGCTGGGGGTCAGACCAGCCGAACGTCTCGATGGCGTTGTCCTGCGCGATGCGTTCAGGCGGTAAGCCACCGCGGCGGCCTGTGACGCCGGTGATCCCGATCGAGCGAGCGTTCGATGAACTCCGCTTCGGCACCGCGCGAACGCTGAACCTGCGCGACGCTCTGCCGACGGTGGCGCAGGCCGAAGCACGGCTGGAAGCGTGGCTCAGACAGCGGCAGGCGGATGGCGGCGGCGACGTCCTGGTGGTCACCGGACGAGGCCTTGGCAGTCTCGACGGCGTGGGTCGCGTGCGGGAAGCGGTGCTCACCAGGTGCCGGCGACTGAAGCGTCTGAACGTGGTGGCTGATGTGCGCGAGCACGGACCCGGTGCGGTTGTGGTGACGGTGCTTCCGCTGCGCGCGGTGATCAACGCTCCTCGGCTGCGCACCGGGCGCAAGACACCCGTGCAGCTTGGCGAACCCGGCGAACTCTCGGCACTCCCGGATGACATTCGCGCGATACTCCGTGAGGTGGCGTTGCTGGCCATCCAGCGACTCGGTGTGCTCAATCCCGGAGAATCGACCATCGCCGACGAGATGCGCTGGCAATTCGGCGTCCTTTCTTCCGGCATTGCTGATTCGGCGGATCTGACCGGGGCTCTGCGTTCGGTGGCCACGAGACTCCTGCGTGACCTGCGCGAGGAATAGCCGGCACGCGTTGCGTCTTGCGCGGTTCGGTTCCTGACGACACCATGACGCGCTGCACATCCCTGTCTCCTTCCGGTGGCGTACACATGTCACGACCCATTCGTGGGCTGATCGTTTCGTTCCTGCTGTCGGTTCCTGCGACCATCCGTCTGTCCGCACAGGCACTGCCGTCACTGACGGGATATGGCAGTGCGGCGAGTGTGTCGCAGCGAGCGCTCGAGCGCCGCGCGATTGCCGTGCCCTCCCCGGATTCGGCGAGGCGAATTGCGCGCGTGCTTGCCAGCGAGCCGCACATTGCCGGAACGCCGGCACAGGAGCGCACGCGCGATTTCGTGAACGCGGAGTTGCGCCGACTCGGGTTGCGTGTCGAGACACGCAGCTATCGCGTCTATCTGCCGCACGCCACCGGCGTCAGCTTGTCGCGCACGGCACCGAATCCCGTCGCGCTGGCGGTGGATGAGCCGGCAGTGGCCGGTGACCCGGTCTCAGCGCTGCAGCAGTATCCCACTGTCAACGGCTACAGCGCGGGTGGCGACGTGACCGGGGACGTGGTCTACGTGAACTACGGTCTTGTCGAGGACTACCTGAAACTCGACTCGATCGGCGTCTCGGTGCGTGGCAAGATCGTCGTGGCCAGATACGGTCGAAGTTTCCGTGGGATCAAGGCTCGCGAGGCGGAGAAGCACGGTGCCGTGGCGTTACTGATCTACAGCGATCCGATCGACGATGGCTACGCCACGGGCGACGTGTACCCGGTTGGTCCGATGCGTCCGGCCCGCGGGGTGCAGCGTGGCAGCGTGTTCAATGGCTACGGCGATCCGGCGACGCCAGGCTACGCCGCCACGGGCGATGCACCACGGTTGTCGGCAGAGCAGATGCAGGTGCCGCGGATTCCGGTGGTGCCGGTTTCGTATGGCACCGCGTCTGCGTTGCTGGAGGGATTGACCGGCGCGACGATTCCCGCATCGTGGCAAGGCGGACTGCCGTTCCGTTACCACATCGGACCGGGTCCTGTGCGTGCACGCGTCGCAGTGACACTGGATACGCAACCGTTCAAGATGATCCACAACACGATTGCCACACTGCCCGGCGGCACACTCGGCGATGAGCTCATCGTGATCGGCGGGCATCGCGATGCGTGGGGCGCCGGTGCAGGAGACAACGTGAGTGGCATCACGAGCATTCTGGAATCTGCCCGTGCGGTCGTCCGTGCACTCAACGGCGCTGCGCCTGCGAGAACGCTGGTATTCGCAACATGGGATGCAGAGGAATGGGGAATGCTTGGCTCCACGGAATTCGTGGAGGACGACTCGCTGCGGCTGCAACGGGGAGGGGTGGCGTACCTGAACCTCGATGTGAGCGCGACCGGATTCGATTTCGGCGCCGGCGGCTCGCCCTCACTTCGCGCACTCACGCGCGAGTTGGCCCGCGATGTTCCCGATCCCCGTGGAACAGGATCGATCTACACGGCGTGGCGGCGTCGAGCGGCTGTGGCCGATTCAGTGGAACCGGGCATGGGTGATCCCGGCGGCGGTTCTGACTTCGCTGGTTTCTACAATCACTTTGGCATCCCGCACGCGGACTGGGGCTTTGGCGGTCCGGGCGGTGTCTACCATTCCGCACATGATTCCCAGCGGTGGATGGAGCAGTTCGGTGACACAGGATATGTGGCGCATGCGGCTGCGGCGCGCCTTGCGGCGGCGATGCTGCTTCGGCTGGCGAACGCCGACGTTGTGCCATACGACTACGTGGAATTCGGACAGACGATGCGGCGCTATACGGAGCGCACCAGCCGGCTGCTGGCGTCGATCGACGCGGGCGATGCCTCGTCCCTCGACCAGGCGTGGCTCGGCTTCGTTGCGCGCGCGACGGCGTTCAATCGGATGCGTGACAGCGTGATGCTCCACGGGAGACCGACGTCCTCGGTACTGCGTGCCACCAATGCGGCGTTGCGGCAGGTCGAGCGGCGCCTGTCGCGTCCCGAGGGCCTGCGTTCGCGTCCGTGGGTCCGCGGTGTGATCTATGCGGCGGACGTCGACAACGGATACTCCACGATGGTCTTTCCGACGATTGGCGAAGCGGTTCGCGCACGGGATGCGGTGTTGGCGCGCACCGAGCTGACGGACCTCATCGCACGGATCGAGAGTGCCGGCGCAGCGCTGACTGACGCACGGACTGCACTCAGCGCAGCGGGTGGCGGACGCGCCAGATGACTTCCGTCACCTGCGCCGTCTCAGTCGCGTCGGTGCAGATCGTCGTGTGCGAGTGCGCGGGAGGCGGCTGGAGCGTGCAGGGCGTCGTCGTCGCCGAGCGCGAATCGCGCGAGCGCCGGCCCGAGTGAAACGTCGCGTTCGATCACCGGCGCATGGAGCTTTGGTGACGTTGACGGGATGTGGATCTCGAATTCTGCATCGCTGTCGAGGGCTCCAGTGGCGTCAGGGTCCTGCGGGGCCTGCGCGCCGCGCCGCCGAACCGACCGCACCCCGAGCGCGTACATCCGACGCGCCGCGTCGCCGGACGGTGGAGCGTCGGCTCGCGCAGGCGTGTCGGCCCGACCTTCGACACGGCCTTCCACTCCAGCGGCATCACTGAACGCCAGCGGCGGCGACTGATGGTCGGCGGCGGGCAGGTCACCGACAAATCCAGTCTCGGATGGACGCAGGTCGAGCCACGCCGGCGCTTCGAAGATCGGCGCGAGCGCGCGGACGGGCTCCAGTCGTTCGATCTCGGCGCGTCCTTCCGCGGTGTCCCGGTCATCGACGGCGCCGGTGCACACGCAACGATATGCCCCTGCCGGGTCGATCATCGTCGCACCACCCTCGAAGAGCGCGTCGGCCACCGCAAGCATGGGATTCTGCTGACTGCCGAGCGTGACGACTGATCGTCGCAGGACTGCCTGAATCAGTTCCGGGCGCGGTGCACCGCCAGGCACCGAGAGAAAGCGACGTCGATCCGGCGGAAGCCGATCCGTGAAGACCTGCGGTTGATCCTGAAGTCCCACACCGCGCTGCAGCAGCCCGCGGAGAAACGCTGCCGGAAGCACTTGCAGATCGATGGATGAATCCTGCGCACCGGGACACGCGCCGATGTACGTGATGTGCGTGGTCTCGGTCCGCTGCATGCGGAGCGCGCGTGCCAGCGCGACCGCCGCGGGTGCCACGGCCAGCGTGATGTCGTGGAGATTGGCCTCGCGCTTGCAGAGCTGACGCAGTGCGTACGGGCACGCGCACTGCACAACCGGACGTCGTCCGCGCAGCTGAGCGAGGCGCAGCGTCTCGCCGGCTACCAGCTCGTCACCAAGACTCGCCGGCACCACCGCGTCGAAGCCCACGGCGAGAGCGGCGTGCATCAGTTGGACCGGATGCGCCGGCAACGCCGCGAGCATCGCGTCGTTGCCGAGAATGGCGATCGAGTAGAGGTGTGCGTTCACACGTGGCCGTGCCGTGGGATGAAAACGCTGCTTCGTTATGGTTGAGAACGGTGGCAACATGCGCGCCAACCAGACTCGAGCATTAAGCAGGACCACGTGCCTCTGAGCAAATCGAGGCTAAGAGCTTGCCGCCATTGAACTTGCATCGGTGGGTCGTCCTCGCACGCATCGTCGCGTGGCAATGGTGTACCGCAGCGCGCAGGGAGAGCTGTTGCGCGAGGGCATCAAGATCGGCCGATTCCCTGCTGCGAAGTTACAGCGAGAGAGATCGGATTGCACGAGTGCAGGGCGCATGGGTGCCCGCTCCCGGTCATGCCTGCAGGAGCAGATTGCCCGATTGGCCGCTCGGCTCATGGTCGCTGTCTTGCAGGTGCAAATTTATGACGTCACGAACGAGCGCGATCCTGCACGAGCCAGCAGGGTTGATCCAGGAACGATCCGCCAGCGAACATGCCCCGCCCGACACTCCGCAGTCTGACACCGAAAGCGATTCGCAATGCGATCGCCGCCCGGACTCGTATCACGCGGGTGTCCCACATCATCGCTGGCATCGATCGGTGGAGCAACGACGTCGCCTCCGCCACTGCGCAGTACTGAGCACATCATGTGGCGTGCACTGTCGATTGGCGCCTTGGGCACACTGGCGCTCCATGCGGTGCGATTCCGTTCGCAGCGCCGTCGCACGCGCGTGGCTGAGTCGATGCGTCTGCCGGCAGGCCCTGACGGCATTATTCCAGGAGCGCAGTCGATTGTGCTCAGCGGAAGCGAGACGCACGCTGTGATGCTCATTCACGGATTTGGTGATACCCCTCAGACGCTGCGTGGTCTGGCGACATATCTCCACGATGTGCACGGATGGACCGTGCGCGCTCCGCTGCTGCCCGGGCATGGTCGTACTCTCGCCGCCTTCGACGCTACCTCTGGCGACACATGGCTCGCCGCGATGCAGCACGAGTACGACGAGCTATGTACGCGATATCCGACCGTAACCCTGGTGGGGCTGTCGATGGGCGGTGCGCTGGCAACACTGATCTCGTCGCGGGATGCGGATCTTCCTGCGCTGGTGTTGCTGGCGCCCTATCTCACGCCCCCTGGGCGGGCGGAGCGCCTTGCGCCACTTGCTGGGCTGATTGGTCTGATGGTGCCGTATCTCAGAGGCGGGGACCGCACCGCCTCGATTTTTGACCCAGCGGCACGTGAACGCTCGCTTGGCGTTGGTGCTGTGTCTCCGCGTCGCATCCGCGACCTCGTTGCCGTGGCGCATGATGCGCGGCTCGCGGCGGCAGATGTCCGTGCGCCGACGCTGCTGATGCACTCGCGGACGGACTACCGTATTCCGGTTTCGCTGGCGGAGCGGCATGCTGGTTTCTTCACGTCGGCCCAAGTGTGCGAGCAGCGGTGGGTGGAAGGCGCCGGCCATGTGATCACCGTTGATTTTGGCCACGAACGCGTCTGGGCCGAGACGGCAGGCTGGCTGAGGATGCACGCCGGCTTCGGCCTGGCAGAGCCGCCAGCACTGTCCGCGTCATAGACCCATGCGCATGCTCATCATTGGCGCGACCGGCTATGTCGGCAGGCATGTCATTGCGACGGCTCGCCGCGCCGGCCACGAAGTCGTCGCGCACGTGCGACCCGGTTCGCCCGGCGGCGACCGTGCGGCCGCGGAGTTCGTTGGCGGGGGCGTGCGGGTTGTCCGGACCCAGTGGAGCGCCGAGGCCTGGTACCGCTATCTGGAATCCGAGCCGCCGGATCGCGTCTTTCTTCTGCTCGGCACGACGGCGGCGAGGGCCAGGGCGGCAGCCGCGTCGAGCGCCGCTGACGCGTCGCAGGAGGCCGTGGATCTCGGGCTGACGATGATGGCGCTGACGGCGCTCCGTTCTGCGGCGCCTCAGGCGGGCGTGATCTATCTGTCGGCACTTGGTGCGTCGCCGAAGGCCAATGCCTACCTGCGGGTCCGCGCGTCGATCGAATCGGAGCTGGAGCGCGGCAGGAACCCATTCACGATCATCCGCCCCAGCTTCATCACCGGTCCTGACCGAATTGAATTGAGGCCCGCGGAACGGTTGGGGGCGACACTGGGCGATGCTGTCCTCTCCGTCGTGCGCCTGCTCGGTGGTCGTCGCGTGGCATCGCGGTACTCTTCCATCTCCGGCGCTGCACTGGCGGAGATCCTCGTACGTGTGGCCGCGCGCCAGCCCGACCGTTCGATCCACACGCTGGACGATTTTCGCTGACGCCATGAGCTACGGTCGGCCGAGTGCGCCGGCACGCGCCGGTAGCGGTCGGCGAGTGCCGCTGGATAGGCGCCGAGCGCATCTTTCTGTTCCTGGTCGGCGTTCGCCCGGCCTTCCCCTGTCCCGAGTCTTCCGTGCCCGATTTGACTTGCAGCCGATGCGGCACCAGCCGCGCCGGTTTTGAACGCCCCCCGTTTCCCGGTGCGGTAGGACAACGCGTCGTGAGCGAGATCTGTCAGGTCTGCTGGGGCGACTGGCTGAAGCAGCAGACGATGCTCATCAACCACTACGGCCTGAACGTCATGGATCCCCAGGCTCGACAGTTCCTGGTGAAGAACATGAGTTCCTTTCTCTTTCGAACCGGCGATGCCGCCGAGATCGATACGACGAAACAGGGCACGATCACACACTGATGCGCCCTCTTCTTCGTATCGCGCTTGCGATTGCCGTTGGGCTGCCTGGCGCAGTCTGCGCTCAACGAGGACCGACTTCGCGTGACAGCGCGTGGGTGCAACGCACGCTCTCGACGCTGACGCTGCGTCAGAAGGTCGGCCAGATGGTCTGGCCGAGTGTCTTCGCGGACTACGTGTCTACCAGCGACTCGGCCTGGCGTCGCCTCGAGTCGTGGGTCGTCAGCGATGAAGTTGGCGGCTTCACGATGTCGATCGGAAGTCCGATCGAGATGGGTGCCAAGCTGAATGCCATGCAGCGACTGGCGCGACTTCCGCTGCTCGTGGGCGCCGATCTGGAGGCGGGCGCTGGTTTTCGAGCAAGCGGCGGTTTCTTCCTGCCGAATGCAATCGACCTTGGCGGTGCCACGCTCTTTCCGCCCCAGATGGCTCTCGGCGCGACGCGCGACACGGCGCTGGCCTACGAATACGGACGTGTGACGGCGGTGGAAGGGCGTGCGCTTGGAATTCACATCGTGTACGGGCCGGTTCTCGATGTGAACAACAATGCTGCGAACCCAGTGATCAATGTGCGCAGCTTTGGTGAAGATCCGCTGTGGGTCGGTCGACTGGGCGCGGCATACATCCGCGGTGTGCAGGAGCACGGAATGATGGCGACGGGAAAGCACTTTCCCGGTCATGGCGACACCGACATCAATTCACACCTGGCGCTGCCCGTCGTGACCGCGTCCCGGGCGCGGCTCGACTCGGTGGAGTTGCCGCCGTTTCGCGCCGCAATTGCGGCGGGTGTGGGCGCGATCATGACATTCCACGGCAGCATGCCGGCGCTCGACGCCAGCGGAGCACCGGGAACCCTTTCACCCGCGGTTCTTACCGGACTGCTGCGGAAGGAAATGCGCTTCGGCGGCCTGATCATTTCGGACGCGATGGACATGCGCGGTGTGCTGGACCGGTATGGAGCAGCAGAGGCCGCAAAACTCGCCGTCGTGGCAGGGGCGGACGTGCTGATTCAGCCTGAGAATGTGACGGCGACAATCGACGCCATCGTCGCTGGTGTGCAGGAGGGTCGCATAGCACGGGCGACGATTGACGGGGCTGTGCGGAGGATTCTGCTGGCGAAGGCGCGACTTGGTCTTCAGCGACGCGCCCAAGTTGATCTCGCAGAGTTGCGCCGGGTGGTCGGTGACTCCGCACACAGACGTTTGTCCGAGCGCGTCGCGGCGCGCTCGGTGACGCTCGTCAGGGATGTACAACAGGTGCTTCCACTCTCAGCGCGAGCGGACGCACGTGTGCAGCGCATCCTGCATGTGGTGGTGTCCCGCAGCACGAATCTGGGTGCGGGTACGGCGTTTGCGGCGGAGCTCTCTCGCGGGACAGGGCGACGCGTGAGGACGGTTGTGCTGCATCCGGACGACCCGCTGGTTGATCCGGCTCGCATCTTGCCTCTTGTGGATTCGGCTGATGTGGTCGTGATGGCATCCTACATGGCTCAGCAATGGGATGAAGCGACGGCAGCTGCGCCGGCAGGGCTTGGTGCGGTTGTGACCTCAATTCAGCGGCTCGGGAAGCCACTGGTCATGGTGGGTTTCGGCAACCCGTATCTGGGCGCCCAGTTGCCGGATGTTGGGACATATCTGATTGCGTGGAACGGGAGTCGGGCGTCACAGTTGGCCGCGGCGCGGGCGATGCTGGGCCTGCAGCCGTTCAACCGCTATATTCCGATATCGATGTCGATTGGTGGTGACCACTGATGGTGTGATTCCGATACTGAGTTCCGGCAGCCATACGCGCTGACTGCCATTCGGCCGCTCAAATGGAGCGTGCAGGAATCCGGGCGCGAAGGACGATGTTGGTATGCGCAATCTCTTCTCTCTTGATCTGGTGCTGCTGTCACCGCGAGGCGGTGAATGGTATGTCTGCACTTCGGTCGGCACGGCTCGGGGACGTGGTGCCGCTCGCACGTTGCCGTTCATCGGGGTGAGCAAGGCGCCGAACGACACTCTCCCGGCGATGGCCAAGGCACTCGCCACGAAGACCGTCGGAGCATCTCCGCGATGGATGACGCAGGTCGGCGCGTTTTCTGATGGAACGCATCCAGCAGACACGCCGATTTCGATTGCGTTCGTCGCGGTCTATCCCGACGGCACCGTGCACGACGATGAAGGCTGGGTACGTGCCGAGACTGCCGTGCTCACTTCACGCCAGAAGGCGCTGCTGAAGGCGACGCTTGGCATGCTGAAGCACACGGTGGAGTACGAGCCCATCGCGTTCCATTCGTTACCGGCGACGTTCACGCTGCGGGAACTGCAGCAGGTGTATGAGCTGCTGCTCGAGCGTCCACTGCACAAGGCGAGCTTCCGGCGTTCGCTTCACGCGGCGCACCTGGTGGAGCCGACGAAGGCCTGGCGAGCCGAAGGGCGCGGTCGGCCGGCGCAACTCTACAAGTTCGCGCCACGACGGCGCCGTGGGGCCGCTCGAGGCGTGCGCTTCGAACTCAAGCGCTAATCGGCGCACGGCGTGGCGTGCGGAAGGGGCCGGTGGTCCTGCGATCACCGGCCCCGTGAGCACGTTCGGCCCGTGGACACGCGCGATGCGTCCTTCGTGGGGGCGTGCGCCTGCGGACCCATCTGTCCCTGGGCG
>JANMNM010000032.1:0-2211 GCA_031373905.1 Gemmatimonadaceae bacterium | reverse complement strand
CCTGGTGTTAGGTCGCTGCGCACGGTCGCTCGCGAGTCGCCTCTGGCGAAAGCTGCGCCAATGGCGTATACTCCCCGATGCGCTTCATCGAGACGCCCATCTTCACCGCGAGCGTGCGGCAGCATCTCGACGATGAGTCATACCGCGCGCTGCAGTTGGCGCTCGTCCTGCGCCCCGAGCAGGGCGCCCTCCTCCGCGGCGGCGCCGGCGTGCGCAAGCTCCGGTGGGGCGCTGAGGGGCGTGGCAAGCGCGGCGGCGTGCGCGCCATCTACTATTGGGCTGTCGACGAGGAGGTGTGCTACATGCTGTACATGTTCTCGAAGAACGGGCAAGGCGATCTGACGCAGAAACAGCTCGCGGAGCTGGCGCGTCTCGTGCGCGAGGAGTTCAAATGAAGGCCGAAGCATTTGCAGAGCTCCTGACGAGCGTGAGGCAAGCGGGCGCGATTCGGCGGGGGGAGCGCAAGGCGTCGCGGACGACCACGTTTCGCCCGGCTGCCGTGAAGCACCTGCGCGCGGAGCTTGGGCAGTCGCAGGAAGAATTTGCCTTGATGATTGGTGTGAGTGTGGCGACGCTCAGGAACTGGGAGCAAGGGCGGCGGACACCGGATGGTCCGGCCTTGGCGCTCTTAAAGGTTGCCGCGCACGATCCGGAAGCCGTCGTGACCGCGTTGCATCGGCCGACCAAACGAGGGGCGGCCTAACAAGGACATGAGGCTGGCAGAGTGCCAGAAGTTTGGTCGCGCGATAGAATCATCGGGCGGGCACTCTGCAGCCTATGCCTGGTGTTAGGGGGCGACGGAGTCGTGACGCTTTGACCGGCGGTGCGGTAAGCGGCGCGTCATTCAACTCGGGCAGTGTGTATGAGTGATCCGCGTGCTATTTCGGCTCTGGTGTGGATGACGTGCGTCGCCGCGGCATCCGCATGTGCGCGATCTACGCCAGCTGAGCCGACGGATCCGAGGCTGTGCCCGCAAACGTATGAGTTTGGGAATTATGGCTGCGCGCGCGTGCTCGCCGTGGTGCAGGCGCCTCCACAGCCGTGGCCGGCGAACTATCGCTACGACGTTCGTGTGACGCCCGCCCGGCTGCAGAGCGGCTTCGAGATCGCGTTTGCGAATCCGCCAGCATTTGGCCCGGCGACGCTGACTGCCATCCGTTGGGTTCCACCTGTGCCGCGCGGCACGGATACGGTCTCGGTGTGGGTCGTGGCGCGCATGCTCGACGATGTCCGTCCGATAGTATTGGGGCGTCCGCTCCCTGTGTTCGCAGCGGATAGCGCGCTGCGACTTGCACGGTTCGTCGCGGTTGGCGCGGTGGCCGCAATCGATACAGTGGCGCTTGAGTTGCGCGGCTCCGTCAATTCCGTGCCTGAACAGCCGGGAACATGATTGACACTTTGGTCCGGCAGCATGCTTTACACGCGGGTCAACTCTGAATGATGTAATCGCGTTCGTCGAGCGTGGCCAGTAGGACACTGTGGAAGTAGATCGACCAGAGGCCGTCGTCGGTTTCCTCCAAGCCGATGCGCTGATTGGTGAGGGCGTTGGCGAGGTACAGCAAGCGCTTGCCGAAGCGGAACGTGCCGCCGGTGGTGATCGTCTTCACCGTGAAGTGGCCGGGATACTCCGGCACTGGCAGGCGCGTCGGATACGGGCGCGGGGAGGGCGTGTAGCGCGACGCCGGGGTGCGCTGGCCCAACGCTTCGTGTGGTCGCTCGTCGTTGTACTCACGGCGGAACGCGTCGAAGTTCCGCTGCTGCGCCGTGCAGGTCTGTCGGACGGGTTTGATGGCCTGCCGTTTGAGCGTGCGATGCATGCGTTCATGCGCGCCGTTCTCTTGGGGCGACGACGGTCGAATGCGCTGATGCACAATGCCGAGCTGCATCCAGTAGACGTTCAGGAACGACAACCCATGGATGGCTGCCGTCGCGAACGGCACTCCGTTGTCGGTGCGAATCGCCCACGGCAAGCCGTACTCGCGAAACGCGCGCTCGAAGATCGGCTTCGCGAGCTCGCATTTCGTGGACCGCAATCCGTGGCAGGTGAGCAGAAACCGCGACGCGAGATCCGCGACCGTGAGTGGATAGCAGTACGCGTGATCGCCCGTGCGGAACTGGCCCTTGAAGTCCGCGGTCCAGAGATCGTTCGGGGCATCCGCCACGGCGGGAATGACGCCAGGGTGCGACGTCGGGCGGCGCGTGCGACGGCGC
>JANMNM010000244.1:0-8158 GCA_031373905.1 Gemmatimonadaceae bacterium | reverse complement strand
CAAAGGGCTGCCGGTGATGCCGAAGAAGGAGCGTACGATCGATCTGTCGCGCGAGTTCACGCTGCCGCACGGTGGCATTCCACTGGTGGGCGCGCGGCGCGAGACCGTTGGTGTCGGACCCGGTGCCGCATGAGGTGTCAGGCGTCGCACTACGCTGCGGGGCGGCTGGACCCCACGGTACCATGGGGCATTCCTGCTCCACGACTATCCACGCGCTCATCGGCTCGCGACTGAACATTCCGGTCGAGCTGCGCGTGGAAGTCTTGCAGCCGCACTGACGACGCGTCGTCTCGCGCGTCGTTCGTCAGCGCTGTGACACGCTGATCGACGCGTCGGAGACGTACCCGCTGACGCCGTCATCCAGTTGAATGCGGAACATGCGTGCGCTGGCGCCGACGATCTGCACCCGTGTGGCACGCGGTATCCGTCGCAGCACCGCACTCGAGTCGCTGACGCCCGAACGCACTGCGACATCACTGCGCCGCGTGACTGCCCATCGCCCCACGTCAGCAGAATCCAGCGCGAGCATCGGCAGCACAGCCGTGTTGATTCTCACGTAGTGGAGTGGATCGACCGGCCCCTCGCCACGGCGGTAGATGCCGAAGTGCAGATGTGGCGGCGTGGTGCGTGCATTGCCGCTGTTGCCCACGAAGCCGAGCGTGTCACCTGCGCGAACTGCCTGACCGGCGACCACGTGGTGTCGATCGAGGTGCGCGTAGTAGAGCGTCTGGCCGCGGTGCCGGTCACTCTGCCACACGACGTTGCCGCCAAGTTCATTCGGCTCGATGCTTCGCACGGTACCGTCCGTCGCCGCAAGGACGGGCGTGCCACGTGGAGCAAAGATGTCGATGCCGTGATGCACCCGCCGTCCGCCCTCGCGCCCAACGCCGAAGAGGCTCTGGATCGCGCCATTGCCACGCGCCTGCACGGGAAACGTGAGGGTGGGCCCCGACTGCAACGTCAGTGTGAACCGGCCGCTGCGCAGCAGCTCAGGTTGCAGGCGCAGCACGAGTTGCACATCGCGAGCGGCTTCGTAGCTGAGCTCGACGACTGCGGCTGCGCTGTCGACTGCCGCGGCGGGCGCACCACTGACCTGATGCACGAACCCTCGTGCACTGTCCGCGATGACCTCGTAGAGATCGACGAAGACCCGTGCCGGCAATCCGTCGGCACGAAGCGTCGCACGAAGCCGCTCCCCTCGGTGCAGTTGAAACCGGTATGCGACGGCACGCGCTTCGTGCCGCACGTACATGCCGAGCTCTCGGGCGGGCAGCCGGACGGTCAGTGGCGAGCGCAATGCACTGTCGCTGGCGGCAAGCCAGTCCCGGCCGAGGGTGGTGGAATCGAGTCCAGCGTCGCGGAGGGCGCGGGCGTAGCGGTCGTGGGGCGTCTGCGGAGCGTGCCGCGTCATCGCGCCTGGATTGCACGCCGCGGTGAGCACCGCCAGCCCCGCAATCGCACCGTGGAGCAGTGCGGATCGTGGCATCGAGGACGGCGTCTGTGTGTACGTGCGGCAGCGAAGGTTTAGCATACTCAGGATAGTACGGTTTCCGGAGTCTGGAGTGTCGCGCGCGGCTGCGTCTGCGCCAGATTGTCGTTTCGGCACAATTCCCCTCGCCCGCAGCTACCCATGACCGAGCAGCAGGATCCCTCATCATACGCGGAGACGTATCACGCCTCGATCACGGAGCCGGAGGCGTTCTGGGGAGAAGCCGCCAGCGCCCTGCACTGGGACCGACCGTGGGATCGGGTGCTGGATCGCAGTGCCGCGCCGCTTTACCGGTGGTTCGCCGGCGGTGAACTGAACACCTGCTTCAACGCCATCGACCGGCATGTGCTTGGCGGTCGCGGCGAGCAGGCGGCGGTGATCTGGGAGAGTCCGGTCACTGGCGGGCAACGCACGATCACTTATCGCGAACTGCTGGACGAAGTATCGCGGTTCGCCGGCGTGCTGCGGGCGCTTGGTGTCACTCGCGGCGATCGCGTGGTGATCTACATGCCGATGGTGCCCGAGACGCTCATCGGCATGTATGCCTGCGCGCGCATCGGTGCCGTGCACTCGGTGGTTTTCGGGGGCTTTGCCCCGCAGGAACTCGCCGTGCGGATCGACGACGCCCAGCCGGTGGTCGTGTTGACGGCGAGTTGCGGCATCGAAGTGAAGCGCATCGTGCCGTACCAGCCACTGCTCGAAGCGGCACTCGCGCTCGCAGCACACAAACCGGCGCACTGTGTCGTACTGCAGCGCGACATCCACCCCTGCGAGCTCACGCCGCCGCGAGACGTTGACTGGCAGGCCGCGCTGCGCCGCGCCGAGCCGACGGCGTGCGTCGCCGTGAAGGCGACGGATCCGCTGTACATCCTCTACACCTCTGGCACGACTGGAATCCCGAAGGGCGTCGTGCGCGACAACGGCGGGCATGCCGTCGCGCTCCTCTGGTCCATGCGCAATGTCTACGGCGTGGCGCCTGGCGAGGTATTCTGGGCGGCGAGCGACTTCGGGTGGGCGGTGGGACACTCGTACATCGTCTACGCACCGTTGCTCGCCGGCTGCACCACCGTGGTGCACGAAGGCAAGCCGGTCGGCACACCGGATGCGGGCGAATTCTGGCGGATCATCGAGCGACATGATGTGCGCGTCATGTTCACCGCGCCGACGGCGTTCCGCGCCATCAAGCGAGAGGATCCCTCCGGCGCACACTTCGCGAAGTATGACACGTCGCGTTTCCGCACGCTCTTTCTCGCCGGTGAACGATTGGACCCCGACACGTATCACTGGGCGAGAGCGCTGCTGCAGAAGCCCGTCATCGATCACTGGTGGCAGACGGAGACCGGTTGGCCGGTCGTGGCGAACTGCATGGGGCTCGGCGCACACCCAGTGAAACCGGGGTCACCCACGTTGCCGGTGCCCGGCTACGAAGTGCACATCCTTGACGAGCACGGGGCCATGCTCCCCGCGAACAAGGAAGGCGCGGTCGCGCTCAAGCTGCCGCTGCCGCCCGGCACGTTGCCCACGCTCTGGCGAAACGACGCGCGGTACCTCGAGACGTATCTCTCCACATATCCTGGCTACTATCTCACTGGTGACGGCGGCTACATCGACGAGGACGGCTATGTCTTCATCATGGGGCGTGTGGATGACATCCTCATCGTCGCCGGGCACAATCTCTCGACGGGTTCGATGGAGCAGGCACTGGCCAGCCATCCCGATGTCGCGGAATGCGCGGTGATCGGCATTCGCGACGCGCTCAAGACACAGCAGCCGCTGGGATTCGTCGTGCTCAAGTCCGGGGTGACACGTCCACACGAAGCGATCGTTGACGAGCTGGTGCAGGTTGTGCGTGACCAGGTCGGCCCGGTGGCGAGTTTTCGTCAGGCGATCGTCGTCGAGCGGTTGCCGAAGACGCGTTCGGGCAAGGTGCTGCGCAAGACGATGCGCGCGATCGCTGACGGTGATGCGTGGACCATGCCAGCCACGATCGACGATCCTTCCACGCTCGATGCTGTCAGGGAAGCCCTGGTGGCGCATGGATTGCTGAGCATCCAGGACTCGTCAATCGGCACCTGAGCACGGTCACGGCTCCGGCTGATTCCGCATGTGATCAGCAAGCGCCGTCATGCGTTGCTGCAGATACGCGCGGAGGCCCGCGTCCATCTCGTGCTCGTCGAGTGCCCGACGCATGCACCACAGCCACTCGTCTCGCTCCACCACACCGATGGCGAACGGAAAATGTCGTTGCCGCAGCATCGGATGGCCGTGCTTCTCGACGTATAGCTGCGGTCCTCCGGTCCATCCCGTGAGGAAGAGTCGCAGCTTCTCGCGTGATGCCTTCAGGCTGGTTGCATGCAGCGCCCTGACGTGCACAGCTTCCGGTGCGGAATCCATCAGGTCGTAGAAGCGGTCCACCAGTGCGCGGACCCCTGCTTCGCCGCCGATCATGTCGTAGTGACTGGGTGCTGACTCCATTGCCGAATGATAGCGAATCGTTGGAGGGCATGCCTTCGTGAAAAGGCCAACATGCCGCACGAAATCACCTGGCTCGCTGCGCTCCATCTCCTCGACAGGAACGAGCGGCTGCACGCTGTGTTGGCATTGGGTCTGCTACTGCCCCAACAGGCCCGTCACGCGGATCTCGCGCTCGGAATACTCCCCGGTGAAGAAGTAGCCCACTGGCAGCCGGGACGGCGTGGTGACGTTCGCGATGTTGCCGCGCAGGTTGGTGGCGGGCACGCCGAAGGGCGAGCCATTGTTTCGCGTTTGCGACGTCAGGATGTTGTAGAACCGGTACACCTGCTCGGGGATGGATATCTGCCGTACGCGCACGAGCTGACCGGCACGCACCGTGATGCCGCCGAAGGGCTTGAAGTCGCGCACCGTCGAGCCGTTCAGCAGTTCGTCGGGCAGGGCGAGGCGCGTGAACGACGCGCTGTCGTTGGAGATCACGCGCACGTCGTCGATCCACTGGTCCCAGAGGTACCAGTTTTTCGTCGCCTCGGGATCGCGGAAGTCGATGCTCGCGCGGAGGCCCGATGGTGCGCCCGGGAAGAGACTGCCTTCGCTGATGTAGAGCGAGTCGATCCTTACGCCCGCCAGCATGCGTTCGGTGGCGCGGTAGGTGTCGCCGCCCCATGTGATCTGCAGGGTGTACGGCCAGTTCGTGCGCAACCTCATGGCGGTCGCGAGGTAGACGCCGGGCTCCGAGGTGGACTCGGTGAAGGTGGTGACGGCGCCGGTGCTGTCCGAGACGCGCACCGTCGCGCCGCGCACGGGCGGGGCGTTACCGGTGCTGAACACGCTCTCGGTGGTGGAAAGCCGGATGCGCTGGTTGCCCGTGGCCCGCCCGATGCTGCGCTCGAGCCGCGCCTCGACGACGAGGCGTGGGTCGGCCGACGGTGCCGAGACGCTCACCACGCGCTCGCACCCCGTGGCGACGCCCAGCGCCACGGACAGCAGCAGGGCCGCGCCGCGCCGTCGCGAACGCCTCCGACCTTCTCCGTGGTGACGAGCCCCGCCTGCTCCAGCACGTGGACATGTTTCTCATGCCCGTAATGGGAATGTCGAACTTCTGGGCAAGCACCGTAATCGACGCGTCCGCACGCCCGAGGTGCTCCAGCACACAGCGCCGGGTGGCGTCCGAGTGTGCTCCGCACGAGACATCGCGGTTGCTCTGAGTCCTCTGAACCATATGGTTCAGTGGACAGGATGGAGAACCGGCATGCAAGGGGGACGCTGGAGCGCCTGCTGCGTGTCGGCGGTCCATTTGACTCGCGATCAACGCCGCAGTGTTCAGTCACGCTGCGGCAACGTTAGCCCCCGCGCATCCCGCAGTGAAAGCCTGTCGGCCCGGAACGACGCTGCCCCCCATTGCCTGATCACGGCAACGGAGGGCAGCGCACACGGCACGACCGGTCCTCGGCCACCCGTCAAGGCATCGTCAGGCGTCGGGCATGTGTTCGACTACGCCGCGCGCGTCGACCACTTGCGGCGCAGGACGAGGCCGACGAGGCCCATGCCGACCAGTGAGAGCGCTGCCGACGACGGCTCCGGCACGGCCGAGATCTCGATCATGCGATCGATGTCGCTGCCGGCGTGCTGGACATTGATGTACGCGAGGTTCGGATTGAACTTGTCGAAGTAGAGCCCCGAGGGCTCAGCACCGGTTGTGGAGAGCGATGCCCAGCGGCCAATCTTTTCAGCAATGCCGTCACGATCCTCGTCGAATGCGAACCAGATGTCGAAGCCTTCCGTGCTGATGTCGCCGATATCTTCGACGACGTAGATGTTGCCCTTGGCATCGATCGCGATGTTGTCCGGTTTGCTGAATCCGGTGCCTACGAGCAGCCCCGTCGCGGCATCTATCGTGTTCTGGTCGAAGAAGATGCGGAGCCGTGGGGTGGCACCGGCGGTCACATCGAGAGAGTACACCTTGTGCGAATCCGTCGTGCCGAAGTAGATGCGCTGCGTGCCGTCGGCAAGCGTCTGGATCTCCAGGTCCTCAGGACGGTTGAGGTTCGTGGCGCCGACGAAATCGGCTGCTGCGCGGCCGTCCACGACGGTCACACCGCCGATCGTGACGGTCGGGACGCCTGGAAGGGCCGCACCGGTCGCATCGGTGATCGGCACCCACGCTGCAGCGCCAACCTCCTCGAACACGGTGCCGGCGCCAACCTTCAACACGAACGTCTGACCGGCGTCGAAGTACGTGCTGCCATTGTTTGGCGTAGCGGACACGTACTTGTAGATCGCGCCACCGTTGAACTCGTCGACGAAGTACAGGTTGTTCTGAGCGTCGAAGACAAGCCCCTCGTGCGCGACACGCGGAAGAACGTTGCGCGACACGAAATTCACCGATCCGGGTGCGGCGAGCGGATTCGTGACCTCGAAGAGGCGACCCTTCGTGCTGCCGGTGCCCCACGACTCTTCGGCGGTCAGGTACGTCCCCCATGGCGTCCAGCGCGACGCATCGCCGGAAACGAATCCCTGGGCCCCTTCAGCAACGATCGTCACAGACTGTCCGGTCTCCCTGTCGAACCGCCGCACACCGGCCGTGCCGGTCTCGTAGGGAGCAAAAAAGTAGCGACCCGCAGACGGGCCGTTTTCGTTGGCCGTGATCATGTCCCAGTTGTCGCCCAGCTTCACGCCACCATTCTGCGGGCCACGGTCGTTCGCCGAGATGGATCGCTGCACGAACTGCGGCGAGGAGAGCGCGAATGGACTCGTCTCGGGGCGAGAGCCGCCAGGCACCGACGCGGCCAGCGGGGTGAAGTTGCTGAACTGCGCCTGCACATCGCGCGCGCCGGCCAGGATCAGCACCGCAACCGCGAGCCTGCCGATGCATCGGCTGGTTACACGGCTGCTCGCACCGCACGGAACATTGAAACCGATCTGCATGTGTGCACCCTCTTCCGATGGCGAGTGTAGTCGAATGCCCGGATTGCGCGTGACGCGGCTAAGGGAAGGCGCGATCCTTATGGACGTGACTACGATAGGGCGACGCATGGCGGGAATGATCGACGAATTCGAATCGTTACCCCACTGTAGCGTCGGTGCGACTCCGCGCGACATTGTCGCCGTGTCCGTGGCCGCGTTCTGGCTCTCGGGATAGTTGGTATGAAGCGGCGGTTGGGCCTCCACGGTAACGTGGAGAGTGCCACGGCTCCACCACTTTCACGCGCTCACCGTTTGGCGACGGGGCGCATACCGTGAGGCCAACCGCCATGGAGATCATCGGCCTGGACCTGCACAAGCGCGGGAGCCAGCTGTGCAGCAAAGCAGACGACGGCACGATCACGGACCGCCGGATCGCGACCAGTCGGGACCGGCTCACCGCCGTGTTGGGTGCGCGGCCTCCCGCCCGGATCCTGCTCGAAGCCAGCAACGAGAGCGAGTGGGTGGCCCGCCACCTGGAGTCGCTCGGCCACGAGGTGATTGTGGCGGATCCGAACTATGCGCCGATGTACGCCAATCGCTCGCGGCGCACCAAGACCGACAAACGCGATGCGCGCACGTTGATGGATGCGTGTGAGACCGGCGCTTGGCGTCCGGCCTATCGGCTCTCCGAGGCGCGACGGCATGTGCGCGCGGAGCTGGCGGTGCGGGATGCGCTGGTGCGCACGCGGACTCGCTACGTCGCGCTCGCGAAAGCGCTGGTGCGACGCGATGGACTCCGCGTGCCGACGAGTGCGAGCGCGTGGGTGCCGACACGGATCGCGGAACTCGACCTGTCGCCGACGTTGACGACGGAGCTGGCGCCACTCTTCGCGGTGTCCGCGCCGCTCAACGCGCAGATCGCGGTGGCGGATGCACGCATCGCGGCGTTCGCGAAGGAGGATCCCATCGCGACACGCCTCACGACGGCCCCAGGCGTGGGACCCGTGACGGCGAGCGCGTTCGTGGCGACGATCGATGACATCACGCGATGTTGCACGGCGCACGAGTTGGAGGCCTACCTCGGGGTGATTCCGAGCGAGCGGAGCTCGGGCGAGAAGCGTCAACTCGGTCACATTACCATGTCGGGCATCGGCCGGATGCGGTGGCTGCTGGTCGACGCGGCGTGGACGATCCTGCGCTCGAAGTCCCCGAACACCGCGGCGCTGCGCGCGTGGACTCTACAGATCGCGCAACGGCGGGGGAAGCGCATTGCCGTGGTCGCGCTCGCGC
>JANMNM010000206.1:0-4516 GCA_031373905.1 Gemmatimonadaceae bacterium | reverse complement strand
GCAGGTCACACGTTTGCGATGCCAGCCACGGGCGAAACATGAGCCACTCAGAGGCAACCTGACCGAGATGCCGGATCGATACAACGACGCCCTCATCGCTGGCGCCGTGCTCAGCGCACTCGCGGCACTCCTTCACGTTGGGTGCATCGTCTACGGCGCAGCGTGGTACCGGTTCTTCGGGGCTGGTGAACACATGGCGCGTATGGCCGAGGCGGGGCACTGGCGGCCCACGATCATCACGTCGGCGATCGCGCTGGGTCTGGCGCTCTGGGCACTGTATGCGTTGTCCGGCGCCCAGGTGATTCGTCCGCTGCCGCTCCTGCGCCCGGCGCTGTGTGCCATCACTGGCGTCTACATGCTGCGTGGCCTCGCCGTCCTACCCGTCGCGCTCTTCATGCCGGCGCGGAACACCGCGTTTCTCTGGTGGAGTTCGCTGATTAGCCTCGCGTTTGGCATTGTGCATTTCGTCGGGTTGCGGCAGGCCTGGACACGACTCTGAGCCAGTCGGCTCGGGTTGAATCCACGTTCACGTCGGCATCGCGCCCGGTGTGAGCCCCCGGCGGCGGTTACATCGACGATCACGCACATCACTCGCCGGCGAGGGCAGCGTGGAGCGTTTCTACGGCGTGCCTTCGCCGCCGGTGTCGTACAGGTCAGCGATGTCCGCATTCGCCAGGTCTGCCAGGTAGCTCGCCAGTCGTTCGGTCAGCAGCCGAAGGTACGCCTCACCCTTCGCGGACGTACTCTCTCGCGGGTCGCCAACACCCGTATCGGACGTCGCCTTGCTCCAGTCCCGTTGCGCCCACGCCCATTTCTCACGGATGGCGCGAAGGCGCGAGGGGAATGTGCGCCCATCACCCCACGCTGATTTCGGAAGCACGAGGTCGGAATGCAGCTGAAGCATCATGCTCGTCTCGCGTTCGTCCGCGTGATCACCCACGGTCGTGAACAACCCACTGCCGCTGTCGATCTGGAACCACGACACGGCGCTGAGGAAGATTCCCCGGTGTCGCGACTGAAGCTCTCGCAGCATCTGCCGGAAGTCATTCCCGCCGTGGCCGTTCAGCAACACGAACTTCGGCACGCGGGCCGCCACGAGCGACGCGATGATGTCGCTGAGGATGACCAGCTGCGTACTGGGATTCACGTTGATGCAGAACGGAATGTCGAGCTGACCGGTCTGCACACCGAATGGCACGTTGGGCAGGATCGCGATCTTCGCACCAAGCTCCCACGCGATCCGACCGGATTCTGCGGCGATGTACTCGTTCTGGTAGTTGTCGGTGCCATACGGCAGATGGTAGTTGTGCGCCTCGGTCGCGCCCCATGGCAGCACCGCGACCTCGTACCGGCAGTCCCTCACGTGTTTCCAGTTCGCCTCGGCGATGACCCACGGTCGCGCGCTCATGGATCGCGCACTGCAGCTGACTGCCGCATGATCATCGCCCGCGCATCCGGACCGGTCGTCGTCGCGTTACTTGCTCCACGGAGGCGTGATGTTGTTCGCCCGCGCGTATGCGATCATCTGCCCGAGATGCTCGTGCAGGTGCGTGGTCGCCATGATCCACGTCTGCTGCCCGGTGTACTCGGCACCGAACATCTTCTTCTTCTCCGTCAGGCTCGCCGCCGTCTGTGCCTTCATCGCGTCCTTCAGGAAGGCGAACGAGGCGGCCATTTGCGCAACCGCTGAGTCGGGCGACATCGCACGCTTTTCGAATGCCACCGTCGTTTCGTAGTTGTCCGGGTTGATGCCGGTGCTCGCTGGCGCCGCCACACCGGTCGCCGCAGGCATGAAGTAGTTGTCGGCCGCGACGTGCATGACCACTTCCCCAACTGACCGCACGCCAGCACCGGGCCGGTACGTGTACTTCGCGGCCGGGATCGCCTTCGCCAGGTCGACCATCTTCTTCTCGACCTCGCTCACGTCCGTCATGAGATCCGTCATCAGCGACGGATTCCCACTCGCCGGCGAAGCAGCCGCAGCCGGTGCGGCAGGTGCGGCGGGAGCCGCTGCCGGGGCGGGCGAGCAGGCAGCAATGAACAGGCTGGCAGCCACGATCGGCGCCTGTAGACGATACGTCGACATATGCAACTCCAGTGGAAGGAGACTCGGGATTTCGCGGGCAACCGTTACCGCTGCGTCACGCTCGCGGGTTACACTATCGGACGCACTGCTGCCCGGCAACCGGCACGCACGTCCCGATGCCGGAGCCAGGGGCGGAGCGGTGACGTACGCCGTCCGGCGAGCTACCGCCCACCCGCCGGCAGGTGCGTCGTGAGGTAGTTCGTCAGCAGCGTGTAGAGATGGAGCGTGGTCCCCTCGCCCTCGAAGATCCCGTGTGTCCGGTTCGGATAGGCCATCATCTGAAACGGCTTGTTCGCCGCCACGAGCGCGTTGATCAGGCGCTCGGTACCCTGATAGTGCACGTTGTCGTCACCGGTGCCGTGGACGACGAGCAGGTTGCCGCGCAGCCTGTCCGCAAACGTGAGCGGTGAACTCTTCACGTAGTCCGCTTCGTTCGCCGAGGGAAGGCCCATGTACCGTTCCTGATAGATCGTGTCATAGAGGTGCACGTCCGGTACCGGCGCCACGCTCATCCCGGTGGCGTACACGCCCGCCGTGCGGAACATCAGGTTCAGGGTCATCGAGCCGCCACCGCTCCAGCCCCAGATGCCAAGGCGTGTGGAATCCACCCAGGGCCAGCGGCCGATTGCACGCGCCGCGCCAGCCTGATCTTCGCTCGCCAGCACACCGATCTTCCGATAGATGGACTTGCGCCAGTCCCGCCCCCGCGGCGATGGCGTTCCGCGATTGTCGAGTGTGATCACCGCATACCCCTGCTGTGTCAGCATGAGGTGCCACGGATCAACCGCGTTCCAGTCATCCAGCGCAGTCTGAGCCGCCGGTTCGCCATACACATTGAACAGCACCGGGTAGCGCCTGGTGGAATCGAATGCCGCAGGATACATCACCATTCCGTCCAGTATGGTGCCATTGCCCGCGTCGACGCGGACGAACCGTACCGGGCCTCGCCGCATCCCTGCGACACGCTGACGCAATTGGGCGTTGTCGGTGAATGTCCGGATCACCTCGTGTGATGACAACCGAATGAGCGTTGCCACCGGTGGCGTGGTGGCATTCGAGAACTGGTGCACCGCGAATGTGGCGCCCGGTGCCGCAGTGTACTGATGCGTACCCGCCTGTCCTGCAGGACTGAGCCGGACCGCTTGCCCTCCCGTCAGCGGCACGCGGTACAGGTAGCGCTGCGTCGCGTTGTCCGGTGATGCGCGGAAGTACAGCGACCCCCCTGCCGAGTCCACCCCGACGATGTTCTCGATGTCATATGCGCCAGGCGTCAGGAGGCGCACGTCACGTCCGTCCCGTGAAACGCTGTACACATGACGCCAGCCATCGCGCTCACTGACCCAGAGAAACCGCGCACCCCCCTCGATCCAGTTCCAGTCATCCACCACGTCCACCCAGGCACTGTCGCGATCGACGATGATTGGCGATACGCGCCCCGTCGCGGCATCTCCCTGCAGCACCGTGAGCGTGTTCTGCAAACGATTCAAGTGCTGCATCATCACCTGCGTCGAGTTGCCAGCCCACTCCATCCGCGCGAGGTACACGTTGCGCGGATCACCTGGCGCCTGCATCCAGCGCGTCACACCACCGGTCGAACTCACGACCCCGATCCGAACGGCGGAGTTGGTGGTGCCGGCCTTCGGGTACTGCACCGGCGTGACGAACGAGTACAGGCTGTCCGTGTTGTTGACCAGCAGAAAATCCCGCACGCCGGCTGCGTCGAGTTGCCAGTAGGCGATCCGTCGACCATCAGGACTCCACCGAAAGCCATCGCGAAGCCCGAACTCCTCTTCGTACACCCAGTCGAACGTCCCGTTGATCCTGGTGCGCGAGCCATCGCGCGTCAGCGAAGTGATCCGATGGTCGCTCAGGCGTTCGACGTAGATGTTGTTCTCGCGGACGTACGCCACGCGATCGCCCTGTGGCGAGAACTTGGCGAACATGAGCGTTTGCGGGCGTGCCGAACCGCCGCCAAGCTGTCGCAGGACGCCTGACGTGATGTCCAGGACCCAGTAGTCGCCACGCGTGTTGGCGCGCCACACCCTCGCGGTGTTGGTGAAGAACAGGACCTTCTTCCCGTCGGCGGAGAAGGTGAAGCGCGCGGGACGCAGTGCCGCCGTGTCCCCGCGCGGAACCAGCTGTTCGCCGCGTACGACGGTTCGCGTCGCGAGCGTGACGGGATCCACCTGCACCAGATCGGCTCGACCTGACCCACCGCGCGGCTCGAACGTGTAGTAGCTCTTTCCGTCTGCGGACCAGCTGAATCTCGGCACCGGCGCCTGCGCGAAATCGTCGGAGTTGAAGATCCGGTCGAGCGTGATCTGTGACGTACCTGTTGTTTGTGCAGCGACCAGCGATGGGCTCAGCGTCAGGAGCGCAATCAGGCCCGTCGAGCGAGTGCGAGGCATTGCGGTGGGGCGGCGGGTGAGC
>JANMNM010000191.1:0-37706 GCA_031373905.1 Gemmatimonadaceae bacterium | reverse complement strand
CCGGCCCACGGCAGTCGTGTCCGCGTTGACTCCGACACCAACCGGCGAACGTGTTCGCTCGGATCGTGGGTCCAGCGACGCAGTCGCTCGAGCGTCGCCTCCTGGTGTTTCTCGAGGAAAGGGCGCATCGCGAACTCGGCGGTGAACACCTGCGTGAGCTCGTGGAGGGCGCGCATCGATGCCGCGAAGTGGCCAAGGCCGAATCGCGCGACGAATTCGGTATGCGGCAGGTAGAAGAACGACGCCATGCCCACAGCCGGTACACGAACATCCGGCAGGGTTGCAAGGATCACTCTTGTCGCAGCGGGAAACGTCTTCGGCAGATAGTGATGGAGCACGCCCGCGATGTGGCGACCACGGGCGAGCAACTCGAGATCCGCGAGGCCGAGCAGGGCTGCCCGCTCGAATGATGCGCGTTGAAACTGTGGATACGCCGCCACGATCTCGGTCGCAAGTCGCCGAACGACCGTAGCACCAAATTGCGCCTTGAGTGGTTCTGCCATGTCACGGCACCGGAACGATCGGAACGCGCCACGAGCGCCACACTGCAGGATCCGTGTGCTGCACGTGCGCGGAATTCCCGCGAACCCGCTGACGACCGCCGGCGCGCGCACACGTCATGGTCTAGTTGTCGAGCGCCGCCTGTGCGGCCGCCAGACGTGCGATCGGCACCCTGAACGGAGAGCAGCTGACGTAATCGAGGCCTGTCCGGTGCACGAACGCGATACTCTTCGGATCACCACCATGTTCTCCGCAGATTCCCACCTTCATGCCAGGACGCGTCTTCCTGCCGGACTCCATGGCGATCCGGATCAACTTGCCGACGCCCTCCTGGTCGAGCACCTGGAACGGATCGTCTGGAAGCAATCCGTGCTCCACATACAACGGGAGAAACCGGCCAGCGTCATCGCGACTGAGTCCCAGCGTGGTCTGCGTCAGGTCGTTTGTGCCGAAGTAGAAGTAATCCGCCTCTTTCGCTATCTCCGACGCGGTGAGCGCGGCGCGCGGAAGTTCGATCATCGTGCCGATCTGGTACTCGAGCGGCTCTCCCATGCCGCCCAGCACTTGCCGCGCCACATCTTCGATGATCGCACGCTGGTGCGCGAGTTCCTTCGCGCTCATGATCAGCGGGACCATGATTTCCGGCTTGACGGTGATGCCACGCCGCTTCGCCCTGACCGCCGCCTCGAAGATGGCGCGCGCCTGCATCTCCGTGATCTCCGGGTACGAGACCAGAAGGCGTGCTCCACGATGGCCAAGCATCGGGTTTGTCTCCCGGAGCGACTCGACAACACGCAGCAGCTCGTCACGCGTCACGCCAAGTTGCCGAACCAGCATCTTCATTTCCTCTCCGCCGTGCGGGAGGAACTCGTGCAACGGCGGATCGAGCAGCCGGATATTGACCGGAAAGCCGTGCATGGCTTCGAAGATGGCTTCAAAGTCACCACGCTGCATGGGGAGCAGCTTGGCCAATGCCCGCCGGCGCCCAGTCTCGTCATGCGCGAGAATCATCTCTCGCATCGTATTGATCCGGTCACCTTCGAAGAACATGTGCTCCGTGCGACAGAGACCGATCCCCTCAGCGCCGAATGCGCGTGCGATCCGCGCGTCCCTCGGAGTGTCGGCATTGGCCCGGACACGGAGACGGCGGGCACCGTCGGCCCATTCGAGTACCTGACGGAACGCCTGATATGTTGGCGCCTGTTCCGGCCGAACTGTCCCATTGACCACGCGCATCACTTCGCTCGGGACGGTCTGGAGCTCACCCAGGTACACGTTGCCTGTGGCACCGTCCACGCTGATCCATTCGCCCTCCCGCACGACGGTATCGCCGACGCTGAACTTCCTGCCCTCCGCATCCACCGTCATGCTCTGGACGCCGACGACAGCGCACTTGCCCATGCCCCGGCAGACGACAGCCGCGTGACTCGTCATGCCGCCGCGTGCCGTGAGCACGGCACGGGCGACCACCATCCCGTGGAAGTCTTCCGGAGTCGTCTCGTCGCGGATGAGGATCACGCTGTCGCCACGCGCCGCGCGCTGCTCCGCGGTGTCCGCATCGAACACCGCGATTCCGCTGGCGGCTCCCGGGGATGCGGGCAGGCCCTTGCAGATCACGGGCGCACGCTGGCCCGCATCGATGACCGGATGCAGGAGTTGGTCCAGTTGATGCGCTGGCACACGTCGAATCGCCTCATCGGTGCTGATGAGCCCTTCCGCGACCATGTCGCGGGCGATTCGCAGCGCTGCCGCAGCGGTGCGCTTGCCGCCGCGCGTCTGCAGCAGGTACAGCTTCCCGCGCTCGACGGTGAACTCGAGATCCTGCATGTCGCGGAAATGCGTTTCCAGGGCGAGCTGCGTCTCCATCAACTCCGTGAACGCACCAGGCAGCATCTGCGCCATGTGCTCGATCCGCAGTGGTGTGCGTATGCCGGCCACCACATCCTCGCCCTGCGCATTGACGAGGAACTCGCCGTAAAACTCCCGCGCACCGGTGGACGGGTCGCGAGTGAACGCGACTCCGGTGCCGGAATCATCACCCATATTGCCGAAGACCATCGCGACCACATTCACGGCGGTGCCGATGGCATCGGGAATGCCGTTCACACGACGGTAGTCAACCGCCTTCTTGAGCATCCAGCTGCGCCAGACGGCCTCCGTCGCGCCCCAGAGCTGTTCGACGGGATCCATCGGGAAGTCACAACCGGCCACGTGCCGGACGAGCAACTTGTACTCCTCGACGAGTGCGCGCAGGGACGCCTCGCTGAGATCCGAATCGTTGCTGACGCCTTGCGTGAGTCGTTTGGCCTCGAGCAGATGCTCGAACTTCTGGATTGGAACGTTCAGCACCACATCGCCATACATCTGCAGGAATCGCCGATAGCTGTCGAAGGCGAAACGCGCGTTGCCGCTGTTGCTCGCGAGCCCCTCGACGGTCACGTCGTTGAGGCCAAGATTGAGGATCGTCTCCATCATGCCGGGCATCGACACTGCGCCGCCCGAGCGGACGGACACGAGCAGGGGATTCGCCGCGCTGCCGAAGACCTTGCCCGAGACCGCCTCGAGTCGCTTCAGGTTGACGGCAACTTCGTCGCGGAGTTCCTGTGGGTACGTCTGATCCCGCAGGTAGAGCGCACACAGCCCGCACGTCATCGTGAAGCCCGGCGGCACCGGAACGCCGATGTTCGTCATCTCGGCGAGGTTCGCGCCTTTGCCACCGAGAATTGACTTCATCTCCCGTGTGCCGTCCGCCTCTCCGTTGCCAAAGAAGTAGACGTAGCGTCGTGCTGTCATCGGTGCGGGGGTCGTCACGTGGCGCGCGGCTCAGAAGGTGTGGAGTGACTGTGTCGCGAAAGGCGCTATCCCTGCAATCAGCCGTCAGGCGTCCGTCTGCGCAGCGCGACGCCTGGTGTGGTGCTAGCAGACATACGCCCGACCGGTGATGAGGTCTGCGGGCGGCTCAGTCGGATAGTTGCCACTGAAGCATGCGTCACAGAACCCGTTTGGTCCATCCGGGATCGCCGACAGCATGCCGTCGAGCGACAGATATCCGAGGGAGTCGACCCCAAGCGCCTGGCCAATCTCGGTGACGCTTCGGGCCGAGGCGATGAGCTCCTCCTTCCGGGGCGTATCAATGCCGTACCAGCAGGGCCCGGTCACCGGCGCCGAGCTGACCCGCATGTGCACCTCGCGTGCACCGGCATCGCGGATCATCTTCACCAGTCCACGCGTCGTGGTGCCGCGGACGATCGAGTCATCGATCATGACAACACTCTTGCCGGACAGCACCTCGCGGACCGCATTGTACTTCACCTTGACCTTGGCGATTCGGCCGGACTGCGTCGGCTGAATGAAGGTGCGCCCGATGTAGTGATTCCGGATCAGCGCCAGCTCGAGTGGAAGACCGCTTTCCTCCGCGTAACCGAGTGCCGCCGCGTTGGACGAATCGGGAACTGCGAACACCAGGTCGGCGCCCACCGAGGGGCACTCACGAGCCAATTGCCGTCCCAGGGCGCGGCGCGCACGGTCGACGCTCTGTCCGAAGATCTGACTGTCGGGTCGGGCAAAGTAGACGTGCTCAAAGACACACTTCTTGAGCGGCTGCACCTCGAATGCCTGCACTGCGCGGATCTCGCCCCCTTCAATCGCAACGATCTCGCCTGGTTGCACCTCACGCAGCAGGGTCGCATTCACGATATCGAGTGCGCACGTCTCGCTCGTCGCGATCACGCTGTCTCCCAGCCTGCCGAGAACGAGCGGACGCCAGCCTCGCGGATCGCGTGCCGCGAGCAGCGTCTGGTTGATGAGCACCACCAGGGAATACGCTCCCTCGACTCCGCGCAATGCGTCGGCGAGTCGCTCGATCGGATCGTCATGGCTGGAACGGGCCAGTCGGTGCAGGAGGACCTCGGAATCCATCGTCGATGTGAAGATGGAGCCGTGTTCCTCGAGCTCGGCGCGGATCTCCGCGGCGTTCGTCAGGTTGCCGTTGTGCGCAAGTGCGATGACTCCGCCCTTGAATCTCGCCATGATCGGCTGCGCATTCTCCACCGTCGAGCTCCCGGCGGTGCTGTACCTCGTGTGCCCGATCGCCACGTCGCCAAGCAGTGGTGCGAGCGCGCTGGCCGGAATCGCCTCGGAAACAAGCCCCATCGCCCGAACCGGATGAGCAAGGCCCTCCGTGTCCACGGTGACGATCCCCGCCGATTCCTGTCCGCGATGCTGGAGCGCGTACAGGCCCAGGTGTGTCAGCGCTGCCGCGTCAGGCGTGCCTATGATGCCGAAGATTCCGCACATTCCTCAGGTCCTCAGGCCGTAGCCGTGGCGGCGCGTTGCATCAATGCGGGAATCGCACCGAAGTAGGCGTCGGCCATCGGCGCAATCGGCGTGGAGAGCGTCTGCGCCCCCGCCTTGATCACGAGATGCGGCGTCGACGAGACCGTCCCGATGACACGGGCCGGGATGCCATTCTCCGACGCGAGTGCCATCACCGTCGCGGTGTCTGCGGCGCTGACCAGCACGCGCCCCTGTGCCTCCCCGAAGAGCAGCGCACGAGACGACGGAATCGCAGGATCGCTCACGTCCACCTCCGCGCCGAACAGTCGTTCAGCGTCGCTCATGCAGCACTCGGCCAGCGCGACGGCCAAGCCACCCTCGCTGATGTCGTGCGCCGCACGGACTGCACCGGCGGCAATGGCGCCAAGGAGTGCATCAACAAGCCTCCGCTCGTGATCGAGGTCCACCACTGGCACCGCGCCGATCGTCAGACCGTGAATGCGCGAGAGATACTCGCTGGCCCCGAGCTCGCTGGTGTTGTCACCGAGCAGCACGATGCTGTCGCCCGCCACCGTAAACCCGCTTCGCGTGATGTGCGACAGGTCGGAGATCAGGCCCACCATTCCGATCGTCGGCGTCGGGAAGACTGCGCCTTGCGGGTTCTCGTTGTACAGCGAGACGTTCCCACCAGTGACTGGCGTTCCAAGCGCCCGGCAGGCATCGCCCATGCCAAACACCGCCTCGCGAAACTGGAAGAACACTTCGGGCCTCTTCGGGTTGCCGAAATTGAGGCAGTTCGTGATGGCCATCGGCCGGCCGCCGGTGCAGGCCACGTTGCGCGCTGCCTCGGCAACCGCAATCCGTCCACCCATTCGTGGATCGAGATAGACGTATCGCGAGTTGCAATCGGTCTTCAATGCCAGTGCCTTGTTGGTGCCGCGAAGCCTCACCACGGCCGCGTCAGCAGCACCGGGACCAACAATCGTGCTCGTTCGCACCTGTGAATCGTACTGGCGATAGATCCATGCCTTGTTCGCAATCGTCGGCGATGAGAGCAACTGCTGCAACGTCCAGGCGGCATCCGCTTCCTCAGGTCGCTCGACGACGGCGTGAGGGTCCTGGGCCCGGAGCGCGGCAATCGCTTCACTCTCCCGCGCCTCGGGAGAATACTGGGGACACTCCGTCACCAACCGGCTTCCGGGAAACTCCGCCACGATGCGGTCGCCTTCGACCACCCGGTACACGGGCTCAGCGATGACCTCGCCAATCACTTCCGCCTGCAGATCCCATTTCCGGAGAATTGCCCGCGCCTGCTCCTCGTGGCCACGCTTCGCCACAACGAGCATGCGTTCCTGGCTCTCGCTCAGCAGGATCTCGTAGGGCGTCATTCCTTCTTCGCGCACCGGGACCTTCGTCACGTCGATGACGACGCCGACGTCGCCGCGTTCCGCCATCTCGGCACTGCTCGACGTGAGGCCGGCCGCACCCATGTCCTGAATGGCGACGATGTGCCCACTGCGGATCAGTTCCAGCGATGCCTCCAGCAGCAGCTTCTCCGTGAACGGATCACCCACCTGCACGCGCGGCCGCTTGGCTTCGTTCTCCTCGCTCAGATCCTCCGAGGCGAAACTCGCACCGTGAATGCCGTCGCGCCCCGTCCTTGCGCCAACCGCCAGGATGGGATTGCCGATGCCCTCCGCCTTGGCGGTGATCAACTCTTCCTCGCGCATGAGGCCGACGCACATGGCGTTCACGAGCGGATTCCCCTCGTACGCCGGATCAAACATCACGTCGCCGGCAACGGTGGGGACACCGATGCAATTGCCATAGTCGCCGATGCCTTTCACAACGCCGGATACAAGCCAGCGGACACGCGGCGATTCGAGGCTCCCGAAGCGCAGCGAATTAAGCATGGCGATCGGTCGCGCACCCATGGTGAACACGTCGCGCAATATGCCGCCAACACCGGTGGCTGCCCCCTGATACGGCTCGACGGCAGACGGATGGTTGTGACTCTCGATCTTGAAAGCCACCGCCAGGCCATCTCCGACGCTGATGACGCCCGCGTTTTCACCCGGACCCTGGAGCACGTAGTCAGCGGTCGTCGGAAGAGTCTTCAGCACCGGCCGCGAGTGCTTGTATGAGCAGTGCTCGCTCCAGAGTGCACTGACGATGCCAAGTTCCGTGAACGTCGGTTCCCGCCCGAGCAGCCCGAGGAGCTTCTCGTATTCGAACGGTGTCAATCCGTGTTCTGCAACGAGGACCGCGGTGATGGCCGGATCGCCTGGTCGGGGCTGAACTCTCGAGTGTGTGGGTGTCATGCCCCCACCCGCGCGAGGAGGGATTCGAACAGCGCCAATCCATCGGTGGAACCGAGCAGTGACTCCACGGCCCGTTCCGGATGGGGCATCATGCCAAGCACGTTCCCAGCGGCATTCGTGATTCCGGCAATGTTGCGCATCGCGCCGTTCGGATTCGACTCAGCCGTGACGTCGCCGCGTTCGTTGCAGTAGCGGAAGACAACCTGACCACTGTCCTCAAGGGCATTGAGTGTTGCGTCGTCTGCCGCGAATCGCCCTTCACCATGTGCGATCGGGATGCGAAGCACCTGCCCCGGTGCATACCTGTTGAGGAACATCGGTGCACGGCCTTCCACACGGACGTGCACCCAGTCGCAAATGAACTGCAGACCCGCGTTCCGCATCAGCGCGCCCGGCAGGAGATGCGACTCGCAGAGAATCTGGAAGCCATTGCAGATCCCGATCACAGGGGCGCCCCGCTCGGCGTGCGCAATGACTTCCTGCATGATCGGGCTGAATCGGGCGATCGCACCGGCTCGCAGCGCGTCGCCGTAGCTGAATCCGCCCGGAAGGATCAGGACGTCACAATCCTGCGTGTCGTGGTCACGGTGCCACAGCGAGACGGCTGGCATGCCGAGAATGTCCGTGACCGCATGCAGTGCATCGACATCGCAGTTCGAGCCTGGGAATGTCACCACGCCGAACTTCATGCTCACGTCGTCACCGTCAGGGCGATCTGATAGTCTTCCGTGACGGGATTGGCGAGCAGCTTGTCACACATCGCCTTGACGGACGCTTCGGCAGCAGCGGCGCTGTCTGCCTTGACATCGATGACGAGATGGCGACCGATGCGCGTATCGTCCACCTCGGGGAACCCCAGGGCGTGAAGTGCGTCGGTCACGGCCTTGCCCTGTGGGTCAAGCAGTCCCTTGCGGGGCACGATGTGAACACTGACACGAAAGCGACTCATTCTCGGGGCTCGTCCGCGGAGCGGGAGGAGGGGGATGTCGGTGCCTCTGGCGGCACGGGTGGCCCACCACGAGGCCGACGCCGCTTGCGCTGGCGATTGGCATCGAACGTGGTGAGCGCATCGGAGGCGGCAGAGTGGCGTTCCGCGATCATCGCGTCCGCAGGCAACGAGTCGGGACGATCGCTCAGCGACTGAAGAATGGTCCCGGTCAGCCCGACGAGGACGTAGATCAGGCCTGCCGGGAAGAAGAACTCGCGCGGCAGGAAGATCGCACCGAGCAGGCAGGTGAGGACCGTGGCAGCGCCAAGCACACCCCTCCAGTCACGGAACCCCGTCCGTGGGAATGCGGGATAGCGCACGTTGCTGATCATGAGCAGCGAGAGGCCGACCATCAGGTATTTCACCAGTTCGTGCCACGGAAGATCGCCGATGACTGTCTGCTGATACAGCGGCGTCTGGGCGAACCAGTGGTATGTCGCAAGCGTTCCACCGGCCGCTGGACTCGGCAGGCCAATGAAGTAGTTCTTCTTTTCACCGGCCTGCGTGACGTTGAATCGCGCCAGGCGCAGCACGGCACACATGCAGAACAGGAAGACGAGAATCCACGACCAGCGATCACGCCCCGGGTCGGATGGCGTCAGCACCGCAAAGTACGTGATCATCGCCGGAGCGAGCCCGAACGAAATCGCGTCGACCAGTGAGTCGAGTTGCTCGCCGAATTCCGTGCCGGAGTTCGTGGCGCGCGCAACTCGACCGTCGAGCATGTCACAGACGCCACCACAGACGATGAAGAGCACGGCGCGCCCGAATTCGCCGCGACTGGCGCTGATCATCGCGAAGATCCCGAAGAACAGATTGCCGAGTGTCAGCCCGCCGGGGAACAGCACGACAGCACGACGCATTCCGGAAGGACGCTCAGGCCTCACGCCAGAGGGGGCCATCACGCTGCACGCTCAGCAGCGCGCGGTGCACCTGGTCCGCAGACCGCAGCCAACGCACCATCACGCAGGGGTGCGCGTGAAGTCGCAGTGATTGTGGCGCCGGCCGACGGCGGTCTCCCGCGCGACGGATCGCGAAAGGTCCACGCCACACACGCAGACAGAATCAGCATGAGAATACCTAAGAGCCAAAGCGACCAACTGCGACGCCAGACCGCAGCAGAAAGGACGGTAATGGCAGTCACGCCACTCAGCGCCATCGCGCCGAGACCCTCTTGTGCGAAGGTCATGCGAATCGGCTCATGTCAAGTGGCGCGCCGGTAATCCGGGTGAAGGCATCCAGATAGCGAACACTGGTGGCCTCCACGACATCGTCGGGCAATCGGGGCGGCGGTGACTCGCCATTCCAGCGACCTGCGTCGCGCTCCACTTGCAGCCAGTCGCGCAGGGGTTGCTTGTCGAAGCTCGGTTGCGGCCCGCCCGGCGAGTAGCTCGCCGCCGGCCAGAATCGTGACGAGTCCGGTGTCAGTACCTCGTCACAGAGGATGACCTGGTCATGCCATACACCAAACTCGAACTTCGTGTCGGCGATGATGATGCCGCGCTCAGCGGTCAGGGCACTGCCACGTTCGTAGACGAGGCGCGTCACCGCCTCGAGTTCACGAGCGTGATCCTCACCGACCACCGAGCGCATCCTGCTCACGCTGATGTTCTCATCATGGCCGCTGACGGCCTTCGTCGCGGGCGAGAAAAGTGCCGGAGAGAGCACGGCACTTTCCTGCAGTCCGTGTGGAAGCCGCTCACCTGCGAGGGTGCCAGTCGCCGCATACTCTTTCCATGCCGAGCCGCTCAGGTAGCCGCGAATCACACACTCGATCGGGACGATACGGGCACGCTTGACCAGCATCGATCGACCGGCAATCGTTGCCTTGTGCGGAGCAAGTTCGGGCACTTCCGCGATGATCTCGTTGGCATCGGCGCAGATCATGTGATGCCTGACTTCCGACTCGAGCCGTCGCAGCCACCACGCAGTCATTTGCGTGAGTACAATGCCCTTGTACGGGACCGCCTCCCGCATCACGACGTCGAACGCGCTGACACGGTCGGTCGCAACGAGCAGCAGTCGCTCGTCGTCAACCTCGTAGACATCGCGGACCTTGCCGCGCGCCGCATGAAAGAGCGGCAACCGGGTCGTCGGGACGCCCGCAGGCGTCAGGCGAGCGTCAAACACGCACGGCTCCCGCAGCGGTTTCGTCGAGAGAGAGACCGGCCAACGCCGGCTCGACCTCTTCAGCGAGAAACTCGTCGACCTGTTCTGCACTCCGGCCGATGAACCGGGTAGGGGACACTGCATGCTTCAGCGAATCCAGGTCCACCGGATACGCCGGGTCAGCCGTCAGCCGCTCGAGGAGATCGTTCCGGATGCCCTCATCCTTGACGGCGCGTGCGGCAGCGATCGCATGCCCACGAATCACTTCGTGAATCTCCTGTCGATCGCCGCCGGCGCGGACCGCGTTCACGATCAGCTCCTCCGTGGCCATGAAGGGCAATTCATCGTCCACACGACGACGAATGCGCTCCGGATGGACTTCCAGCCCCTTCGCGATGTTGGCCACGAGAATCAGGATTGCGTCGCAGGCAAGGAACGATTCGGGAATCACCAGTCGCCGATTGGCAGAGTCGTCTAGGGTCCGCTCAAAGTACTGCACCGCGTGCGTCTGGTTGGCATTGGGCTCGAGCGAAAGCACAAAGCGCGCGAGTGATGCGATGCGTTCGGCGCGCATCGGGTTTCGCTTGTATGCCATCGCGGAGCTGCCGATCTGCTCCCGTTCGAAGGGCTCCTCGATCTCGCCAAATGCCTGCAGCATACGGATGTCACCGCTGAACTTCGAGGCGCTCGCCGCGATCCCTGCGACGACCCCGAGCACCTGCGCATCGAGCTTCCGGCTGTATGTCTGACCGGTCACGGGGAGTGGCCGTGGAAACCCCATCGCCTGCGTCACCAGTCGGTCGAGCTCCCGGACCTTTTCGTGGCTGCCGTCAAACAACGACAGAAAACTCGCCTGCGTGCCCGTCGTGCCCTTCACTCCACGGAAGGGCAACGTTGCGATGCGGTACTCGATGTCAGCCAGGTCGAGCAGGAAATCCTGGATCCAGAGAGTGCATCGCTTGCCGACCGTCGTGAGCTGTGCAGACTGAAGATGCGTGTAGCCGAGCGTCGGCTCGGCGCGCCACTCGTGTGCGAAGGTCGCCATCGCACGGATTGCGGCAGCCAGCTTGGCCCGAAGCATCTCCAGGCCGCGGCGCATCAGGATCAGGTCGGCGTTGTCGGTGACGTACGCCGACGTCGCGCCCAGATGGATGAACGGCTTGGCTGAAGGTGCCGCGTCGCCGAAGGCGTGAACGTGCGCCATCACGTCGTGCCGAAAACGACGCTCGTAGTCGGCGACGGCCCCAAAGTCGATCGTGTCGACGGCCGCGCGCATTTCCGCCAGTGCCGCGTCCGGAATGTCGACGCCGAGCCGCTGCTCTGCTTCAGCCAGCGCCAGCCAGAGGCGACGCCAGAGACCGTATCGGCTTTGCGCCCCCCACAGCTCGAGCATCGACGGTGATGCATACCGGTCAGCGAGCGGTGACGAGTAGTTCGTGTGCGGCGAGGAGTTCACTGGATCGAGAACTGAGTGGAAAACATTGCGCCGCGTCGTTCGATGATGAGCTGGATCACCCCGCGGCCAGAAAGTTGCTCGAGTGCCCGTGCAACCTCTTCGGCGGTGGATACGGAGGTTCGATTGACGCCAATGATGACGTCGCCAGTTGCAATTCCAAGCTGATCCATGATTCGCTCGCTGACGTTCACAACGAGCGCGCCACGTGCCGTGCGAATGTTTCGTTCCTGGCGAATGGCTGGTGTCAGCGTCACGAGCTGAACTTCACGCAACACCTCCACCTTCTTCGCCCCGACTTCAGGCAAATCGGACGGCGTGACGCTGACGGTCGCTTCCTTGCCGTCACGGCTGATGACCATCGCCGCCGGCTCACCGACGCGAAGTTCGAGCATCTCGCCTTCCCAGTCGAACATGTTGCGCAGCACACGTCCGCGGCTCCGCACGAGCTGATCTCCAGGCTTGATGCCCGCGCGCGCCGCAGGTGACCCGAGCACGACACTCCGGACCACGACGCCAGAGCGCAGCGCATCGCGCAGGGACGTTCCGGTGGGTTGCAAAAGCCGCACTCCAATCCACGGATGCCGCACGGCGCCATGCTGCAGCAGGTCGTCGGCAACGCGCATCGCACGATTGATCGGAATGGCAAACCCGAGACCGATGCTCGCGCCGCTCGGCGAGAAGATAGACGTGTTGACGCCAATCACCTCTCCCATCGCATTCACCAGCGGACCACCAGAGTTGCCGGGGTTGATCGACGCATCCGTCTGCAACATGTCGACGTAGGTGCCACCGCCCTCGCTCTGCCCCTGTTGCGGCACGAGATTGCGGCCCGTCGCACTGATCACACCCGCCGTGACACTCGGCTCGGTGTTGCCGAGGAGAAAGCCGTAGGGGTTGCCGATCGCAATGGCCCACTCACCAATCGCGAGGTCCGTCGAGGATCCGATCGGGGCAACCGGCAACCGCGTCGCGTTGATGCGAAGCACCGCCAGATCATTCATCTCATCGATGCCAACCAGCTTTGCGTCGTAGCTCTGTCCGTCGCGCATCGCGACACTCACCTTCGTCGCACCCGCCACGACGTGGGCGTTGGTGACGATGACGCCATCCGACTTGACGATGAAGCCGGATCCGATGCCGGCTTGTGTCCGTTGACCACTGCGTCCACCGAAGAACATCTCGAACGGATCTGCGGCAACCTGCTGCACGGTTTCCGTCTGCACCGTCACCACGGCAGGGGCGACTCTGGCGACCGCCTCGGTGATTGCGGTTCGCCGCGAGTTGGGCAGCGTCGACGACGCCTGCTCGGCGCGCGTCGGCGCGCGGGGCGCTGGCGCCGACGCCGAGGTCGCCGGGCGCTGTGCCTCACTCGACTCAGCGGGCACGCCCTCGCACGCGATGACGACGAGCGCCGCGCTCAGGAGCGAAAATCGAATGGCCATCGTGCGAGTCCAGATGCGCAGATGCGCGTGGCGTGAGTGAACAGGGAAGCGAGGTGTTGACATCGTGTTTCAGCCAGCAACCGCCGGCGGGCCATCGAGATAGAGGTGTGCCGGGTAACTGACACGTTCAAGGTACAGACCGCAGGCAGGGGCTGGTGGCGACACGCCGTGATTGGTTGGCGCCGAGAGCAGGGACAGGAGCGTCCCTGGCGGCCGTCGTTCCGTGCCAACCTCGACCATTGTGCTGACGAGAAACCGGACCATGTGATGCAGGAAGCGGTTTGCGGCTATGACCAACGCCAGCCCACCTGGTCGGGTCTCCCACCGGCAGACCCGGATCTCACAGCGGTGGTCGTCGTCAGGACCTGCGGTGCCTTTCACGGCGAATGCGCGAAAGGCATGTTCGCCGCAAATGTCAGCGGCCTCAGCTGACAGTCTGGAGACGTCCGGCGCTCGTGACACTGCCCACTCCCGGTTGAAGCGGAATGGGCTGTTCGCAGCGTCATCGGTGCCAACCAGATATCGATACTGGCGCTCGCTCGCGCTGAAACGGGCATGGAACTCCGGGACCATCTCGTGAATCGAGGCACACCGCACATCACGGGGGAGCACCGCATTGAGCGCACGCCTGAGCCTGCTCGCCTCCCACCTCTCTGGCACGGTGATGCTCACGGCCTGCCCCGTTGCATGCACGCCGGCATCTGTACGTCCCGCGCCGGTGACGAGTACGTGCGTCTGCATCAGTCTCGCGAGACCCTCTTCAAGGGTACCCTGAATCGTCCGCTGCGCAGGCTGTCGCTGCCATCCCGCGAAGTTCCCACCGTCATACTGCATGACAAGCTGAAGGCTGCGACGCGACATTGGCAGAAAGCTAGGCCGCCCCGGAAGCGACTTCAAGCAAGACGGCAAGCGTGACAAGTCGTGATGGCACAACGCATTGACAAGCCCCCACGAGTCCGTCACCCTTGGTGCGGCAGTATACGTGTGTCAGGCGCGCACTCCGACCACCCAACGTCACTCTGATGGCACCTCGCACTCTGGCGTCCCTGGCGCACTCGCTGGCCGTCGCACCCGATCTGGGTGGAGCCATCGGCGTTCTGGGCGAGGCATTGGCCGAGCTCGACCGTGGAGCGTATCTCGCGTACTTCCGATACGATGGCAGGCGCGAACTCCTGACGGATCGGCTCAGTCCATCTTCCGTCGGCGGTTCGCGTCCGACGAAACTGGAAGTCGCGTTCGATCAGCTTCCGATCAGCGTCAGGCAAGGGATCGCCGCGGGGTCGACGTTTGTCGACGTGACGGAACGCGCTGCGGATTTCGCGCGGCTGCTCGGGCTGCCGCCGGTCGAGAACGCGACGCTGTCGATCCGGGGGCTTCGCTTCGACGGTACGCTTGGCGGTGTCCTGACGGTCGTTGAGCCGAAGAAGTTCTTTGGCGGGCGCACCATCGAGAAGTTCCTGCCGAATGCCGCGCTCTTCGACCTGGCGTTCGCGCGGTTTGCCGAGATGGAGGCACGGCGCGAGGCCGTCGTCACCCTCGAATCCGTCACGCAACGCATTCACGGCGAGTATGATCGGCGTCTCGTCGAACTCGAGACACGGCTTTCGTCGCAGACACAGGCCGCGTCCGATGGTGCCGAGAGTGCCCGCATCGTGCAGCTCGAACGTGAGACGAGCCGCATTCAGGAGGATGCCCGCCGTTTTCATCGCCGCTCAGAGATCCTGCAGCAGCAACTGGAGGCGGCGCTCGGCCAGACCGAGCAGGCGCACATTGAGTTGCATCGTCGAAACGAAGAGCTCCGTGACCGGGAACGCACCGTCGCGCTGATCGATCGCGTGCTGTCGATGGATGCCATCGATCCTGATCCGCGCGGGCTCGCCGACGAGCTGCTTACGCTGGTTGGCGAGGACATGCAGGCACAGCGGGTTTCACTGATGATGCGGGCCCCTGAGCCAGGCATGCTCTATCTCGCCGCCGCGAGAGGGGGGGCGCGTGACGTGCGCGATGGCTATCGCGTGGCCATTGGCAGTGGCGTGGCCGGCAAGGTTGCGGCAAGTCGCCAGGTCATCCTGGTGACGGATGCCACGCAGGCCAGCCAGCATCCATTGCTCAAGGACGAGTACTTCACGTCCGGCAGTTTCATCTGTTTCCCGCTGGTGTACCGGGAAGAGCTGGTTGGCGTTGTGAACGTCGCCAATCGCAACCAACAGGGAGTCTTCACCGAGGCGGACGTGGATCGCGTGCGTTTGCTCGGGCTGATCATCGCGCTGGTGGCAACGCAGGCAGGTCTCGCGGAGCGGTTGTTGCCCGAATTGTTGGCCACGTGAAGGCTCCGCGGGTCACGCATGTGGCGGGACGGGTGGTGCGATGACGGACGACGTGTTGCGGCACGCCGTTCGGCAACTGGCCTCGGGGCACGACCTGACCGCTGAGGAGTCCGGCGGCGCGTTCGACGTGGTGATGTCGGGAAATGCGACGCCGGCGCAAGTGGCCGCGCTGCTGATGGGGCTTCGAGTGAAGGGCGAAACGTCAGCAGAGGTTGCCGGTGCCGCGCGCGCGCTGCGGCGTGCGATGATCACGCTCGACTCGGCGGATTCGTCGGTGCTCGTGGACACGTGCGGTACGGGCGGCGGCGCGGTGACCACGTTCAACATCTCGACGGCAGCGGCGATTCTCGCTGCCGCATGCGGCGTGCGCATCGCCAAGCACGGGAACCGCAGTTTCACCAGCCGCAGCGGGAGTGCGGATCTTCTGGAAGCCATGGGCGTGAAGATCGACCTGACGCCGGAACGGATGGCGACGATCCTCAGGGAAACCGGTCTGGTCTTCATGTTCGCGCCCCTCATGCACCCCGCAATGCGCCACGTCGGGCCGGTGCGACGCGAACTCGCGATCCCCACGGTCATGAACATGATCGGACCATTGGCGAACCCCGCTTCGGCGGGACGTCAGGTGATCGGCGTCGCCGATCACGGGCGGCTGGATCTCATCGCGGGGGCGCTGCGCGAGTTACGCACGGTACACGCGATTGTCGTGCACGGCGAACCTGGCATGGACGAAGTCTCGCCGCTGGGTGTGACACATGTGCGTGAGCTGCGCGGTGACGACCCGGTTCGGATCTGGACCATCGACCCGGCGGATCACGGGTGCAGCGGCCTGACCGCCGAGTCGTTGGCGGGGGGAGATCCGTCAGAAAATGCCGCAATTGTTCGTGGCGTGCTCAGTGGCGGAGGTACTCCAGCGGCGCAGGCGGCAGTGACGCTGAATGCTGCCGCGGCGCTCTACGTGCATCGAGGTACCGCGCAATATGCCGACCTTGTGCAGGAAGCGAAGAGTGTCTTGCGGAGCGGCGCCGCGTTGCAGGTTCTGGACCGTCTCGCGACGGCGTCCACGGCTTGACTGAGAGGCTCGGCCAGGCTTACGCGGCTACCTCGAGCGTACCATACCGGGCGCGCCACTCCTGCAACTGGTCAGCCGTGATCCCGGCAGCTTCGACACACGCCTGGTGTAATGCGGGTGACGCACGATCGTGTGAGCGTGCTGCGAGGGCATCCGCCACGTGGACCGCAATCGAGGCGTCAAAGATCGCGCCAGGAAGCGCTTCCGGTGTGTGGTGAAACGCGACCGCCTCGACGATGCTCGAAGGCAACCCCCAGAGGCTCAGCAGGTACGCGCCGACCATGGAGTGTGAGACTCCACCCGCGTGATGTTCGATCTCGTTCAGTGCCGTGCCGGATGACTGCGCTTTCTTTTCGATCGTTCTCCATGCATCTGGCGCGACACCGGCCATCACGACCTGGCCCACATCGTGAAGCAGCCCCGCGAGGAACGCCTCGTCGGCCAGCGATACGTCCTCCCGGCGTACGGCACGCGCGATATCGCGAGCGGTCGCGGCGACGCGGACCGCATGCATGTTCCATTCGTCGAGGTCGAGGACGTCTGGCGCCACAGTGAACGAGCGAGTCGCTCCGTCGGCGAGCGTGATTGCCCGGACGAGCGACAACCCGAGAAAATTCACTGCGGCATCCACGCGCGTGACCTGACGCCCAACGCCGAAGAACGAGCTGTTGACAACGCGAAGCAACCTGGCCGTCAACGCCGCGTCCCGGCTGATGACGGCTGCGACGGCGATGACACCGGCGTTCGGGTCAGCCATCACCTTCTCGAGCGCGAGCACCGTCACGGGCGGCCGCGGGATCGACTCGAGTCCGCCAATCGCGTCGAGCACCTTTGTGTCGTGCACGATGTCGCGAAGCGTCGCACTTCGCTCGATGAGCATTGCGAGCATGTACGTGTCGCAGGGCTTGTGCAGGAAACGGTGCACACTCTTCTCGAGCCGCAGCGCCACTGAGCGCTCAGCGAACTCCGACAGCGCAATCCTGATCGTGGACGGAGACCGTGCCTTGACCGTCTCGAACAGTGCCGCCGCTTCCTGCGGCGCCTTTCCGAGCGCCGCGATGACGACGTCCGTGCACGCGTCGTCCATCGCCTTCAGCGCTGCATCGTGGCTCGTCGCCAGGACCACTTCCCACTCTGGACGCACGGTGCGAAATGCGCGGCGATGTGCCGAAGCGACGTCTTGGTCATGGTCGAGGAGAACCAGCCGCATGCCACGAGCCCGATGATGATGGGGTGCCCGACCTGCCAACCGGCGGATCGGAATATCACCGTCGAGTCTCGGATGTGTTTCCCTGTGACTTGAGGCAGTCGCCTACTGGGGCCGGAGCTGAAAGTGCGGGTTCTCCACGATGCCGAGAACGTTGCCGAACGGGTCTCGCACCGCCCCGATCTTCACCCCGCCACCCACGTCCTGTACCGGCTCGTAGTCATGCGCCCCACAGGTGACCAGTCTCGCGTATGCAGCCTCCGCGTCGTCGACACCCCAGAACGCCACGCCGGCCGCATCGCGATCGGCGGGCAGATCCGGTTCCGGCACGAGCCCAAGTTCGAACCCGCCGATGTTGTAGCCGACGTAGAAGTCTTCATTGAAGTACGGTTCGCACTCCAGCACGCCGGTGTACCACGCAGTCGCAGCCGTGAGGTCCGACACGGCATAGATCGCGGTCCGGAGGCCCCGAAACGAAGTCGGCGCTGTCATGAGTACCGGCGCAAGACGCCCACGACGACCCCCTGGATCAGCAGGCTGCGTTCGTCGGTGAAGATCGGATCCATGGTGTCATTCGCGGGCTGCAGCCGAATCCGGCCGTCTTTCTCGCGGTAGTACCGCTTGACCGTCGCGGATGTCCGCTCGAGAAGCGCGATGACCATCTCGCCGTTGTCAGCAGTCTGCCGCTCGTTGACGACGACGAAGTCCCCATCGCGGATCTGCTCATCGATCATGGAGTTGCCGCGGACCTTCAGGACATAGTGATTCCCCGTCTTGCGAAGCATGTCGGGCGGAATCGCCATCGTTTCGCCCGTCATTGACGCCTCGATCGGCACGCCGGCGGCAACGAGACCAAGCAGCGGCAGCTCGACGAACCGCGGCGATGCGTCCGACGGCAGGATCTCGATCGCTCGGCTCTCGTTGTATCCGCGGCGGATGTACCCCTTCCGCTCGAGATTGCTGAGGTGCTCGTGCACCGTCGCGAGGCTCGTGAAACCGAAGTGCTCGGCGATCTCCTCGAAGCTAGGCGCGTATCCGTTTTCGTCGGAATAGAGCGAGAGAAACGTCAGGATTTCGCGCTGGCGCTTGGTGAGCGACATGAGACCGACTCCGGCGGATGCAGAGGACGAAGAGACTGCGCTAGATTACTCGGACGGGTCGATAACCCCGAAGAACTGCCGAAGACTATTGCCGAAGGAATCCCGAAATGCAAGTGGCTCGCGTCTGGACCCCACCCACAGGGCCACTCGGAAGGCTGAGTTCGGCAAGTGCGGCGCGCGCGGCGGCTGCCCGGGCGTCCATCCCTTATGACGTGCGGGAGTCGGCGGCTCTCTCGACTCCGATGCCGGCCGACATTCTCGCCGCGATCTCAGGTCGCGCCGACGTCGCGGTGATCGCGGAACTGAAGCGCAGCTCGCCGTCACGCGGTGCGATCAATGCATCGCTCGACGCCGAGGCCCAGGTGCGGCGATATGCCGTGGGCGGCGCAACGGCGTTCTCGATTCTCACGGAGCCCACTGAGTTCGGCGGAACTCTCGCCGATCTTCGCGTCGCGGCGGCGCTCGGCGTGGGCCCATGCATCCGCAAGGATTTCATCACCGATGCGGTGCAACTTGCGGAGGCACGACAGGCAGGCGCGTCTGCCGCGCTCTTGATCGCGCGAGCGCTGACCGCGACGGCGCTCGCTGAGCTGGTGTTGGTGGCGCGCAAGCTTGGTGTCGAGCCGTTGGTCGAAGTGCGCGACGAGGTCGAGCTGGCGATGGCACTGGATGCCGGAGCGCTGTTGATCGGTGTCAACAACCGCAATCTCGAGACGCTCGAAGTCGATGGCGTGACGAGCACACGGCTGCTCCCGCTGATACCCGTCACGCACGTGGCCATCTACGAGAGTGGCGTGCGTTCGCGTGAGGACGTGGAACTGGCGGCCGCATCCGGAGCTGATGCGGTGCTGGTCGGCTCGATGATCTCGGCATCCGACACGCCAGCGGAGGCTGTCGCAGCGCTCACTGGCGTGCCGCGACGGAAGCGCAACGCGTGAGTACGTCGCCATCCGTCAAGATCTGTGGGCTCGTTCGACCTGAGGACGCGGCCGCGGCCGTCTCCGCCGGGGCGAGATATGTGGGTTGCATCTTTGCCGGTGGGCCGCGCCGCGTATCGCCCGAGGGTGCTCGCGCTGTCTTCGATGCGGCAGGAACGGCGACGCGGGTGGTCGTTGTTGGTCACGAACCAGTCGATGACATCGTGCGGTCCGGCATGGCTGCTGGCGCGGATGTCATCCAGCTGCACGGTGATCCCTCACCACGACTCATCGTGGAGCTGCGGGAACGCTGGCCCGGCGGAATATGGGCGGCGTTGCGTGTTCCGCCCGAGTCGTTCGACCACGATCGTGCCGCCGCGCTGTTCACCGTCGCTGACGGTGTGGTGCTGGACGCGTTTGTCGCAGGTGCCATGGGCGGCACCGGCGTGACCATCGATTGGCGCGCGATTCAGGTCCCGGTTCGTGCGGTGCACCACGCGCCCGACTCTGGCGCTCTGCTCGTCCTGGCGGGTGGTCTCACCGAGGCGAATGTGCAGACGGGGATCCGCCTGCTCGCCCCGGACGTTGTGGATGTTTCCTCGGGTGTGGAGTCTGCGCCTGGCATCAAGGATCACTTCCGCGTCCGGCGATTCATCGCGGCGGCTCGCGGCGACAGCGTGGACGAACAATTGTCCCTCGCAGGAGTGCAGTGAATGGCAACGATGCAGGAGCCGGTGGCAACACTCAGTGACCGTTTCGGCCCGTTCGGTGGCCGGTACGTCCCCGAGACACTTATCCCGGCGCTCGACGCGCTGACGGCGGCGTATGAGGCGATCAAGACGGATGCCGCCTACCAGTCCGAGCTGAATGGATTGCTCGAGTCGTTCGTCGGGCGCGCGACTCCGCTCGGTTTTGCGCCACGGCTGAGCGCGCGCGTCGGCGCCCCTGTCTGGCTGAAGCGTGAAGACCTCTGCCACACCGGTGCGCACAAGATCAACAATGCGTTGGCGCAGGTCCTGCTCGCGATCCGGATGGGGAAACGCCGCATCATCGCCGAGACCGGCGCGGGGCAGCACGGTGTTGCGACAGCGACCGTGTGCGCGAAGTTCGGCCTCGAGTGCGTCGTCTACATGGGCGAAGAAGACACGCATCGCCAGAGCCTGAATGTGTTCCGCATGCAGCTGCTCGGCGCCAGGGTCGTGCCCGTGACCGGCGGCACCCGAACGCTCAAGGATGCGACCAGCGAGGCGATTCGCGATTGGGTGACCAACGTCGAGACGAGTCACTACATCATCGGGAGCGTGGTCGGGCCGGCGCCGTATCCCCGCATGGTCCGGGACTTCCACGCATGCATCGGGAACGAGGCGCGCGAGCAGATGCTGCGAGTTGCAGGTCGTCTGCCACGCACGGTCGTCGCGTGCGTCGGAGGCGGGTCGAACGCGATGGGCATCTTTCACGCATTCGTCGGCGACGCTGACGTCGAACTCGTTGGGGTTGAAGCGGCGGGTGAAGGTGTTCTCACGAGTCGGCACTCGGCCACGCTGAGTGCGGGCACGCCGGGCGTGCTGCACGGATCGCTCTCGTTGCTGCTGCAGGATGAACACGGGCAGGTGCATCCGGCGCACAGCATCAGTGCCGGGCTGGATTATCCCGGGGTGGGGCCGGAGCACGCGTACATGAAGACAACCGGACGTGCCGAGTATGTGGCCGTCACCGATGAGAGTGCGCTTCGCGGCGTTGCACTGCTGAGCCGACTCGAAGGCATCATCCCGGCGCTGGAGACCGCACACGCCGTCGCATGGATCACGGACAACGCCGGCCGCTGGAGCGACACCGAGCCGGTGCTGCTGTGTGTGTCCGGGCGCGGTGACAAGGACGTGGGCACGATGATGCAGCACCCGATCCTGGATGTCGTCTGATGCGTCGCGGGGCGGACCGGCTCACAGCGCACCTGGAGGGGCTGCGGACGAGCGGCAGAAAGGCGCTCGTCACGTACGTCACGGCCGGCCATCCCGATCGGGCCCGGTCGGTGGAACTCCTGCAGGGCCTCGAGGCCGCGGGCGCCGACTGCATCGAACTCGGGGTGCCATTCTCCGATCCACTGGCAGATGGTCCGGTCATCCAGCGGAGTTCGCAGACTGCAATCGCGCAGGGAATGCACTTCGATGGCGCGCTGGAACTCGTACGGACGTCGCGCCTGCGAATCCCGGTGGTGCTGTTCAGCTACCTGAATCCGATCCTCAGTGCAGGATCCGACGCGCTCGAGCGCGCAGCGCAGGCAGGCGTATCGGGAGTGCTCGTGACGGATCTGCCACTCGGTGCCGACAGTGAGCGCGAGGCGTGGTTCGGCGAGTCATCACTGGCGTATGTGCGCCTCGTTGCGCCTACAACACCGGCCGCACGCATGGCGGCCATTGCGAAACACGGCAGTGGCTTTGTCTACCTGATCAGTCGTCTTGGCGTGACCGGCGTCAGCGATGTGCTCGCGAGTGATCTGCCGGAGACGATTGAACGGCTGCGCAGCGTGACGTCGATTCCCATCTGCGTCGGCTTCGGGATCAGCACCGCCGAGCAGGCACGTCGCGTGGGTGCTCTCGCTGACGGCGTTGTGGTCGGGAGTGCGATCGTGCAGGCTGCCGAGTCATCGATCACGGAAGCGCTCGACCTGGTGCGATCGTTGCGCGGCGGCCTCGATGAGCACGCCGGCGCGGTGGGACACACGCATGCCACGGGCTGACCGCACCGCGTATCTTTGGCAGGCCCGCCACCTCCTGTCTCACGGCCGCCGATGACGTCTTCCGTCGAAATCACCCTTCGCAACATGCGCTTCCACGTGCCGGTGGGCATCCTTCCGCACGAGGCAGAGTATCCGCAGCCGCTCGAAATTGATCTGACGGTGTGGGCTGAAGGAGCGACTGATGGGTCCATTCATGTGGACTACCGGGACCTCCACGGCATCGTCGCCGCTGTGATCGAGTCAGGACCGCATCGATTCCTGGAGACCATTGCGCAGCGTATTGCGTCCGATGCTGCGACTCATGTGCATGTGACCGGAGCACGGGTGGCGGTACGGAAACCGCACGTCCTGCTGCCGGGTATGCTCGATTATGCCGAAGTCGTGGTCGAAACGGGCGTGCAGAGATGACTGCATCGCCGCACCGGGTGGCTGTTGCGCTTGGCAGCAACATGAATGACCGATTCGGCTTGCTGGAAAGTGGCATGGCGTGCATCGCGTCATTGGAGTGCGTCACCATCCTTGCGATGACGTCCGTCGAGGAGACGGTCGCGCTGGGCGTGCCGCAGGCTCCGTTTCTCAACCAGATGGTGCTCCTGGACTGCCTCCTCTCTCTCCCGGCACTGCTTGCGGAGCTGCAGGCGATGGAACACCGTCACGGCCGGGAGAGAACCGTCCCGAAGGGGCCTCGCACACTCGACCTGGATATTGTGTGGGCGAAGGGCATCACGGTCACCTCACGCGAATTGCTGGTGCCACATCCAGGCCTGCTCGACCGCGACTTCTGGCAGAGAGAGCTGTCTGCGCTCGTCGGTGTTGCGGAGGCGGCCGAGGCCATCGCGGCGGCACGGATTCACGCCGGCATGGATACCATTCCGGATCACCACAGCCGCCACGAACGTCGCTGGACGGGCGGATGGGACGCCTTTCCTTCCTGAGGTACACGATGAGCGCGAGCATGACACCTTCACCGGCCAGCGTCGGAAAGCCCGTGACGATTCGCGACCTGCAGGCGATGAAATCCGCGGGCGCCAGGATCGTCGCCACAACGGCGTATGACGTGCTCTTCGCGCGGCTGGTTGACGCGGCCGGAGTGGACGTGGTGCTGGTCGGCGATTCGCTCGGCATGGTGATCGCCGGACACACCTCGACCCGCCGCGTGACCATCGACCAGATGATCTGGCATACCGCGGCCGTACGTCGCGGCATACGCCGTGCCATGCTGATCTTCGACATGCCGTGGATGACATACCAGGTGACCGCAACGGAGGCCGTTCGGAACGCCGGTCGCGCGATGGCGGAGACCGATTGCACGGCGGTGAAACTCGAGGGTGCGGGGCGTGCTGCGCTCGATGCGATTCGCGCGTGCATCGATGCCGGTATTCCGGTCATGGGTCACATCGGGTTCACACCGCAGAGCGACACCGCCCTCAGCGGCGCTCGCGTGCAGGGGCGGGAAGAGGCTGTGGCCCAGCAGCTCATGACCGACGCGCTGGCGCTGCAGGAGGCGGGATGCTTCGCGATCGTCCTCGAACTGATGCCTGCAGGGCTTTCCGCGGCAATCACGAAGTCGCTGCAGATTCCCACCATCGGCATTGGCGCCGGTCCCGACTGCGATGGCCAGATTCTGGTGCTTCCTGACCTGATTGGCCTCAACGAGGGATTCCATCCGAAGTTCCTCAAGCGATACGCGGATGTCGCTGGCATCGTCAAGAGCGCGGTGACCGAGTACGCTGATGATGTCCGCGCCAGTCGCTATCCCAGCGACGCGACGAGCTTCTCCTGAGCATGCAGGTCGTGCGTGATGGCGAGGCGCTGAGGAAGGCCGTGGCCGCTGCCCGGGCACGCGGGATGCGCGTTGGCTTCGTGCCGACGATGGGCGCGCTGCATGCCGGGCACCTCTCGCTCATCGACCGCGCTCGCGCCGCGTGCGAGTGTGTCGTCCTGAGCATCTTCGTCAATCCACTGCAATTCGCACCAACCGAGGACCTGGCCAGGTACCCGCGAACGGAGTCTGCCGATCTCGCGGCTGCGGAGGCACGAGGCACACGCGTTGCGTTTGTCCCGGACGTCAACGTCATGTACCCGGGGCCACGAGCGATCGCCGTGGTGCCAGAGGCGATTGCGGACCGCTGGGAGGGAGCCCTGCGACCGGGACACTTCGCTGGCGTGCTGACGGTCGTCACCAAGCTGTTCAATCTGGTGCAACCGGATCTGGCCGTCTTCGGGCAGAAGGATCTGCAGCAGGCGACCCTCATTCAGGCACTCGTTCGCGACCTGGATTTCCCTGTGACGCTCGACGTCGCCCCGATTGTCCGGGAGCCGGACGGGCTCGCGATGTCGAGCCGGAATCGCTACCTGAGCAGCGATGATCGCGAGGCCGCGCGTTGTCTGTCCGCAGCACTGCGCGTGATCGCTGATGCGTTTGGACACGATGGCATTCGCGATGCGGTGCAGCTGCGTGAGATCGGCCTGGAGCAACTGCGCGCAGTACCGCAAGCGTCGCTGGACTATCTCGATATCGTTGATGCCACGTATCTCGCCCCGGTCCCGGTCGCGGTGACGGGTTGCTATGCGATCATCGCGGCTCGCATCGGCGTCATCAGACTGCTCGACAATCATCGCCTGGGCGAACCATTCCCACTCCGTTCATGACGCCGCACGACTTGCATTTTCCACCACTGCCCGACTGGGCGGTCGCTGTACCCAAGCGACGTGAGCACATTGCGCGCGTGACACGAGTGCTCGAGAGCTGGGCAATACGCATGCAGATCCAACCCGATGAACGCGACGCATGGCGGGACGCGGGACTCTGGCATGACGCGCTGCGCGACGCGGACGAGCCGCTGCTCCGGGCACTGTCCGGCGACCCCGATTCCCCGAGTGAGATCCTGCATGGGCCGGCCGCTGCGTCGAAGCTCGCGTCGTTGCACGAGTCCCGTCGCGATGTGCTCGACGCGATTCGCTGGCACACACTCGGGAATCCTTCCTGGGCGCGCACCGGACGGGCGCTCTTCATGGCGGATTTTCTCGAACCGGGCAGGCGCTTCATGGTCTCGGAGCGCGCGTGGCTCGCACAGATGGTGCCGGACGACTTCGACGGTGTCTTTCGGCAGGTCGTGAAAGTGCGCCTGGAGTGGTCGCTGCGCGAAGGGAAGGGGCTCCATCGGGAAACCGTCGCGATGTGGAACGCCGTGCGATGACGCGTGGGAGATTGCTGTTCGTTGCTGTTGCAGTACTTGCCGTCTCGGCCACCGGAATTGCCGGCGCTCGCAAGTTCCTCGCCAACCACACCGTCGTTGCGCTTCGCGACACCACAAGCGCTCCGAAAGGCGCGCCGGTCATCGTCGAGGTGCTGAACTCGAGTGGAGTCAGCGGGCTCGCGCGTCGAGCCACCTTTCTGCTCAGGGACCGCGGGTTCGATGTCGTCGCGTGGGGGAACGATCCTCAGGGGCGGCGGAGCCAGACGCTGATCATCGACTACACGGACAGGCCGGAGGCGGCGGAACGAATGGCTCGTGTCCTGGGAGGCGCAGAGGTGACACGCGGTCGCGATTCACTGAAGCGGGGGCTCGACCTCACCGTTCGACTTGGGAGCGCGTTCAAGCTACCGATGGAAGCGTTCCATCCCTGACCGCACGATTGTGCGGGCGTGAACTCGACTCGACTATGGGGTCGCGGGTGCCGTCCGCCGACCGATCTTCTCGACCCGCAGCTGACCGCATGCGGCGCTGATATCCAGCCCGCGACTGCGTCTCACCGCAACCTCGACGCCCGCGCCCCGGACCCACGCGGCGAATTGACGGATCGTATCGCGCGGCGTTGGCGTGAACCCGAGCGCGCCGCCAGGGTGCAGCGGAATGAGGTTCACGAAAGCCTTGCATTCGCGCGCCAGTACGGCGAGCTGCTCTGCGTGCTGTCGCGCGTCGTTCACGCCGCCAAGCATGACGTACTCGAACGTCACCCGACGGTCGAAGGCCCCCGCCGCCTCGATGACGTCCGCGAGCGGGTACTTGGTGTTGACCGGCATCAGATCCCGGCGCAAGGCATCGTTCGGAGCGTGAATCGATATCGCGAGCCTGAACTGCTCCGGACGTTCACCAAGCGCGATGATCCCGGGCAACACGCCGACGGTGCTCACGGTGATGTGACGCGCGCCGATGCCAAGGCCATCGCTGGAGTTGAGCACGGTCAGCGTCGGGCTCACGGCTTTCCAGTTCATGAGCGGCTCACCCATCCCCATGAACACGATGTTCGTCGCGCGGATCGGTGGATCAAGCAGCGCGAGCTCACGCACTTGCCCGGCGATTTCATGGACAGCGAGGTTCCGCTGAAATCCCATTGCGCCCGTCGCACAGAAGGCGCACGCGAGCGCACATCCCGCCTGTGACGAGATGCAGAACGTCATCCGGTTCCCATCCGGAATCGCGACCGTCTCGATCGCCTGCCCATCGGCGAGCGTGAACAGGAACTTCTCCGTGCCGTCAGCGGATTTCTGTCGGGCGGCCAACGTCAGGCGAGGCATCGAAAATCGCGCAGCAAGCTGCCCGCGAAGCGAGGCAGGCAGTTCGGACATCGCGTCGAAGTCCGCGGCGGGGTTCACCCACAGGCGACGAAGCACCTGATCGGCCCGATAGGCAGGCTGCCCGAAATCCGACATGGCGTCGGCCAAGGCTGCGGCGGCGTCGCGTGGCGCGAGATCAAGCAGATTGGCTGTTGGCGCGGTCACCCCGCAAACTAACGCACCGTGACGCAAACGCCGGCACGAGGCCGCTGACCCGCGTCGGCTGGTGACCGCCAAACAGTTGTGCTGCAATGCCTTGCAGTGCAAAACGCTACCCTGCACGCGAGGGCGCTGCTAGCTTACGCCCTTCCTCTGAAACCTCTCGAGAGTGCTGTCCGATCTCCTGTCGCCGGAGCGCGTCAAGGTGCCGCTCGCAAGCCAGTCAAAGGACGACGTCGTGCGCGAGCTGGTCCAGCTCGCGCTGCCGTCGTCCAGCGCGGCGTCGCTTGAACGGATCGTGACGGCGGTCCGGGACCGCGAACAGCTCTCGAGCACCGGGATCGGTTACGGGATCGCCATTCCGCATGGCAGGACGAGCGAAGTCGAATCGATCATCGTTGCCGCCGGCGTCGCCCCGTCGCCGATCGATTTCGATGCGCTCGACGGCCGACCGGTGTCGCTGTTCTTTCTGCTGATCGGTCCCGAAAGTGCCGGGGGCGCTCACGTGCGCGCGCTGGGACGGATCTCGAGGATCCTGCGGAATGAGTCGGTCCGTGAAGATCTCACGCATGCTTCGTCGGCGGCGGCATTCATGCAACGGCTCGCCGGCGCGGAGGCATTCTGACGTTCGCGCCGTTCAGTCGGCACGCTGGCCGTCCGGTTGCCGGACGGATTCGCTGGCTGGTGCCGGTCGTCGTGTTTCTTGCGATCCTTGCCGCCACCTCGTGGCCAACGCCGCCAGCGATGCCGAAGCACAGCGACAAGGTGGTGCATTTCGTTGCATATGCATGTCTTGGCACCGCGGTGGTCTGGGCAGCGCGCGGTCGGGGCTGGCGTGGCTTGATGGGTTGGTTTGCGCTGGTCTCTGCGCTTGCGGCTGCTGACGAATGGCACCAGCAGTTCATTCCAGGACGCCGGATGGATCGGCGCGACTGGGTCGCCGATACCGTTGGCGCCGTGATTGGAATTTCTCTTTTTGCGTCGCGCGAGCGGCGTCGGGAGCTCGTTGCGTGACCGAAGGTTCACTGTTTGCCACGTCGCGTCGCAGTCATCTCTGCGGCGAACTTCGTGCGGAGCATATTGGCCGGACTGTTCGCCTGGGGGGCTGGGTGCACCGCACACGCTCCCTTGGGTCGATCGTGTTTCTCGACCTCCGTGATCGTGCCGGGCTCGTACAGGCCACCTGCGATCCGCGCTTCTCTCCCGCTGACGTGATCGCGGCGGCTGGCCGGCTCGGTGCCGAGACGGTGGTTGAAGTCGAGGGCGTCGTCGCGGAGCGTCCCAGCGAGATGGTCAACCGCGATCTGGAAAGCGGCGGCGTCGAGCTGCAGGTCACGGCGCTCCGCATCGTCGGACCGGCCGTCACGCCCGCAATTCCCGTGGCGCGAGGGAAAGACGAGAAGCTCGCTGCCGAGGAGTTGCGGCTGAAGCACCGGATCCTCGACCTTCGTCGCCCGGAGTTGCAGGCGAACCTGATGCTCCGGCACCGGCTGCTGCAGGTCGCGCGCCAGGCGATGTCGTCGCACGGGTTCCTCGAGATCGAAACGCCGATTCTCACCAAGACGACCCCGGAAGGAGCGCGCGACTACCTCGTGCCGAGTCGCGTGCATCCGGGTGAATTCTACGCGTTGCCGCAGTCGCCGCAGATCTACAAGCAGCTCCTGATGGTCGCCGGATTCGATCGCTACTTCCAGATCGCTCGCTGCTTTCGTGACGAGGACTTGCGAGCGGATCGTCAACCGGAGTTCACGCAGATTGACATCGAATGTGCATTCGTCACGCAGGAAGACGTGCAGGCCACCGTGGAACGCGTGCTGGTCGCGCTCTGGAGAGAGGCAGGGCACGACGTTGCAACGCCGTTCCCGCGCCTGCGCTGGGCGGATGCAATGGAGCGGTTCGGAATCGACAAACCGGATCTGCGCTACGGATTCGAGCTCGAGAACTGGACTGCGCATGTCCGGCCTGACGCTGCCGCCTTCGTGCATGATGGCATCACGGCTGGCGCAACGCTGCGCGGGATCCGCGTGCCCGGTGGTGCATCGCTGACGAGGAAGGACATCGACGCGCTGGCCGCTGTCGCGAAGTCGAACGGGCTCGGTGGCCTGCTCTGGGCCAGGCGGACGGATGCCGGGTGGGAAGGGCAGGGGGTCAAGGCGTTCGGCGCCGAGACACTCGAGAGCATTGGTGGTGAGGTGGGCGATCTGCTGCTCGCTGCCATTGCCAGCACCGCCGTCGGCTTGCCGGCGATGGGCCAGATTCGCCTCGAGTTGACCCGTCGTCCGGAGCACACCCCAACCGTGGCGCATGCGTTTTGCTGGATTGTTGACTTCCCCCTCTTCGAGCTGGACGCCGGGTCGGGTGAGCACATGCCGGCACACCATCCGTTCACGTCGCCGCACCCGGATGACTACCACAAGCTTGAGTCAGCGCCGTGGGAGTGCCGGGCCATGCACTATGACGCGGTCTACAACGGTAACGAGCTTGGATCCGGTTCGATCAGGATCACTGATCCTGCCGTGCAGGAGACGATCTTCCGACTGTTGAAGGTGCCGGCCGACGAGATCCAGCGACGCTTCGGCTTTCTGCTCGATGGCCTTGCGGCGGGTGCCCCGCCACACGGAGGCTTTGCACTCGGTTTCGACAGGATTGCCATGCTGCTTGCCGGCTCGACCTCACTGCGTGATGTGATCGCCTTCCCCAAGACCACCACCGCGCGCGCGCTGTTCGAAGGTGCCCCGAGCCCGGTCAGTGCACGTGAACTGACGGCGCTCAACCTGGTGGTGCAGATGCGGGAGCCAGCGTGACCGGTACGACAGTGGCGACACAGAAACTCTCGACGGAAGGCGCGGATCTCCTCACGCTTGCCGGGGTGAACGACGCGAACCTGATCGAGCTTGGCCGGATCCATGGCGTGCGCGTCGGCATGCGCGGGGACGCGATCACTTTGGCGGGCGATCCCCAGGCGGTGGATCGTGCGCTGCACACTGCACAGCGCATGGTGGAAGCGGCGCGCCAGCGCGCAGCATTCACGGCCGACGATGTGCTGCGCATGTCGGAGGACATCGCGGGCGATGGCGGCCCGCTCGATCCCGCACGCCTGGCGCTCCCGGGCATCAAGCGCGTCGTACAGGCGAAGACGCCCGGGCAGGCGGAATACCTGCAGAAGATCGCCGAAAACGACATCGTCGTCGGCATTGGGCCGGCGGGCACCGGGAAGACGTACCTTGCCGTCGCGGCCGCCGTCGATGCCCTGATGCGCAAGCGGGTCAAGAAGATCGTGCTGGCCCGTCCAGCGGTCGAAGCCGGTGAATCCCTCGGGTTTCTGCCCGGCGACATGCAGGCAAAGGTGGATCCGTATCTCCGCCCTCTGTACGATGCGCTCGACGAGATGATGCCACCGGAGCGGGTCATCAAGGCGCTCGAGACGCGCGTGATCGAGATTGCCCCCCTGGCGTTCATGCGGGGCCGAACGCTCGGTGATGCCTTCGTGATTCTCGATGAGGCGCAGAACGCGACCAATGCGCAGATGAAGATGTTCCTGACGCGACTCGGCGTGAACTCGAAGATCGTGATCACGGGCGACAAGACGCAGATCGACCTGCCGACCAGGGAGCACTCCGGACTGACGCAGGTCGAACGCATTCTTCCGGGCGTGGACGGCATCGCATTTCATTACTTCAGCGAGGCGGACGTCGTCCGGCACCGCCTCGTCCGAGACATCATCCGGGCCTATGCGCATGACAGCGGCAACTGAGCCGCGGTCGCGACGGCGCGTCGCCTGTTCGCCGCGGCGCTGATGCCCATCATCGTCGAGACGGCATCGCCGAACCGCCGTGCACCGCTCAGTGCGGGGCGTGTCGAGGCAATCGTGTCGCTGACCATGAGCGCCGAGGGCATCGCAGACGCGGTCATCAGCGTCACCTTCCTGACGGCGCGTTCCATGGCACGCATGAACCGGGAGCAGCTCGGTCACCGTGGCGCAACGGACATCATCACGTTCGAGCTCACCCGCCCGGTGCGATCTGCGCCGGTGACCGGCGACATCTACATCTGTCCGGATGTCGCGCGAAGCAATGCCGCCGGCTGGAAGGTTCCGGTCCGGCAGGAGTTCGCCAGGCTGGTGATTCACGGCACGCTGCACGCACTCGGTCTGCAACACCCGGAGGGTGAGGCCCGGTTCGCCTCGCCGATGTGGCGTGCGCAGGAGAAGTATCTCCGCGCTGCCATTCGTCGCCGCCTCGTCTGACACCCATGCTGCTTTGGCTGTTGTTCGCGTCGCTGATGCTGGCTGCCGGCGCCTGCGTTGCCGCAGACGGGCTCGTGTCGAGCCTCGCGGCTGGCCCATCCGAGGACGTCCGGCGCGCATGGTTGGTGCAGGACCGCGAGCGTGTCCACCGCGCGCTCAGCGGGACGAGGCTCGTGTGCTTCCTCGTGTCGGGCGCGGTCGCACCGCCGCTGTGGCGCGAGTCTGGTCCCGAACTCCTCGCCGCCGTCGCGCTCCTGCTGCTCGGCGTTGGCGCCGCGGAAACGTTTGCGAGGACCGTCGGTGCGACACGCGCGGCTGAACCGAGCGGATGGCTTGCAAGCTGGGCTGCGTTCGTGACGTTGATCGCGACGCCGATCGTGTCACTGATGGAGCGGACGGAGCACGGACTCACCGCGGCATTCCCCGTCGCCAAGGTGAACGCTGATGCCGACGACGTCGCCTCCGAGCAGTTTCTGGACGTCGTCGCCGCGGAAGCCGACGTGACGGGAAAGGAGAAGACACTGCTCGAAGGCGCCTTCTCGCTCGGCGACACGCAGGTGCAGGAGATCATGACGCCGCGTGTGGAGCTGATCGCGCTGGAGCAGGACACGCCGTGGTCGGAAGTCATCGACCGATTCCGGTCGTCGTCGCACTCACGCCTCCCGGTGTATCGCGATCGAATCGATGAAGTTATCGGCGTGCTCTACGTGAAGGATCTGCTCTCACACATCCTCGACGACGCCGAGCCGCCGGCTGGATGGCTCTCGAAGATGCGTCCGGGCTTCTACATCCCTCCGACGAAACCGATTGATGCGCTCCTGCGCGAATTCAGGTCGCAACGCACGCACATCGCCATCGTGATGGATGAGTATGGCGGCACTGCCGGAGTCGTCACCATCGAGGACATCCTCGAGGAAGTGGTCGGTGAGATCGACGATGAGCACGACGGCGAGAGCGAGCGACAGTTCGACAGTCGGGACGGCCGGGAGTTCTGGGTGCACGGCCGGGTGACGCTCGACGAACTCTCGGAGACACTTGGCGTCAGAATCGAGAGCGAGGAAGTTGGCACCGTCGGTGGCCTGGTGATGGAGCGTCTCGGGCGCGTGCCACGGGCTGGTGAACGGCTGGAAATCGCTGGATTTCGCGTCGTGGTCGAGCAGGTGCGCCGTCGGCAGGTATTGCGCGTCTATTTCGAGCGGATGGAGCCGGATGTCCCGGAAGACGCCACAGCCGAGGATCGGTGATGGGACCACTGAGCCTCGTGATCCTGACAGTCGCCGGTGTTGCGGCGATGACGCTTGCGTCGCATGCCGTGCGCGCGGTGAGCCGGATCTGGCTGCGCCACTGGGTCGAACAACGCCTCCGCGGTGCAGGACTCGCAGAGGCGTATCTCGAACAGCCGCAGCGATTGCAACTCGCCGCCGGCGCTGGTGCGGCGGCGATCGTGATGGCTGGTGGCGCAGCCCTCATGCTGACACTGCGTGATGAGCCCGCGATGCTGGTACTCTGGCTCACTATCGCGGCTGTCGGCGTACTCATCGCGGGACTCGCGATCCCTCGTGCGATCGGGCAACGATGGGCCGTGCCACTGGCTCCCTTCCTGCTGCCGTTGCTCCAGGCGGTCGAGCTGTTGCTGGGCATCTTCCTGCTTCCCGCTCGTGCGCTCGAGCGGTTTCTCCGTCCGGAACACAATGCAACACCGGAGAGCGCAGAGCGCGACGCACTCGAGGTCCTCTTGCGCGAGGGCGAGCGCGAAGGGGTGAGTCTCCCCGGTGAACGGGAGATCATCACCGGGTTGGTGGAGTTCGGCGACAAGACGCTCGGCGATGTGCTCACGCCGCGCGACCAGATCTTTGCGCTTGACGTGCGGCTCTCCCACGCGGAACAGGCGCGACGCATTGCGCAGTCGGGCTACAGTCGTGTCCCGGTGTTCGAGGGTTCGCTCGACCATGTGCTGGGGATGGTGCACGTCCGCGACGTGCTGACGAGTGAGGGCGAGCAGGCGCTGCCGATGAGGCCCGTCGGCATCGCTCCCCTCGGGAGGAAATGCAGTGATCAGCTCTTCGCCATGCTGCAGAACCGACAGCACTTCGCCCTCGTCCGCGATGCGGGCGGACCGGTACTGGGCCTCGTGACGCTGGAAGACTTGCTCGAGGAGGTGGTCGGTGACATTGACGACGAGCACGATGAGCATCAACCCACACCATCGTCTTCATGAGCGGCGCCGTCCCCCCAGTTGAAATCCCGCCCGCGATTGCACCGCTGCTCGCAGCGTTTGCCGCAGGGCAGCGTGCGGCCCTCGCACGAGCGATCTCGATCGTCGAGAACCATCGCCAGGGTTACGACGCGGTGCTCGCCGTCCTGCACCCCCGGCTCGGCCGCGCGCGCCGCATTGGAATTACCGGGCCGCCAGGGGCAGGAAAGAGCACCATCACGACCGCACTCGTCGAGACGATGCGGGCGGAGGGACTCACCGTGGCTGTGGTCGCGGTGGACCCGACATCGCCATTCACCGGTGGCGCACTGCTCGGTGACCGGATCCGCATGGAGCGTGTCGCACTCGATCCCGGCGTCTACATCCGGTCGATGGCGACCCGCGGATCACTCGGCGGGCTTGCCGCCGCGACGCGCGAAACTTGCGACGTGCTTGACGGCTTCGGATTCGATCGCATCCTGATCGAAACGGTTGGCGTCGGGCAAAGCGAGCTGGATGTGGCGCGCACGGCTGATACCAGCGTCGTCGTGCTTGTGCCGGAGAGTGGTGACAGCATCCAGACGCTCAAGGCCGGGGTCATGGAGATTGCCGATCTGTTCGTCATCAACAAGAGTGATCGCCCGGGTGCTGACCGACTTCGTGGAGACATTGAACTCATGCTCGGAATGCGGATGGGTGATGCAACGCGCGGCGTGCCGGCGCATCACGGCGTCACCCTGCGGTCGCTTGATCACTCGGAGCGTGCCGAGGCGCGAAAGGCGGTCTCGCCCGGGCGCGCCGCCCGGCAGGCCGCCGCTGACCCGCACGCGGCCGGTGGCTGGGTCCCCGCAGTGGTGAACACCGTCGGTGTCGACGGTCGCGGGATCCCTGAGCTCGCCACCGCGATCACGAGGCACTTTGACTACCTTCAGGAGTCCGGTGGGCTTGCCGAGCGGCGGCGCAGTCGGATGCGTGAGCGGGTCGTGGAAGTCGCCGAGGAGCGCCTCCGTCGACGACTCTGGTCCGATCGTGGCACGCAGGCGTTCATCGACGCTGCGCTCCCTGCGCTGGAACGCGGCGACACGACTCCTTTTGCGATCGCCGACGCACTTCTGGCGCGCAGTGCACCCCTGATGGCAGGGCAACCAACATGACGTCGATCTCTGATCTGGATGGGACGGTTCGCGAGCAGCAGGCCGAGCTGGAGAAACTCCGTGCTGAGGTCGCAGCCTGGCGCGCCAGGTTTGATCGCGGCGAGACGCGGGACATCGCATATGTGAACTCCGCGAACACCGTCGAGCCCCTCTACACGCCACTTGACGGACCTGATCCCGAGACGGCGATGGAAGTACCGGGCGCCTGGCCGTACACGCGGGGCATCCACCCGACCGGGTATCGCGGCAAGCTGTGGACCATGCGGCAATTCGCAGGATTCGGGTCCGCGACTGACACGAACGAGCGCTTCAAGTTCCTGCTCTCGCAGGGGCAGACCGGCCTCTCCGTCGCGTTCGATTTCCCGACGCTGATGGGATACGACGCGGATCATCCTCGCTCTGAAGGGGAGGTCGGCAAGACTGGCGTCTCGATCTCGTCCCTCGCCGACATGGAGACGCTGTTTGACGGCATTCCGCTCGACCAGGTGTCGACGTCGATGACGATCAACGGGCCCGCGCTCATCCTGTACTGCTTCTACATCGCCGCAGCGGAGAAGCAGGGCGTGCCCGCATCGAAGATCCGCGGCACCGTCCAGAATGACATCCTCAAGGAGTACATGGCGCAGCATGCCTGGTGCTTCCCGATCGAGCCCGCGCTTCGCTTGATCGTGGATGGTTTCGAGTGGAGCGCGCAACACGCGCCGCTCTTCAACACCATCTCGATTTCAGGTTACCACATCCGGGAAGCGGGATCGACTGCGGCGCAGGAGCTCGCCTTCACCCTCGCGGATGGCTTCACATATGTGGAACGGGGAATTGCGCGAGGCCTGGACGTCGATGCGTTTGCACCGCGACTCTCGTTCTTCTTTGACATCCACAATGATTTCTTCGAGGAAATCGCCAAGCTGCGTGCCGCCCGGAGGATCTGGGCGCGTGTCATGCGCGAGACGTACGGTGCACGGGATCCGAAGTCGTGGATGTTGCGGTTCCACTCCCAGACCGCGGGCGTCACGCTCACCGCGCAGCAGCCGATGAACAACGTCGCGCGCGTCGCCTATCAGGCGTTGGCGGCAGTGCTTGGCGGCACGCAGTCGTTGCACACGAACTCGATGGACGAAACGCTTGCCCTGCCAACGGAAGAGGCGGTGCAGGTTGCCCTGCGGACCCAGCAGATCCTGGCGTATGAGACCGGCGTTCCCAGCGTGATCGATCCCATGGGAGGCTCGTACTATGTCGAGGCGCTCACCGATGCGCTCGAGCGCGAGGCGGAATCGCTCTTTGCGCAGATCAACGAGCAGGGCGGTGTCGTGAAGGGGTTGGAGGAGGGCTGGTTCCAGCGCAAGATCGCCGAGGCCGCCTCGCGGCATCAGTGGGAGATCGAGCAGCGTCGGAGGCTCGTCGTCGGGGTGAACGAGTTCACGAACGACGGTGAAGAGGTCACGATCCCGTTGCTGAAGGTCGGTGCCGATGCCGAGCGCGGTCAGCGAGAGCGGATGGCGGCAATGCGTCTGACGCGCGACAACACCGCCGTGGCTGCGAATCTCGACGCCTTGCGGACTGGCGCTCGCGGGTCGACCAACCTGGTCCCGCTCATTCTGGAATGTGCCCGGAGTTACTGCACCCTCTACGAGATCCGGGCGGCGCTCGAAGACGTGTTCGGCGCATACCGCGAGCCAGTCTTCTTCTGATCGTGCGCAGCAGGTCAATCGGTGCTCGGTGCTTGTCCAGAGTGCCGACGCAAACTCACCCCGGAATCACGGTCCATGTCTGAAGTTCGGTGGTGCGCGCCGACATGCAGCGTCGTCGTTGCCTCGATTCTCATGGCGGCGGCTCCGCTCGCCGCGCAACATCCCTTTGCCGCATCCTCTGCGTACGATCCCGCCGTACCGACGCCGCGAGCGGTGCTCGGCTACGAGGTCGGCGAGCGATTCACGCCGCATCACGTGCTGATGCGGTATATCGAACGCGTTGCAGCGACGAGCAAGCGCCTCCGCGTCGACACACTCGCCCGGACTTTTGAAGGCCGCGAAGTCGTCGTCGTCATCGCGAGCAGCGAGGCGAACATGCGGCGCCTGAACGAGATCCGGACCGCCGCCGGCAGGCTGGCGGATCCGAGGGGTGCCGCGACATCGGAGATAGATGGTCTGGTTGCGCGCACGCCTGCCATCGTCTGGCTCGGGTATTCGGTGCATGGCAACGAAGCGTCGGGCACTGAGGCGGCAATTGCCGGGATCTATCAGCTTGCCGCGGGGACTGACGCCGAGTCGCGCATGATCCTCGACAGCACGGTCGTGCTGATCGATCCGGTGCAGAACGCAGATGGTCATGAGCGGCACGCGCAGGATGTCTGGCGCGCGCGCGGTTCGCTCGGGATTCCGACCACGCCAGGCGCCCTCATTCATGCGGGCTCGTGGCCCGGCGCGCGGACGAGTCACTACTACTTCGACCTGAATCGGGACTGGTTCATCCAGACGCACCCCGAGACGCGGGCGCGCGTATCGACGGTCTTCTCGTGGTGGCCGCACGTTGCCGTCGACCTGCACGAGATGGGGTCCAATTCGACGTACTACTTCGCGCCGCCGATGGAGCCGGTCAACAAGAATGTTCCGCCGGTCATCCTGCAGTGGTGGGACATCATGGCGAAGGGAATCGGCGCCGCGTTCGATCGCAATGGATGGAGCTATTTCCGCCGTGAGGGATACGACGAATTCTATCCGGGCTACGGGATCAGTTTTCCGGTGCTGACTGGCGCCGTGGGCATGACGTTCGAGCAGGCGTCAAGCGCCGGCGGCGCGATCAGGCGCCGCGATGGCGTCATTCTCACACTGCGCGAGGCGGCGTCACATCACTACACCGCGGCCTGGGCAACACTTCTCACGACGACACAACGTCGGACTCAGCGGCTTCGTGACTATGTCACCTTCCGGCAGACGGCCACCA
>JANMNM010000181.1:0-3728 GCA_031373905.1 Gemmatimonadaceae bacterium | reverse complement strand
TGATGGCAGCGAGTGCGGCGCCGGTGTCGGTGTCGGTGCCGCTCCCGGTGGCCGGTGAGGCTGGGGCTGCGGCGTGTTGCGGTCCGGACTGTTGCGCGTGAGCCCGGAGGGCCGCGATGTCACGGGCTGAGGTGCCAGCCCTACGCGCAGTGTCGTTGGCGGCGGGGTGGTGTTTCGATTTCGAGGTGGCGTGAACGTGCGCCTCGCTGCGTCATAACGGAGCGGCAATTCGAGTGCGCGGTCGCATGCTGGGGGTCATGCTGCCGAAACCGAGACTCTTGCCATCGCTGCGGGCCAATCTGCGCCTCCGGCATTACTCACCGCGCACGGAGGAGGCGTACACGGCGTGGACGAAGCGATTCGTCCAACACCATGGCATGCGCCACCCGGCCGAACTTGGTGAGCCGGAGGTGAGAGCGTTCATCACGTATCTCGCAGAGACCCGCCACTGCGCCCCGTCGACACAGGCCCAGGCGCTCGCGGCGCTGCTCTTTCTGTACAAGGAGGTCCTCGAGCGTCCGATGGCCGGGCTCGGCGCGATTCCGCGCGCCCGCGCGCCGGTCAGACTGCCGACAGTCCTGGGTCCGGAGGAGGTGCGTCGCGTGCTGCGAGAGATGCGTGGCGTGACGCGCCTTATCTGTCTGCTGCTGTATGGCAGCGGGATGCGCCTGCTCGAGGGATTGACGTTGCGGGTCAAGGACATTGACATCGGGCGTGGCGAGATAGTGATCCGGCGCGGGAAGGGTGCCAAGGACCGCGTGACGGTGTTGCCGGAGGTGCTTGGGCCGGCGGTGGCCGCCCAGATCGAGGCGGTGCGCCGCCGGCATCAGGATGACTGCGGCGTGAGTGCGCGGTCGGGCTGGGTCGCATTGCCGGACGCACTCGACGCCAAGTATCCGCAGGCGGGGCGTTCGCTGCAGTGGCAGTGGTTGTTTCCGGCGCGGCGGATGTACATCGATCCGGTCCGCGGGCACCGGTGTCGTCATCATCTCCACGAGTCGGCGGTACAGCGTGCGATGACGGAGGCGGTCCGTCGCAGCGGGATCACGAAGCGGGCGACGTGTCACACCTTGCGTCATTCCTTCGCGACGCACCTGTTGGAGAGCGGGGCGGACATCCGGACGGTGCAGGAGTTGCTGGGACATCGGGACGTTTCGACGACGATGTTGTACACGCACGTCTTGAATCGTGGCGGTCTTGGGGTGCGGAGTCCGGCGGACCGTGCGGGGCTGGACGACTTGGTCGCCGGGTTAGCGGATTAGGCCGTCTTGTCGTACGTTTTTTGGGGGATCGGCGGTCGTTGGGGGTTGGGGATCGCGGGTCCAATACTTGTTAGACAACACGAGTTCACTGCAATGCATAAGCTGGATCTGTTCACTCAACGCGTCGCGCCCGCAGATCAGCATCCCATTTTTGCGATGCTGTTGGGAGCCGAGTATCTTCCAGAGCGAAACGAACTTCTCCGTTGGGCCGACGGTTTCGTCGACCGCGATGGAAAATTCGTTGACGAGCTCCAGCGAACGTTTGAAGGCTCGTTCTGGGAATTGTACGTGTACGCGGCACTCAAAGAACTCGGCTTCGTCGCGGACTTCAGCAAATCCACGCCAGATTTCGTCCTTGCCGGAAAGCAAGAGATAATTGTTGAGGCGACCGTGGCTCGCCCAGCACAAGGGCAGAAGGGGCCGGTCGGCTGGACAGTGGACGATATCCCAAGCACGTTCAGAGAGTTCAATCGCGACGCGACGATACGTCTGTGCAATAGCTTCGACAGTAAGGCACGGCGCTATCAGGCGCACTATCGCTATCTACCGCACTGCCTTGAGAAGCCGTATGTCATTGCGATCGGCGCATTTGATCGGCCGGGATCGCACTTCTCAGCAAGCCGAAGCATCCTAGCCGCAATGCTGTTCATTTAGGTCGTTTTGGTCGGCTTCTGGTGAGGACGTGTACGCGGTACTTCACGCGTCGCGTGCGCCCGGGTGATCGGGGTCGCAGCGGATAGTTCGTCATCTTGCGCTTGACGCCGCGCGGCACGACGCGGCCCCGCTGTCGGTGCACCACTTCGGCGCGCAGCTCGACGAGAATCTGTTGGCGTGCGTGCTGGTGTCGCGCCTGGGCCTGAGGGGGGAATGGCCGTCACGTGGGACAGCGTGCGGCGCGTGACGGCGACGGCATGCGTGAACGACAGCGTATCGGGATCCCGCGCGCGGGGGAGCGCCCCGAGGGCCGCGTCATGCATCAGCGCGCGAATCGCGTAGTGCGCGAGCAGCAAGCCCCACACCTCTTGCCGCACCAGCTCGGGCGTCTTGCTGCGCAGCACGCGGCGCGCGCCGCGCAGATGCGTCTTCAGTTCGTCGAACGCCGTCTCCATTTCCCAGCGCTCCTGATAGAGCGCGGCGAGTTCGTCGGCCGGCGCGCGGGCCGGCTCCAGGATCGAGGTCACGAGCCGATAGGCCTGCGCGCCCTGCGGGGCGCCGGTGACCGTGTACTCGACGACACGCACCGAGATCGGCGTGCGATCGGCGCTCTGGCAGCGCTGATTCCAGCGTAACGCGCTCCGATAGGAGCCATCCGTGTAGCGTTCCAGCACGGGCAGATTGAGGTGGGCGCTGGCTCGCCAGACGAGCGCCGCGCCGGTGGCCGCCGCCGGGCGCCACAGATCAAAGCTCAGGAACCCGCGATCCGCCAGCACGAGCATCTCGGGGGTCAGCGCGGGCAGCACCGCGGTCGCCAGTGCGCGTTCGTGCGCGCGATACGGTCCGAGCACCGCGTCGCTCAGCACGTGCGTCCCATTTTCCAACAGCCCGACCAGCCGCAGCTGCGGGAACGCACCGGTCGCATTCGCGCCGCGACTACTCGCCGGCCGCCCGAACGCGCGCGCATTCTCGGTCGTGTCGGCGACATCCAGCGTCGTGCCGTCGAGACTCATTACCCGCCAGCCGCGGTACCACGCGCCCGGCGTGCCGGCCACCGCGATCGGCGTCACCACGCGGCGATACAGCGCCTCCAGAGGGGCCGCGCCCAGCCGTGTCCGCGCTTGCGAAATCCCCGCCTTGCTCGCCGGCACCACCGCGCTCGCGTCGCCGCCGAGCCAGCGGATCCCTTCCAGCAGGCAGCGCAACACTTCGCGGGTCGACACCTCCGCGTACAACGCCATTGCAATGCAGTAGTAGACCATGACATGCGCCGGCAACGCGCGTTCGCGCTCGCTCGCGCGGTCCGTCGCCTGCAGCACGGCGTGCACCACATCCAGTGGCACGCTCGCCGTCAACACGCCCAGACTGATGTGATCCGCGACCCGGCTCCCGCCGGGCAACCTCGCCTCGGTGCCTGCCATGCCCGACTCCTTGGTGGTGTCGGAGCACAACATAGCACAAATTCGTCTAAGTGAACAGCATTGATCCTAGCCGCGCTCTATGGAGTGTACTTCGACGAAGACGAGACGCTTCGAACTGGTGCTGAGAACGTCGTTTCATACGAGGTCAATGCCGCAATCAAATCGAACTCTGCCTCCGTTCCAGTCGGCCTCTTTTGCGACGAAAAGTACAGCGATGTTTCTGCGGTGATTTACAGTGCGCTCGCAACGTGGGGTAAATTGCGTGCGCTCGCGGATAGCCCGGATGCGAAGTCCTTCTATAAGTCCTTTCATCCGAATCCGGATGGTATCGAAGCACTCGTGCGAACCGCGCCGAAAAGTGAATATCGAGAGCATCTGCTAGACGGCCTAT
>JANMNM010000090.1:0-3030 GCA_031373905.1 Gemmatimonadaceae bacterium | reverse complement strand
CGCGCCGGGCAGGCTGACGGGAATATCACCCGATGCACCGCCAATTGGAGCCAGTCGCCAACGGGTGCGGCGTGCAGCGGATGCACCTCGCGGGCTACGAGCTCAACAATTAATCGGACGCACCGAGTGGCGGCAGGGGCGCGTGTTCGCCGCGACAGGCTGCGCCACGAGGCCTGCGCCTCGGGAGAGGGGACGTCGGACCTCCGGGCGACGGGCAAAGACAGACGCGGGCTCGCTGCTATGTTCGTGAGCCGTGCGCCTGGAGGCTCGTGGCGCACACTGGCGCCGATCGGCGCGCGTCTTCCCACTCACCCTCGCCTTCCCGATGCCGTCCGTCCTCCCCGTTCGCCGCGTTCTCATCGGACAGAATGCGCACGCCGCCATGACGCGAATGATCGCTGAACAGCGCCCCGACCTGGAGTTGCGGGGCGCCCCGTTCACGGCAATCACCGCAGAGGATCTGGAGTGGGCGGACGCCTACGTCGGCTTCAAACGCCCGCTCACGCCATCGATGGGGAGCGTTCGGTGGGTGCAGTGTACGGGCGCGGGAGTCGACTCGTGGCTGGAACCCGTCGAGTTGCCGCGCGACATCGTCCTGACGCGCACGCCCGAATCGTTCGGACCGATGATCGCGGAGTGGGCCCTGTCTCGTGCGCTGGCGTTCGTGACGCAGATCCTGCCGCTGGCGGAGGCGCAACGTGCGCACCGCTGGGCGCCTCCGGAGATCGGCACGCTGCGTGGAAGTCATGCCGTCGTCGTCGGAACCGGCGATGTCGGTACGCATGTGGGGCGGCTCTTTGCGGCGATGGGGTGCCGTGTGAGCGGCGTGTCGCGCTCCGGACGCGCAGATCCCGATGTCTTCGCGGCGGTGTACACGACGGAGTCGTTGCCGCAGGTTGCCGCCACCGCGAATTGGCTGATCCTGACGCTGCCGCTCACTCCCGCGACCCGGGGACTCGTGGGTCGCGCGGTGTTGGGCAACTGCCGCGGCGTGGTGTTGATGAACGCGGGTCGCGGCGCGGTGCTCGACGAGTCGCTGCTGCCGGAGGCGCTCGCCGAAGGGTGGCTCAGCGGCGCGGCGCTGGATGTCTTCGAGGTCGAGCCACTGCCTGCCACGTCACCGTTGTGGGACGATGCGCGTGTGATGATCTCGCCGCATGTGTCCGGGCTGACGACGATCGATGGCGCGGTGGCGGGGTTTCTCGACTGCCTGTCGGCGTTCGAGCGGGGTGAGAGTCCGCCCTGGATCGTCGATCGCGACCGAGGGTACTGATCGCGGCCGCCGCCCTATGATTTCGCTTCGCCGATCGCGTCGCCGACCGCGTTGCACGCGAGCACGGTGAGGAAGATCATCGCACCCGGGAAGATCGCGAGCCACGGCTCGCTCGTCATCGTGGTCTGCGCCTGATACAACATGTTGCCCCAGCTCGCCGTCGGAGGCTGGACGCCGACGCCGAAGAAGCTCAGCGCGCTTTCGAGGAGGATGCCGCGTCCGACGGCCAGCGTGGTGGCGACTGCCGTCGCCGGGAGCACGCCGGGAAGGATGTGCCGGAGGATCACGCGCAGTGGCGTGGCGCCGATCGAGCGCGCCGCCGACACGAAGTCGCGCGCCGCCAGTGAGAGGACTTCGGCGCGCACGACGCGCGCCGTTTCCATCCACCCGGCGAGTCCAACCAGCAACACCAACATCGGCACGCTGGGCTGCAGCACCGCGGCAGCGATCATCAACAGCGGCAGCCGTGGAACGGCAAGCATCGCATCGGTGATGCGCATCAACACATCGTCCACCCATCGGCCGGCATAGCCTGCGACGGCGCCAACCGCCGCACCGATCGCTGCGCTGACCAGCGCCGACACGAGACCGATCGCGAGCGACACGCGCGCGCCGTACAGCACGCGCGTGAGCAGGTCACGGCCCAGTTCATCGGTGCCGAACCAGTGGTGCGCCGATGGCGCGGCTCTCCGGTTTGCGAGGTCCAGCGCATCCATCGCGTACGGCGCCAGCATCGGCGCGAGCGCGGCACCCGCGAGCAGGCACGCCAGCAGCACCGCAGCAACCAGGGGCGCGCGAGACGTGCCCGGTGCGCCCTCCGCCGCTGGTGTGCTCACGCGGCATCCCGGGTGCGCGGGTCCAGCAAGTACACCGCCACGTCCGCCAGCAGGTTCAGCGTCATGACTGCCAGTGACCCGCACATCAGGAACGCCATCAGCACCGTGTAGTCGCGCTTGGCGAGCGCCTCGGTGAACAGGCCACCAATGCCGGGCCAGGCAAAGATGCTCTCCGTCACCACGGCGCCGGAGGCCATCATCGACACGTCCAGCAGGACCACGGTGACGAAGGTCGGGAGTGCATTCGGCAGTGCGTGGTGCAGCAACAGCGTTCGCTCGGTGAGACCGCGCGAACGCGCCGCACGCATGAATGGTCGTGCGACCGTGTCGCGCATCGCGCGCCGCAGATACCGCGACCATGCGGACGAGAGCGCAGCCGCCAGCACGATGGCCGGCAGCACGAGGTGCGCCACGCGGTCGGCAAGGCCGCCACCGTCGAAGGAGGCGCGACCGGACGATGGCAGCCAGCCGAGCGCGCCTGCGAACACCAGTTGCAGCACCAGTCCGAACCAGAAGACGGGCAGCGAAATGCCCGCCACTGCAAACACCGAGGTCACCCGATCGAATCGTCGGCTCACTGCGGCGAATATCCCGGCTGGCACGGCCGCGATGAGTCCCATCACGCACGCCGATCCGACCAGTTCCAACGTTGCCGGGATCCGTTCCACCAGTCGATCCAGTACCGGTCGGCCGTCGGCGTAGCTGTAGCCCCAGTCGCCGCGCACGAATGCCAGGAGCCAGGACAGGTACTGCACGCTGAGCGGCTGGTCCAGGCCCATGGCCTTGCGCAGACGGTCGATGTCCTCGGGTCGCACGTTCGGGTTCTCGAGATACGTCGAGAGTGGTCCACCCGGTGCCAGGTGAATCAGCGCGAACACGAGCAACGAGATCACGAGAAGCAGCGGGATCCCCTGTGCGATC
>JANMNM010000064.1:0-14979 GCA_031373905.1 Gemmatimonadaceae bacterium | reverse complement strand
CCGTGGCGCCGGCAGCATATGCGGACGGGCGCACGCTGTTCGTCTGGAGCGGCACGGTGGATCGCGAAGCCATCATCGTGATGCGCGGCGCATACCTCGAAACTCGCGGCGATGGTTTCGACTTCGACCGCCAGCCGCGCTTCCGGGTGACCGACGCGCTGCCGAGAGTGAGTGGTGTCGTGCACGTGGAGCGTGAGAATGGTCGCGGTGACGTCGACGTGATCGAACAACCCACGCCGTCCAATGGTTTCACGGCGCGTGTTCGCGTGCGTGACCGGCAGTCGGGCGCAGATCGCTACCGGCTGATCGTCCGGTGGGAGAGTGCGCGTGGTGACCGTGACGACGATCGGTACGGTCGAGACGATCGCTGGGATGGTGATCGTCGTGATGACCGCGATTCCCGTGGTGGTGCCGGACGGCGCGAGGACGGCGACTACGGACGCATCGGCTCAGGGGCCTTGCGGTGGAGCGGCAAGGTGGACGATGTCGCCGAGATCCAGATTCAGGGTCGCCGCGTGTCGTTCTTCTCCCGCAGCGGTCGTCGCCTTGACGACGTGCGGTTCGATCTCCGCGGCGCGGGTCTGCCCGCCGCATCAGTTCCGCTCGACCTGCGCCGGTTCGCAGGTCGCGGCAACGTCTTCATCGCGGAGTACCCGCGCGTGTGGAATAACTGGACGGCGGTGATCCGGATCGACGACTCGCGTGGTGGCGCTGACGGCTACGAGTTCGATTTGCGCTGGTAATGTGTCATGCTGGTGCACGTGGTCACGGTGCGCGACGCTGCGTATCGTGGCCACGCCACATGTCAGGGCTGCAGTGCAATCACCGGGCGTTCCATGCTTCCACGCGGTCCGCAACGCGCCCGCTTGCGAGCAGTTCACCAAGCTCATCGCCGAGTGCAGCGCTCGCAGCGCGGACCTTCTCCCAGGCGCTGATGCGCTGGCTTTCACTCATCGCACTGAAGTCGCGGCGATCGGGGATGCGGCCGTTCGGCAGTTGCGAGACGAATTCGTCGCTGGGTGAGAGTAGCAGCGTTCGCCGGAAGTTCGTCTCGCCAGCGCGACGCCACGTGAGTCGCTTGTCGAACCACCCCGGCACCACGTGCGAGTAGAAGTGCGGGTAGAGCACGAGGCCATCATGGTCGCCGTAGTCGAGATCCAGATGGTAGTCGGTGATGCCGCCGTCCCAGTGGATGCCGCCTGGCGCACTCGCGATGGAGACGCCTTCGACGAGCATCGGAATGGAGCCCGACGCACGCAGTGCGTCGCGCAGATTCTCGCGTGTCAGCGCAACGAACTCCGTGGGAAGATCGCGCAGTTCTCGGAGTGGGGAGTCGAGGCCCGCATTGGAAAAAACCACGCGCCTGAAGTGCAGCGACAGCGTACGACGGCTGACCAGGTTGAGCGCGGCCGCGGTTGTCAGGGCGGTGCCAAGTTTGCGGCGCACGGTCGTGTTGGCGCGACCGCGCCCTTGCGACGTGATGACGTGCATCCGCGCCCACGGATGTGAGAGGATCTCGTCCTCACCGTGGTCACCAAGCAGCCGTGCCAGCACCGCGTTGAGCACGTCAGTGACATCCCTTGTCGTCGGCTTCCGGGTGTACTGCTGGTCATGGATGTAGGAATGGTGACCGCGGTCGAGTGCAGCGACGGGATCGCGCTGCGCCAGGCAGGCCATGCGCCAGCTCCCGATCGAGGAGCCGATGAGATGCATCGGTCGCGAGCGGGGCGCCTGGAGAAACGAGCCGAACAGGTAGCGGTCAAGCCCGGCAATGGCGAGCCATTTGGCCCCCCCGGAGGCACCCGGCACGAGGTCCACATCCTCGGCACGGAGGCCCCGTTCGCGCAGCAGGCGCAACGCGTCGGGACCGGCGCGGAGGGACAGGGCGTGCATTGGCAAGAGCGGGCGGGAGCGGGGGTGGCGACGGCGGTGTGACCCACCAGAAGGATAGTCGCGTCATGGGCTCATCCTCACGCTCCAGACTGGCGCCACGCGCTGTTCGTCGCGAGAGTTGCCATACCCGATTGCCCGTCGCTGTCGTGATACCGCGCCGTCTTCGCGGACCCACCCAGGAGAATTGCTCATGTCCTCCCGTCGCACCGCACCACTGGCGCTCTGGCTGGTGCTCGTCGTGTTGCCGAACGTGTCTGCTGCGCAGCAATCACGCGGTGCAGCAACGACGAGCGCTGCGATGGACAGCGCCGCGCTACGCAATCTCAAGTGGCGTCATGTCGGCCCCGAAGGGAATCGCGTGACATCCGTGACTGGCGTCACGGGTGACCGTACGACCTACTACGCGGGCGCCGCGTCAGGCGGATTGTGGAAGACGAGCGACGGCGGCACGACCTGGAAGCCGGTGTTCGAGGAGCAACCTGTCTCGTCGGTCGGCTCGCTGGCCGTGGCCCCTTCCGATCCCAATGTGGTCTGGGCCGGCACTGGTGAGCCGTTCATCCGGTCGAACATCTCGATTGGATGGGGCGTGTTCCGCTCCACCGACGCCGGCAAATCATGGACGAGGATGGGACTCGAGAACACCGGTCGCATCTCGCGCATCATCGTGCATCCCACGAATCCTGACGTGGTGTTCGTGGCATCGCTCGGGCACGCATACGGGCCACAGCAGGAGCGCGGCATCTATCGCACGCTGGACGGTGGCAAGACGTGGGATCGCGTGCTGTTCGTGGATGAGAATACGGGCGCGTCGGACCTGATCATGGATCCGAACAACCCGCGCATCCTCTTCGCCGGCATGTGGCAGATCCAGATCAATACGTGGGGCCGCGTCTCGGGTGGTGCCGGCAGCGGCATCTGGACGTCGCGCGACGGCGGCACGACATGGAAACGCGTCACCGGGAATGGACTGCCTGAAACGCAGGTCGGGAAGATCGGACTTGCCATGTCGCGCGCGAATTCGAATCGCGTGTATGCGCTGATCGAAGCCGGTGACGGGGTTCCTGCTGAACACATCAAGCAGACGACGCGCGGACGGCTCTGGCGGTCCGATGACGGTGGCGGTGTGTGGCAGGTCGTGAGTTACGATCAGCAGGTGGCCGGGCGCACGCACTACTACAATCGCATGGCCGCGATGCCGGACAATCCCGATGAGGCGTATTTCCTGACGGCCAACTGGGCGCAGACGCTGGATGGTGGAAAGACGATTCTCGATCCGCCGAACGCGCGCATTCCCGGTGGTGACCATCACGACATCTGGATCGATCCGACGAATGCGAACCGCATGATCGTGAGTCACGATGGTGGTGTCTCCCTCACGGAGAACCGGGGACAATCGTGGCGCCGGATTCAGCTGCCGCTGGCGCAGATGTACCACGTGGCCACCGACAATCGCATCCCGTATCGACTGTACGGCAATCGCCAGGATGGCCCGTCCACCAGCGGCCCGTCCAACAACCGTCTCGGTGAGTTCGGCATTCCGCGCGGCGCCTGGTCCTCGGTGGGTGGTGGCGAATCGGGATGGGCGCAGCCGGACCTGATCGATACGAACCTCGTCTGGTCGAGCGCGTCGGGATACGGGTCGGTTGGTGGCATCGTGACACGATTCGACACGCGCACCAATCTCTCCACGCAGGTCGAGGTCTGGCCGCAGGCGACCATCGGCCACTCGGCGGGTGAGGTGAAGTATCGATTCGTGTGGACGTTCCCGGTGCACCTCTCGCCGCACGATCACAACAAGGTGTACGTCGGATCGCAGCACGTACATGTGACGACGAACGGTGGTCGCACCTGGACCGTCATCTCGCCTGATCTGTCGCGCAACGATCGGAGCCGGCTGATCCGCTCCGGTGGGCTGACGCCGGACAACATCGGCGTGGAGTATTCGGGCGTTGTCTTCGCGATTGCGGAGTCGCCGAAGAAGGCCGGGCTGATCTGGGCCGGAACGAATGATGGCAAGCTCCACCTCACACGCGATGGCGGCACGACCTGGACTGACCTGTCGAGCAACCTCGCAGGCCTGCCGTACTGGGGGACGATCTCGAACATCGAGGCCAGTCGCTTCGACGAAGGCACGGCGTACGTCTCGGTGGACGCGCATCAGGCCAATAATCGCGACCCGTTCATCTACAAGACGACCGATTATGGCCGGACGTGGCGGTCGATCGTCTCCGGCATCCCGAAGTCGCCGCTGTCGTATGTGCACGTCGTTCGCGAGGATCCGGTGCGTCGTGGACTGTTGTATGCCGGAACGGAGAACGGGGTCTACGTGTCGTTCACCGACGGCGAGCAGTGGCAGCCGTTGCAGGGCAACCTGCCGCATGCCCCTGTGTACTGGATCACGGTGCAGGAGCATTTCAGTGATCTCGTGATCGCCACGTACGGGCGCGGATTCTGGATCCTCGACGACATCTCGCCGCTGCGCACCCTTGGCGCCGATGTGGTCGCGAAGCCGCTGCATCTCTTTGCGCCGCGGCCCGCCTATCGGCTCCGCGGTGCCGAAGCGCCGTTTGCAGATACCGACGATTTCGTCCAGGGCACCAATCCGCCGTACGGCGCATCGATCCACTTCTGGCTCAAGGCAGATCCGAAGGACAGCGTCACGCTGACGATGACCAGTGCGGCGGGCAAGGTGGTGCGCACACAGCGCGCGGCCGCGAAGGCCGGGATGAACCGCGTCTGGTGGGACCTGCTCACCGACAAGACGCGCGAACCGCTGCTGCGGACCGCCAATCCCTACTCGCCGGATGTGCGCTATCCTGCCGAGGGCAAGGCGTCGCCCAGTCTCGGCCGACTCGATGCACTGGTGGCGCCTGGCACATACACGGTCACGATCGCGACAGGGGGAGAGACGCAGTCGCAACCGCTGGTCGTGCGGCGCGATCCATCGTCCGGTGCGGCGGACGGCGAGTTGGTGACGCAGAGCGAGATGGCGAGCGAGCTTGCCATGGAACTCAACCGGACCGTGGACATGGTGAACGCGCTCGAGTCGGTCCGCGCGCAACTGGCGACCGTGAAGGCAACGCTTGGCGATGACGCCGCGGTGGGTGACCTTCGCGCGCAATCAGACTCGATGGAGAAGCGCCTGCTCTCCGTGGAGGAGCAACTGGTGCAGCTCCACACCACCGGCCGCGGGCAGGATCAACTGCGGCAGCCGTTCCGGATCGGCGAGCAACTGGTGTACCTCGGCCAGAGCATCGCCTCGTCGGACTACGCACCGACGGATGCGCACCGGCAGGTACAGGTGGTGCTGAAGGAGGCCCTGCAGAAGGCCAAAGCACAGTACGACGCCGTCATGGGCGCAGAATTGAATGCGTTCCGCCAGCTGCTCCGGAGCCGGAACCTGGAGAACAAGATCATCTTCTGAGACGCAGCAACTGCGTCACGGTGATGTCACGACGTGGTGATCCGGGGGCCGGCCGCTGGCGGCCCCCGTGTCATGCGTGAACGTTGCCTTCGACTTCCGTGCACTCCCTGCCATCGCCGAGAACCATGCCCACCCTTCGCAGGCGCTCGTGGTGTATCTGCCTCCTGTTCCTGTCGATCGCCTGCACCGACGGGGGCGCGAAAGGCAACGGAAAGCGGAAAGACCGGACGAAGCAGGCAGACTCCGCCACTGCGACAGCCGCAGCGGATGCTGCACTGCCGCTGAGTGCGGACACGCTGCACCCAGCCGTCATCACGGACACATTGCCAGGCGACAGCGATGATCCTGCGATCTGGGTGAATCCCGCCGGCGCCGGCGCGAGCGTGGTACTCGGAACGGACAAGGGCGACTCCACCGGCGGTGTGTATGTGTTCGATCTTGCCGGACACGTGGACCGCGCGCGCAGCGTCACGCCGCTGCAGCGGATGAATAACGTCGACGTTGAATACGGGTTCGGTGCTGGTGGAAGGAAACTCGACGTCGCGGTCGCGACGGAACGGAATCGCAACATGCTGCGCGTGTTCCGCCTGCCGGAGATGACGCCCATCGATGGCGGGGGCATTCCGGTGCTCGATGGCACTGCGGCACGCGCACCGATGGGTGTCGCGGTGTACCGACGTGCGCGAGATGGCGCGGTGTTCGCGATCGTCGGCGGGAAGAGTGGCCCGCCATCGGGATACCTGTGGCAGTATCGCCTGACGATGCAAGGTGGCCGTGTCGTGCTGGCCAAGGTCCGTGAGTTCGGTGCATACAGCGGTCGCAAGGAGATCGAGGCAATCGCCGTCGACGATGCGCTTGGGTACGTGTACTACGCAGACGAAGGTGTCGGCGTGCGGAAGTACTTCGCCGACCCGGATTCGGGATCACGCGAGCTCGCGCTGTTTGCGACGACGGGCGTTCGCGAGGACCATGAAGGACTGGCCATCTTCCAGCGCGATTCGGCGACCGGCTACATCCTGCTCTCCGATCAGGGGGCGAATCGCCTGCATGTCTTTCCGCGTGAGGGACAGGGCGGGGCCCCGAATGCGCATCCGCTGCTGGCCGTCATTCCGGTGATGGCGCAGCAGACCGATGGGCTCGACGTGACGTCACGTGCCCTGGGTCCCGCCTTTCCGCAGGGACTCCTCGCGATGATGTCGAACCGCGGTGCCTTTCATTTCTATCGATGGGACGCAGTGCAGCGCCTGATCGACGGGGTCGTCGGGCGGGTCCCGTGAGGCGCGGTGGCTGACGCCGCCGCCGTTCCCGTCTTGTCATACAATCGTGACATGTAACGGGCAGCCCCGTGATCGTGCGTCGTGAGCCTTTGTCCGACTCCGGCACCGTGACCGGCGCCCGCATGGATCGCGATGCGCGCCTGCGGAAGGTGACGCAGGAGATCATCACGGCGCAGGTTGGCGGCGAGCATTTTGCCCGGAGCGGGCTCGCGTTCGATTGGGCGCTCGGCACGTCGACGATCAATCCCGTGACGCCCGAAGGCGATACCCGAACCCTGGCGCGGCTGCAGTGGGATGCATCCGGATCGGTCACGCTCGCTCGAGGCGTGAAGTTTTTCGCCGAAGCGATCAACATCTCGAACACGCCTCTCCGCGCGACCGTCGGCGACCGACTGAATCGTGGAGGCGGTGGCGATGACCCCTCCTACGAGTTCTACCGGCCGTGGGGAATGGCAGGCTTCAAGATCGAGCGGTAGGCGCCGGGCCGGATCGCCCGGCCCACTGGCGTCGCGCGGCGCCCGACGTGATCGTTGAGAGCATGAGCGATCACATCGAGATTGAACGCAGCGGTGCCGTCGTGACCATCCGGATGGCGCGACCGGAAAAGAAGAACGCCCTCACGGGCGCGATGTACACTGCAATGAGCGATGCACTCGATGCCGCTCGCTCCGAGGATGCCACGCGCGTCGTGGTGATCCTCGGCGCGGGCGGCGTGTTCACGAGCGGCAATGACCTGCTCGATTTTGCGTCAGCTCCTCCCACCGGCGCCGACAGCCCCGTGCTGCGGTTCCTGCGAACGTTGTCCACCTTTCCGAAGGCAGTGGTTGCCGGCGTGTCGGGACTGGCGATCGGGATTGGGACGACGATGCTGTTGCATTGCGATCTGGTCGTTGCCGATCCGGCGACCCGTTTCTCGCTGCCGTTCATCAATCTCGGGTTGGTGCCCGAGGCTGGTTCGAGCCTGCTGCTGACGCGCATGCTTGGACACGCCCGTGCGAGCGAACTGCTCCTTCTGGGTGAGATGTTCGATGCAGCCGCTGCGGCTCGTTACGGCATCGTCAACACGGTGAGCGAGGCGGGGGAGGCAGAGGCGGGTGCGATGCGGTTCGCGGCGACGCTCGCGGCGAAGGCGCCCACGGCTCTGCGGCTGAGCAAGGCGCTTCTCAAGAGCGAAACGGCGACGGTGCAGGCCAGGATGGAGGAAGAGTCGGGCCACTTTCTGGCGCAGCTTCGCGGTCCCGAATTCCGGGAAGCGGTCAGTGCCTTCATGCAGAAGCGGCCTCCACAATTCTGATTCGGCCCGTCGCTTGCAGGTGAGTGCTGTGAGGAGAGAAATCAGGTGTTTTCAACCGACCTGAACAAGTCTTTCCGCGCGATTGCTTTCGCGCCCGCTGCGGGGCGCGGTCGCGGCGGATAGCTTCACCCCGCTATGCCTCAGCCCGTCATTGAAGCCGAAGTCGCCGCGCCCCCTGTCACCATCATTGCCGTCCACGGCAATGGCGGAGGAGCGTTCCGCTTTGCGATGGTTGCCGAGCGGGTGCCGCGTGACATCCGCTTCATTGCGCCGGATCTGCCTGGCTTCGGCGCTGCCACCGGTCGGCGAACCACACCATTGCCTTCGATCCGGGCGTACTCCGAGTGGCTCGTCGATGTCGTTGCCGCCGCGCCGGGTCCACGAGTCCTGCTTGGTCATGGAATTGGATGTGCCTTCGTCCTGGAACTGCTGCAGCGACACCGGGACCTCGTTGACGGCGTCATCCTCCACGCACCGGTGATGGCCTTGCTCGGTCAACGCGCATTCCCGTCCTTGATGCGACCGCGCTCGGTGCGGTGGATGGTCAAGCAGGCGCTCGCGTCGCCGGTGCTGCGCCCGGTCTGGCGTCGCCGTTTCTTTCGCACCGATGTGCCGGAGCGGGTGGTGACGACATTCTTCACCAATTATGCGCACTGCGCCGCGTTCAGTGACATGTTCGACATGATCACGCCGCGCTGGTTCGACTCGCTGAAACCGGTGGATGTCCCGGCCGTGCTGCTTTGGGGCGAGAAGGAACGATCATTGTCGCCGGCGCACATGTCCGGGTATTCCCGGCTGCTCCCGCAGGCCACGGTCGTGAGAGAGGCTGGCTGGGATCACTTCGCGATGCTGGATGCACCAGGGGCGTACGCCTCGCGAATCGCAGCGCTCGCGTACACGCTGGCGTGAACGAGCAGTACGCGGCAATCGGCGGGGACGATCGCCGCTTGAGTGACGTTGCTCCGAAGGCAGCGATGTTGCACAAGGCGACCATTGGCGGGCTCCAGGTGCCGGACGCTGTGGTGATTCCGGATGAGTCTGTCGACGACTGGCTGACCGAGCGTTGCCCTTTGCCGCCACAGCTCGAGAATTCGATGCTCGTGGTGCGCTCTGCGTTCGCCAGCGAAGACGGCCAGAGCGTCAGCGATGCCGGCGAGTTTGCCAGTGTGCTGCGCGTGTTCGGAGCCGACCGGCCCGCGCTGGCGGCGGCAGCGCAGCGCGTGCGCGAGTCCGGCGTGGAAACTGCCGCACGGCGTGACGTGCTCATCATGCGGCAGGTGGAAGCACTGCACGCGGGCGTGGCGTTCACCGAGCGCGAGCACGAGGACGACCTCGTGAATGTGGTGAACGGTACCGCCGAGGATCTGCTCAGCGGCAAGGTGAACGGCCAGACGGTGGAGATCCCGCGCTGCCGTCGGGGCGAGCCGACCGATGCGCTGTTGCCGCCGTGGGCCCAGCGGCTCCAGCGCGTGCTGCAGATCGTGCGCGACCTTGCGCGCGTGAATCGATGGGGCAGCGGGGACTGGGACGTCGAGTGGGCGGACGATGGGAGCCTGTGCTGGGTGGTGCAGCTGCGTCCGGTGACGCGCCCGACCGTGCGCAACGAGTGGTTCACGCTGGCCAACCATCGTGAGATTCTGCCACCGCTGCCAAGTCGCTTCATGGCGACGCTGATTGCCGGCTGCGCCGGCGGCCTGTTCTCATGGTATCGTCGGGCTGATGCCGCACTGCCGGCCACGCGACCGTTCATCGAAGTCTTCGAAGGGCGGCCGGTGATCAATCTTTCGCTGCTGACGGACATGGCCCGGACGTGGGGGTTGCCCACGCGGCTGGTGGCGGATGCCGTGGGTTCCCGCGATGTGAGGCCCGTCGGCTGGCGATTTCGGCGGATTGTCACTGCATCGCCGGCGTTGCTCCGGCTGCTCTGGGCGCAACTCACCGCGGTGCGCACGACGCGGCGCGCGCGGTTGACGATTCTCGCACCGGATCTGCTCGATGCCGGGAGCGATTTCGCGCCACTGGTGCTGGCCGCCCAGCGTCGGTACGTGCTGCTGGTGCAATCGATGTTTGCGCTGACGGCAGCGATGTCGTCGCCGCTGGCGCTGTTGCGCCGGACCGGAACGCTGGCGGCGCACCTCGCGCGGCACAGAACGCCGGGCAGCGACGTGATCGAAGCGCTTCGTCGCGATGTGGTCCCGGCGGTGCGCGAGAGCCCCGATGATGTTGCGCGTGTCGCTGTGGGTGAGCCGCCGGTGGGTGTTGCAGGTGCCTTCGAGTGGAAACAGTGGCTCGAGCGATACGGTCATCGGGGACCGTACGAAAGTGATCTCGCACAGGCGCGCTGGCGCGAACAACCTGTCGCGGTGCTGGCGCTGTTGCGCCATGAGCTCGCGTATCCGATCTCACCCCGCATCGCGCCACGTCGAAGCGTGGGCGAATGGCTCTCGCTGCCGCTCTGGTGGCTGGTGCTGCGCCCGCTCCGGGCGCGCGAAGGCCTGCGCGATGATGCCATGGTGGCATTCGCGATGATCAGGCAATTGATGCACGATGCCGCTGACCGCGCGACCGAACGCGGTGCGTTGCGCCATCACGGCGATATCTGGCTGTTGCACGTTGACGAGGCGGTGGCCCTGGATTCGGGCGCGGTGTACGACGAGGCGTTCCTCGAGCGGCGCGAGGCGGAGCGGCGTGACGAAGCGGCAGTGCGGATTCCGCAGGTGTTCAGGCGCTTCGATCGCCTGCGCCGTGAATCGCGCCGCGCGGACGCTGCCGACCACGACCGGTGGCAGGGGATCGGTCTCGCGCCTGGCCGCGTCACCGGACGTGCGTGGTGCCCTGAAGGCCCCACGTCGTCGCCGCCCGCCGGCTGGGCCCCCGGCGAGACAATTCTGGTCGCGCCTGCGGTGGACTCGGCCTGGGCTTTGCTCTTCCGTCGCGTCACCGGCGTGGTCGTCGAGACCGGGGGTGAATTGTCGCACGCCTCGATCATCCTGCGGGAGCTAGGCGTTCCATCCGTCACCAATGTCCGCGGCATTCTCGGAGACGTGCAGACCGGTGACCGGCTGTCGCTCGATCCGGTGCGGGGTCAGGTCACCCGCGCGTAGCGGCTGGCGCCCAGCGCCGAGCGTTCCGGTGCCCACGCCTTGCGTCATGGCGCACACGGTTCAACGTTGCGTGGATGTCTGACGTTGGCGTCAGACAGTCTGCGTACTCCCCCGGTTGCCCCTTACCGAGCCCGCGTATGTTCTCGCTGCGCCCAGTGTTCCTTCTCTCGATTCCGGTCTTCGCTGCCGTCTCCGCGGTCGTGTCGCGGGACCCTCGGTCCAACCCGGAGTCTGCCACCTCGGCCGCCCTCGATTCCACGCTGATCGCCGGCTACAAGTGGCGCAACATCGGTCCTGACCGTGGTGGCCGCTCGATCGCGGCCAGCGGTGTCAGGGGTCGCCCGAAGGAAGCGTACTTCGGCGCGACCGGCGGCGGGCTCTGGAAGACGACCGATGGTGGCGACACGTGGGCCCCGGTCACCGATGGTCAGATCAAGAGCGCCTCGGTCGGGGCGGTGGCGGTCAGCGAGACCAATCCCGACCTCGTGTTCATCGGCATGGGCGAGACGGCGATCCGCGGCAACATCATGCCTGGCGACGGGGTGTACCGGAGTGCCGATGCCGGGAAGACGTGGAAGCACGTCGGCTTCTCGGAGTCGCACGGCATCTCGAAGATCCGCATTCATCCCACGAATCCGGACATCATCTTCGTGGCGTCGTTCGGCAAGTACAGTGTGCCGAGCGCTGAACGCGGGGTGTTCAAGAGCACCGATGGCGGGAACACGTGGCGCAAGGTGCTGTTCCGCGATGAGAAGACGGGAGCAATCGACATCGCGTTCGATCGTGCCAATCCGATGGTGATGTACGCAGCGTTGTGGGAGGCGTATCGCAAGGAATACCAGATGTCGAGCGGCGGTCCGGGGAGCGGCCTGTTCAAGAGCACCGACGGCGGCGAAACCTGGAACGAGATCACCCGCAACCCGGGGCTGCCTCCCGGCCTCATCGGCCGCATCGGCGTGGCGACGACGGCTGCCAATTCGAACCGGGTGTACGCGCTGGTCGAGAACGACAGCGGCGGCCTGTTCAAGAGTGATGATGCCGGTGCAACGTGGACACCGATGAACTATGCGCGCAGCATCCGTCAGCGCGCGTTCTACTACACGCACCTGTTTGCCGATCACAAGAACGCCGACGTGGTCTACGCGCAAAACACGTCGCTCTTCCGCAGCACCGACGCGGGCAAGACGCTGACGGCGATCGACAACGGAACGCACGGCGACTTCCACGATCTGTGGATCGACCCTGACGACCCGTCGCATCTGGTGGTGGCAAACGATGGCGGTGGCGCAGTGTCCACCAACACGGGCGGAAAGTGGACCGAGCAGGACTACCCGACCGAACAGTGGTACCACGTGATCACCACGGCACACATTCCGTTTCACGTCTGTGGATCGCAACAGGACAACAGCACGCTCTGCACGCCGTACAACTGGAATCTTGGTGCGTTCAATGCGGCGAACGCGCCGCGCACCGACACGGGTCCGCGTCGTCCCACTCCGGACATCACATCGGGTGGCATGGCAGTCTCGTACGTGGCTGGTGGTGGTGAGCCGGGATACATCGCGCCCGATCCGCAGAATCCCGACCTGTTCTACTCCGGCACCAACAACGGGGCCTATCTCGACAAGTTTGACCGACGCACCGGGCAGGCGCGCGAAGTGAATCCCTATCCGTGGTTCTATTCCGGCGAGCCCTCGAAGGAGATCCGCGAGCGTTGGCAGTGGACGTACCCGATCATCTTCTCACCGATCGACCGGAAGTCGCTCTACGTCTCATCGCAGCGACTGTGGCGCACCATGGATGGCGGCAAGACATGGGCGGCGTTGAGCGGCGACCTGACGCGGCATGATCCGATCACGCAGGAGAAGTCCGGCGGACCGATCACGGGCGACATGAACGGGCCCGAGGTCTACGGAACGATCTTCTCGGTTGCACCAGGCAAGCGTGACATCAATGTGATCTGGACGGGCTCTGACGACGGGCTCGTGCACGTAACCCGGGACGGCGGGAAAACGTGGACAAACATCACACCTCCTGCCATGCCCGACTTCGGTCGTGTGAGCCAGCTCGATGCGTCGAATTTCGCACCGGGCACGGCGTACATGTCGGTGAGAAAGCCACTGCTCAACGACTTCACGCCCTACATCTTCAAGACCACCGACTTCGGCCGCACGTGGACGAAGATCGTCGCGGGTATTCGCGCCGACGCCTATGTGCACGCCGTGCGCGAGGATCCAGCGCGCAAAGGCCTGCTGTACGCCGGCACACAGCACGGTGTGTACATCTCGTATGACGACGGCGCGTCGTGGCAGTCGCTGATGCTCAACATGCCGGATGTGCCGGTCTCGGACGTGATCGTCGAGGCAAACGAATTGGTGATTGCGACGCACGGTCGCGGTTTCTGGGTGCTGGACAACATCACACCACTGCGCCAGTTCCGGCCGGAGATGCTCTCGGCCGACGTGCACATGTTCGCACCGCCTGCCGGCTACCGGTCCGGCGCGGGCCTGACGATCAGCTATCTGCTGAAGACTGGCACGACGCGCGCGACGCTCGAGATCCTCGACTCGGCGGGTGCCGTGCTGCGGACAATGGAGGCCGACACAGGGACCGCTGGCGCCGGTCCGCCACGTGGTCGTCGCCGCGGTGGCGACGCGAACATCCCCGCCCGTGCCGGACTCAATCGCTTCGTGTGGGATCTGCGTACGCAAGGGATTGTGTCATTCCCCGGCATGATCCTCTGGGGCGCCGGCACTGCAGGCCCGGCCGTGCCTCCTGGTCGCTACACCGCGCGACTCACGGCTGACGGTCGAGTCGCGACGGCGCCATTGCTCGTGAAGCGCAATCCGTGGATCACCGATGTCACCGATGCTGACATGGTCGCACAGTACCAGTTCGGACGCCGTGTGAGAGACAAGGCGACCGAGGCGAACCGCGCCGTGATCGCCGTGCGCAATGTGAAGGCGCAGCTGGCCGACCGTCAGAAGAAGGCCGCCGAGGATGCAGCGCTCAAGGCGGCGGGTGCAACCCTCGTGGCGAATGCCTCGGTGGTGGAGGACAGCGTGTATCAGGTGCGCAATCAGAGCGGGCAGGATCCGCTGAATTTCCCGATCCGGGTGAACAACCGACTTGCCACGCTGCTCAGCATGGCGGAACGCGGCGACGGTCGTCCGACGACGAACATGCCGGAGATCTTCGGCCTGCTCTCGACGCAGCTTGGCCGCTACACCACCCGACTGTCACAGATCTGGACCACCGATCTGGCGAACGTGAATCGTGAGCTCGCACGGCTTCGTCTGGCGCCGATCGATCCGAACTGCGCCAAGGCGGAGGGGTGTACGGCGGTGCCGTGAGGCGACGGTCCTGATGACGGCGCAACCGGCAGGTTCGCTCTGGGCTTCGCAGGATGACGCGTTGTGGCAGCGTGCACGCGACGCGTACCCATCCGTCATCGACCGGCAGGGCGTGGCGCCCCTGCCGGCGCTGGATGCGTGGGTGCGCGAGGAGCTGCCAGCGGCGCTCGCGTCACGCCGACTGCCGCATGTCACGCGCGATGAACTGGTGCGCATGACGGAGTGGAAGATGCATCGCGGCGTGTGGCGCGCACCGAATCTCGTGCGCGTGAAAGGCAACGATGCGGAGCTCGTGGTCCAGACGACGGTGCGTGCGTTTGCACTCTGCCCGCATCCCACGAAACCGGTGGGCGAGATCGCCACGCTCGATGGCGTCGGGCCCGCGACGGCATCGGCGGTGCTGGCGGCGTTTCTGCCGACCGTCTATCCGTTCTTCGATGAGCTGGTGGCGGCGCAGGTTCCGGAGCTCGGGGCGGAGAAGTGGACGCTCGGGTACTACGGGGCGTACGCGGCGCGGCTGCGGGAGCGTGCGAGTGCGCTCGGTGCGCGCTGGACGCCGGTCACGGTGGAACGTGCATTGTGGTCACACGTCGGAGGGAAGGTGGGCGGTTAGCGCCGGACGCGATGCAGGTTG
>JANMNM010000054.1:0-3233 GCA_031373905.1 Gemmatimonadaceae bacterium | reverse complement strand
TGGCGGTCAATCCATGCGGACACTTCGCGTCATCCTCCTGCTGTTGCCCCTCTCGATGTCTGCGCAGCGGACCCCGGCGCCAGCCGCTCCGGCCCGTGCCATGAGCGCGATTCGTGAAGCCGATCTGCGTCGCGATCTCTTCGCGATGGCCTCGCCCGCGATGCGTGGACGCGAAGGCGGATCGCTCGATGAGTTGAAGGCATCGGTGTGGGTCGCCGAAAAGTACCGGCGCATCGGGCTGGAACCGGGTGGTGACGACGGAACCTGGTTTCAGTGGTTCAACATCACGCGGACCCGTGTCTCGGTCACGTCGAGCCGCGCAATGATCGATGGCAGGGCGTTGAAGCTGTTTGCCGACGTCATCCCGCTCGGTGTGACACCGGCAGAAGCGACGGGTCCGGTGCTCTGGCTGACGGACCCCACGGACACGACGGTTGACGTGCGAGGCCGCATCGTGGCGACCATGCTCCGGGCGCCGGCACCTGGCAGTATCCGTTCAACGAGCTATCCGAGTGGTGTGCGGTATGCAGGCGCGGCGATCAACACGACGCTGTCACGCCTCAATCGCCGTGGCGCGGCAGCGATACTGCTCGTGGCGGGCGCGGATGTCGACAGTTCGTTCGATGCCACAGCGGTGATGCGTGATCGCGGCGACTATGATGTGGATCGTGCAACGCCCCGCGCCACGGGCGGCTCGGATCGCGTGCAGCCTGCGCCGGTCCTCGGCACCGGCGCGACGCCGGCGTTTCTGTTGCGTGGAGCGATGGCCGCGACGTTGCAGCGATCGCCAGCGGCGGCACTCTCGATTCACCTCGAGCGGTTCGAAGCACCATCGGTGAACGTGATCGGCGTGCTGCGTGGAACGGACCCGGTGCTCCGCAACGAGTACGTGCTCTACAGCTCGCACCAGGACGCCAATGGCGTGAGGCTGCTGGTACCCGGTGACTCCGTACTCGCTGGCGCCGATGACAACGCGTCAGTCAGTGTGGCGGAGTTCGCGGCGGCACGGGCGTTCGTGGCGCAGCGGCCGAAGCGCTCACTCCTCTTCGTGCACCATGGTGCCGAGGAGCGCGGACTCCTCGGTTCGCGCTATCACTCGGCGCATCCCGTGGTGCCGCTTGCACAGATCGTGGCCGTCCTCAATGGTGACATGATCGGGCGCAACCATCCCGATACGGCGGCATTGCTCGGCACCCAACCGCCGCATCGCAACTCCACTGAACTGGTGGCGATGGCGCTGAAGGCCAACAGCGAGACCGGTCGCTTCGTGATCGACACGCTGTGGGATCGACCGACACATCCTGAAGGCTGGTACTTCCGCAGCGACCACCTGCCGTATGCCCGGCTGGGCGTGCCCGCGCTGATGTACACGACCAATCTGCACGATGATTATCACACCGCCGGCGATATTCCCGAGCGGATCGACTACGCGAAGCTCACGCGCATGGCGCGCTGGATGTACCTCACGGGATGGTACGCGGCAAACGCGGCGAAGCGGCCCGCCATCGACCCGGGGTTCAGGCTGGAACGGTGAGGGTGCGGGTGTGACCGGGCACCTACTTGCTCGCCGGCGGCGACTTGCTCCCGGGTGTCAGCACGGGGTTTCGCACCACTGAGGCAACGGCCAGCCCGCGTCGGCCGCGCGTGTCCGTCGCGGTGATGACGATCGCGAACGTGCCGTACGCAACCGACGTGATATCCGCCCGGTTCTGCCACGTCGGCAGCTCATTCGTGCCGGCGATGTTCGGAATCAGCACGAGGTCGAGCGGCACGGAGCGTCCGGCGACGACGGCAACCACCGAGTCGAGCGGAAAGATCGATTTGACGGTGACGAAGATCGGGACGGTGTCGGCAAACGCGGCGCCATTCACCGGCGATGCGATCGTGACGACGACACTCGTGTCGACCGCGGCCTTGACGGTCAGCACCGCCCCGCTGCGCCGGCCTTCACTGATCGCCTCGACGACGGCAATGCCCGCGGCTCGTGCCGTGACGACGCCGGTTGCCGAGACCACCACGATCGTGTCATTGCTGCTCGTCCACAGCACGTCGCGATCGGTGAGCAGTGCGCCCGCGAAATCGCGCAGCGTGGCGAGCATCGCCTGCGACTGTCCGACGCCGAGCGTGGTCGTGAGTGGAGTGACGGCGACAGAGACAACGGGAAGCGGTCCTGGAGGTGGCGGCAGCACGGTCAGTGTCCGACGGGAGGATACGATCCCGACCGTCGCCATGATGGAGGTGACGCCCTGACGGCGCGCGAGGATCGTGCCGTCCGAAGCGATCGTCGCGACGGTTGGATCGCTCGACGTCCAAGCCACGAGTCCAACGGTCATCGGCTGGCCGCGATGATCGATGGCAGTGACGGAGGACGCGACGGTCTGGCTCGCGGGGGGTGCGTCGCTGGAGAAGACGATCGACAGTGATCGCAGCTCCGGGAGCGCCTCGCGCGGCACCGCGACGACCGGCGGCGTCGTGGGCCCGCTGCCGCCGCAGGCAGAGGCGAGTACGAGCAGCAGGAGCGTCCGCAGTGTGCGCGCCACAACCGGGAGGAGGGTCATCCGTTGGTCGTACGAGGAAACGCCAGTTGCAGTGTCACCCGCGCCACATCCCGGGCTGCATCGTGTTGCGGTACTGCTCCTGCTCCGGATTGAAATCGGCGGGCGGCACAACGCCTCAGAGGAGTGTACCCATGTGGTACCACCGGCGTCACCTTGCGGCGTCAGAACGGTGCCAGGCTGATGAATCTGACAGGTGAACCTGTCGCCGGATGCACGAAAGCCAGCGACTGCGCGTGGAGCATCAGTCGCTGGCCGGGCTCCGGTGCGGTGCGCCCGTAGAGGCGGTCACCGACGATCGGGGCGTCGAGGCCGAGTGGATGCGATGCGTGGACCCGGAGTTGATGCGTGCGTCCTGTGTGTGGGGCAAGCTCCACCCGCGTGCGACCCTGTGCGCGATCAGTGACTCGCCATGCCGTCACCGCCGCCTTGCCATGCACGGAATCGTGGATCTGGCGAGGCCGATCGTCGACATCCACGCGCAGCGGCAGTTCGATGACTCCGCCGTCGCCGACCACATCGCCGTCCAGCCACGCGACGTAGCGCTTCTCGATTCCGCGTGTCGCGAAGGAGCGCTGGAGCGTCGAGAAGGTCGTGAGGTCCTTCGCGGCCAGCAGCACACCCGATGTATCGAGATCGAGTCGGTGCACGAGGAGGGGGCCGGTCGCGTCAGGGTGC
>JANMNM010000041.1:0-26398 GCA_031373905.1 Gemmatimonadaceae bacterium | reverse complement strand
GCTCGCCGGCGAATTCGAGTCTGTCGCCGCGGAAGGACGCGCCACGGCTGCGCTCATTGCCGGATCGCTCGGCGAACTGCGCACGGCAATCGGTCATCTTCGTCAGGCGATATCGAGCGGTGTGGCGTGCGACGGCGTAGGTGGCGCGTTCTGGACTCCGTCACCACAGGCCAGGGAGGGACACGTTGCCATCCTCTTCCCCGGGCAGGGATCGCAGTCTCCGAACATGCTGCGCGAACTCGCAATCAGCTTTGCGGATGTGCGTACCGCATTCGAACGTGCCGACCGTGCGCTGCAGCCCCGGTTCCCGCAGTGGCTGAGCGACTATGTCTTTCCGCCACCCGCCTTCGGTGTAGTCGTTGAGCAGGCGCAGGAGCGCGCACTGACGCAGACGAATGTCGCACAACCGGCACTCGGCGCCGCCGACGTGGGTGTCTGGCATCTGCTCCGGAATCTCGGTGTCGATGCCACAGCGTTCGCCGGGCACAGCTACGGAGAATTCGTGGCGCTCCACGCCGCGGGTGTATTCGACGAGGACACACTGTTTGCGCTCTCCGAGGGTCGCGGGAGAAGCATCATCGACACGGCATCGTCAGATGCAGGGACGATGGCGGCCGTGACTGCCACGGCTGAACAGGTCTCGGAGGTCATCGCAGGCCGTGACGACGTCTGGCTTGCGAACATGAACGCGCCGCAGCAGACCGTCATCTCCGGAACACGTGCCGGGATCGACTGGGCCGTCGAGCGACTGAAGGTGGCGGGCCTGATGGTCGTGCCGCTTCCCGTTGCCTGCGCATTCCACTCGCCGCTCGTGGCGCCGGCCAAGGCACGCTTGAGCGAGATGCTGTCACACGCCACGTTCCGGGCGCCGAACGCGGAGGTCTTCTCGAACACGACAGCGAAGCCGTACGAGCATGATCCGGATGCAATTCGCTCGCAGCTTGCCGAGCACCTGGTGAGCGCTGTGCGATTCACCGACCAGATCCGCGCCATGCACGCGAGTGGCGTTCGCGTGTTCATCGAGGCGGGGCCACGCAATGTGCTGACGACGCTCGTGGGGCGCACACTGGGTGACCTGCCGCACGTGGCCATCGCAACCGACCTGCCGGCACGGCCCGGCGTTGCGCAGTTGCTGCACGCGCTTGCACAGCTCGTGGCACACGGTTGCGCCATCCGACCGCTGCACCTGTTCCGCGAGCGCAACGCAGAGCCGGTGAGTCTGCAAAATCTGGCCGCCGAGACGAAGCGCGTCGCGCCATCGGCGAGCACATGGCTCGTCAACGGTGGCGTCGCCCGGCCGATGAATCAGCCGATTCGCAAGTCACCGGTCCTGTCGTGGTCCGCGAGCGGTTCAATCACATCGGACGCCGCGCGGGCGCCGAGCCTCGAAACACGTGGCAACGGCACCCGGGACACTGGCGCGCTGCACGGCGGCACCCTGCCGCAGGCACTCGAGCCAGGCGCGATCACGCGCCCCGCAGACAGCGAACAAGTGATGCTGCAGTTCCAGGGCCTGATGGGCAAGTTCCTCGACACGCAGCGACACGTCATGGCCGCGTATCTCGGGCAGCCATCTGTTTCCACACCGCGGACGGGTCCATCACCCACCCGTTCCACGGAATCGTTGCAATCCACCGCTGCGCCGCCAGCGCCGACCATCGCGGAGCCCACCGGTGCCCTGGTGATCGCTGTTGAGGCGACGCCGGCCGTCTCGGCGGCACAGATCACCGCGCAACTCCTGCAGGTGGTGAGTGACCGAACGGGGTACCCCACCGACATGCTCTCACTCGATGCGGATGTCGAAGCGGAGCTGGGTATCGACTCGATCAAGCGCGTCGAGATCATCGGCGTGCTGCAGCGCACCTTCCTGTCTGAAAAGTCTGCGCTTGATGTAGATGTCGTCGAGCAGCTGACGACGATCAAGACACTGCGCGGGATCGTGACGTGGATCGTGGAGGCGATCGGCACGCTGAGTGCAAGCGACAACGTGGTCCTCAGCGGCGTCGTGGTGTCATCACCGCAGATTGGAGAGCACGAGTTGCAGAGCCGGCTTCTCGCGATCGTCAGCGATCGCACCGGTTACCCGTCGGACATGCTCACGCTGGACGCCGATGTTGAAGCGGATCTGGGCATCGATTCCATCAAGCGCATCGAGATCCTGAGCGCATTCCAGAAGGCGGTGTTCTCCGATGCCGACCAGCTTGGTGCGGAGATGATGGAGCAGCTGGCGTCGATCAAGACGCTTGGGGGCATCGTCGTCTGGATCAGGGACGCGCTGGAACAGGCTTCGCCTCGCGCGGTACCCCAACGCGCCATCAGCGCGCCGGCCGCTACTGCGGTGCTTGCAGCAGAGGCGCCTCGGGCCGTTCCGCAACACGTCGTCGTACCTGTCGAGCGCCCGCTCGATTCGCGCCACCGCGCCACGCTGCTCAAGGCGGGACGGTGCGTCCTGATCACGGACGATACGCATGGCGCAGCTCCCGCCTTGCGCGACGCTCTCGTGGCGCACGGCGTCCCGTCGATCATCGTCAGCCACGGTCCATCAGTGCGTGCCGCTGACGCGATGCACTGGGTGGCGGATGTGTCGTCTGAGGCGGGCACGCAAGAGTTGCTTGGCGCGATTGCTGCTGCCGGTCACCGCATCGGAGGGCTCGTGCACCTCTCGCCGCTCCAGCTCCCGGCTGACGTTGGGCAGGAGTCGCTGGACACATGGCGCCTGCGTGTGCGCAACGATGTGAAGAGTCTCTTCTACCTGCTCAAGCTGGCATCGCCGGATTTGCAGGGCGGATTCGTGGCTGCCGTGTGCAACATGGGCGGAACGTGGGGCATGGCAGCCGGGGACGACGCGCGGCCGGCGGCGTTTCCCGGGCACGCAGCCATCGCGGGCATGATCAAGTCCGTCGCGCAGGAGTGGCCATCCGTGCACTGCAAGGCGATCGACGTTGCCGCAGCCGCCCCTGCCAGCGAGCTGGCGGAGCGGGTGATGCAGGAGATCACCAGTCTCGATCCCGATGTGCAGGTGGGGTACGATCGTGATCGCCGGGTGGTACCGGTCAGTCGGCTGATCGATGCTGAATCGGGCAGCGACCGCGCGCCGCTCGACTCAGACTCGGTCGTGCTGGTCACCGGTGGCGCGAGAGGCATCACGGCCGCCGTCGCTGCGCATCTCGCGGCGACATGGTCGCCGCACATGATCCTGATTGGCCGGTCGGCGCTGCCAGCGGAGCCCGAGGAGGCATCGACGGCTTCGCTGTCGACGGCGACGGAATTGAAGTCTGCGTTGATTGCGCGCCACCGCAGCGCCGGGCAGACCGTGACCGTGCGTGAGGTAGAGCGCGAATGCCAGGCGATTCTTCGCGATCGTGAGATCCGGGCGAATCTGGCGCGGATCGCGACGCACGCTGCCTCCGTCGAGTATGTGCAGGCCGATGTCTGTGATGAGCAGGCGATGCAACGCCTCATTTCGCAAACGATGGAACAGCATGGTCGCATTGATGCGCTCGTGCATGGCGCAGGCATCATCGAGGACAAGCGTATCGAGGACAAGTCGAGTGACTCGTTCGATCGCGTCTTCGACACCAAGGCGGACAGCGCGTTCCTGCTTCGTTCATTGCTGCCAGCGACCGTACGATCGGTCGTCCTCTTCTCTTCCGCGGCAGGTGCGTACGGCAATAAGGGCCAGGCAGACTACTCGGCGGCGAACGAAGTCCTGAATGCGCTGGCACGACAGTGGGGAGGCGCGGGTGCCATTGCGATCGGGTGGGGGCCCTGGGCCGGTTCGGGCATGGTGAACCCGCTGCTCGAACAGGAGTTCAAGCGACGCGGCATCGAGCTTATTACGCCAGAGTCCGGGTGTGACGTGGTCGAGGGAGCACTGCGGGGCGCGGTCGGCAGGCACGCCGCAATTGTCGTGGGATCGTGGGAGGTGCCGACATCAAGCACCGGCGGAACGCTGCCTGGACGAGAGGCGAGCGCTCCAAGTGCGTCGCCATTGCTGACGGGCGTGACGATCGTGCAGCGCGCGAACGGCATCGAGGCGGTGCGCACCTTCAATCCGGATACTGATCGCTTCCTCAAGGATCATTGCATCGACGGCGTCCCGGTGATGCCCCTCGCGATGGCGACGGAACTGATGGCGGAGATGGCACTCGCGGGTTGGCCGGATCTGATCGTGAGCGGCGTCCGGGACTGCGAGCGCCTGCGTGGTGTGGTGTTCTCGCAGGGGGCACAGGCCGTCCGGATCAGCGCGCGTGCGCTGGACGTCACGATGGACGATCGGTCCGGTGTCGATGTCGCGGTTGAGATATCGGATCCGGCGAATCCAAACCTGCGTGCCTATCGCGCGATCGTCGAGATGGCGACAGCGGTTCCTCCGGGTCGTGATGTGGAACGTGTCGATCCGGCAACGCTGTCCGAGTTCGGAATGACCGTGCCGGAGTTCTACCATCGCTGGCTGTTCCACGGCCCGCTGTTCCAGAACATCACTGCGGTGCGGGGAGTCTCCCGAACCCACGTCGTGGCCCAAATACGCCCCTCTGCGCCTGTCGACCTGATCGGCGTCGACGGCACATGGCTGATCGATCCCGTGGCGCTCGACTGCGGATTGCAGCTGGCCGTACTCTGGACGCGGCAGCACCATGACATGACCCCATTGCCGGCGCGCTTCGGTCGATATCGACGGTTTGCGTCGCTGAACGTACCTGAGATGATCTGTGAGGCAGTGATCCGCGATGACCATGGCGGCCACTCGACACTGCTCGACCTGCATTTCCGTGACGGCAATGGCCAGTTGCTTGCAGTCCTCGAGTCGTTGGAGGCCACCGGCAGCGCAAGTCTGAACCGGATCGCAGCTGCCGTGATGTTGCCCGACGTTGGGGGCGTGTAAGAGCATGAGTGCTTCGCGGCAGGACGTAGCGATCATCGGCATGGCGTGCGCGTTTCCGGGAGCATACACGCTCGACGCGTTCTGGCGTAACATCGTCGGCAAACACGATGCAATTACGGATGCGCCAGAGTCGTGGGAAATACGTAGGCTGTTTGAAGCCGGCTCGCGATCCAACGACCGGATCTACTGTCAGCGCGGCGGCTATCTGGTGGATGCGTCATTTGATCCCACGTCGTACGGCGTGCTGCCGCGAGCCGCCGGTGCCGGAGAGGCTGACCAATGGCTGGCGCTCGATGTCGCATCCCGTGCACTGCGCGACACCGGTCGCGAGCTTGGCCCGGAACATCGCAAACGCACCGGCGTTGTGCTCGGCAAGGGCAACTACGTCAACCGCGGAAACGCGTCGGTGGTCCAGCACGGCCTCGTGCTGGAGCAGATGCTCGATCTGCTGAAACAGGCGCGCCCCGAGCTCACGGATACCGAGACTGCGAAGATCAGGACGCATCTGAAGTCTTCGTTGCCGAGCTTCGACGCCGATTCGGTCTCGAGCCTGATTCCGAACATCACGGCCAGCCGGATCGCGAATCGCCTGGACCTGATGGGCCCGACCTTCACGATTGACGCGGCATGCGCCTCGTCACTGATCGCGATCGAGCTGGCCAGCCAGTACCTCGCCAGCGGCCAGTGCGACGTCGTCATCGCCGGTGGCGTGCATCTGGCGATCCCGGGTCCGCTCTTCCAGGTGTTCTGCCAGCTTGGTGCACTGTCAGCGACCGAGCAGATCCGCCCGTACGATACGTCTGCGGATGGCACACTGGCCGGCGATGGCGTCGGCATGGTCGTGCTCAAACGCCTGCGTGACGCGCAGCAGGACGGCGACCGGGTGTACGCTGTGATCAAGGGCATCGGCGTGGCGAGCGATGGCCGCGGCCTGAGCGTAATGGCGCCGCGAGCGGATGGTGAGCGGCTGGCCTTGCAGCGCGCGTACGATGCAGCAGGCATTCCGCCGCAAACCGTCAGCCTGATCGAAGGCCACGGCACCGGCACGATGGTGGGCGACCCGACCGAAGTGGACGCGCTGCATTCCGTCTTCGGTCCACGAGGTCGCGCACTCCCCTGGTGTGCCCTGGGGACCGTCAAGTCCATGATCGGCCACCTGATGCCGGCGGCAGGCATTGCCGGCGTGATCAAGACAGCGCTCGCGCTCCATCACAAGATGTTGCCGCCCACGCTGCACGTCACGCAGCCGATCGAGGCGCTCGCGCGTGACAATTCTGCGTTCTACGTCAACACCGAGACGCGGCCATGGGTCGCCGCCCCGTCAGGAGATCCGCGACGCGCAGGAGTCAATGCGTTCGGCTTTGGCGGGATCAACGCGCATGTCGTGCTCGAGGAAGCGCCCGTCGTGCCAGATGCCGAATTCGTGACGGCCCATGCGTCGCGGGACACGGAACTCTGCGTCTTCTCCGCAGCGTCACGCACGGAGCTCGTGCAACTGCTCGATGCGCATGCAGCGCGGCCAGCAGACGGTGAGCTGTCCGTGATTGCGCGCTCGCTCTCACTCGCGTCGCCGCTGGGCGCATGCCGTCTCGCGATCGTCGCGTCGTCGACCGCGGAGCTGGCACAGAAGATTGCGCGCGCGGCCGCACGCCTGGCAGATTCGTCCGTGCGCACGATCCGCGAGCCGAACGGACTGTTCTTCTTCGACTCACCACCCGCGCGCGCCGGCAAGCTTGCGTTCGTTTTTCCCGGCGAAGGCAGCCAGTACGAACACCAGCTTGCGGATCTGTACCATCACTATCCATCGGTGCGACGGTGGTTTGACCGCGCCAATCGCGCTTTCGCCCACCATACCGACGGCGCGCTGCCCGGTGAATTCCTCTTCCCCTCCCCACTCTGGTCCGCGGCGGAGCGGGCGGTCACGACGCGCAAGCTCTGGTCACTCGAAGGAGCAGTAGCCTCGGTCCTGGCCGCAAACTCTGCCCTCCTCGACCTCGTGCAGAGCACCGGCTTGCGTCCTGACGGAATCCTCGGCCACAGTACCGGTGAACTGGTCGCACTGGTGGCGGGTGGCATGATCGAGATCAACGACGAGGAGACCGCCGACCGCTACGCCACCGAGCTGTTCGCAGCCTATGATGAGATGCCGCCAAGCGACGAGCAATCGCCGTCGATGCTGGCTGCCATCGGCACTGATGCCATGAGTGTCCAGTCGACGCTTAGGGAGGTGGGTGGCGCGGTATCGGTTGCGATGAACAACTGCTCACTGCAGACGGTCATCTCCGGCGACCGCGACGCGGTCGAGCGAAGCATCGCTGCGTTCCAGAAGAAGGGCGTTATCTGCGAGCGCCTCGAGTTCAATCGTCCGTATCACACACCGGCGTTCGCTCGGTTCGCGGCGCCACTCAACTTGCTGCTGGGCAAATGGATACAGCGGCCGGCGAAGGTGCCGACGTTCAGCTGTGCGACCCGGGACGTGTTCCCGGCGGATCTCTCCTCGATCCGGCGCGTGGCGATCGAGCAGTGGGTCTCGCCAGTGGAATTCAGTGATACGCTGCTCGCGATGTACGACCAGGGCTATCGGACGTTCGTCGAAATCGGTGCGCGCGGGAACCTGTCGGCGTTCGGTGACGACATCCTGCGGGGCAAGCCACATCTGTGCATTCCGGTCAACGTCCCGAACCGAACGGCGACGGCGCAATTGTGTCACGCCCTCGGGCTCATCGCCGCTGCCGGATACGAACTGGATCTCGCACCACTCTTTGCGCATCGACCAGTGCAGGCGGCAACGCCCGGTGCGGACGCGCACGGGTCGATGCACAGATCGGCACGGGCGGTGACGCTCGAATTCGGCTTCCCGCGCATGTCGCTCCCGCCGGACTTCATCGCACCCGCGATGCCTGCGCACGAAGCGTCGAACGGGCACAGTCCGGCGCGGCTGGAGATGACCGCCACACGTACAGCACCACTCGATGGCCCCACACCCATCGAGCTCCGTCCCTCAGGAATGCCCCTCCCCGCGCATGTGGAGCCGGCGTTCGCCTCGGCACAATTCGGCGCGCCGGTGATGGCGGCGCACCTGGCGACGATGGATCAGTTTCTCGATGTCCAGAGTGACATCATGTCCGCCTATCTTGCGCAGGCAGCGCCGCGTGTTCCCGGTGCGGCAGTGGTGGCTCCTGCGCATGATGAGCGCATTGGCCCGCTCCTCTCGCGCGTCGTCTCAGTGCAGGTTGGCGTCTCGGCGGTAGCCATTGCAGAAATCGACCCCACGCAGCATCGCTACCTCAAGGACCATGAGTTTGGACGGCGGATCTCGCGTCACGACGATGCGCTTGGAGGCGTGCCCGTCGTCCCGTTCACATTCAGCATGGAAATGCTGGCCGAGGCGGCGTCGCTCGTGGTTCCCCACCTGACGGTCATCGGTTTCCGCGACCTCCGTGGCTCACGGTGGATCATTCCAGACCCGGGCAGTGCGCGCCTGCGCCTCGTGGCATCCGCGCTCAGCGAGGATGGCGAGACGGCGGTCAACGTGCGAATCCACTTCGACGATGCGCACGGCGACAGTAGCCGCCCGGGCCAACCAGCTGTGTTCGAAGGAATCGTCCGGTTCGACCGGAGCTATCCGCCCGCGCCACTCGCGACGGCCCGACCAGCGCTTCCGCCAGGGTCACGCCAGTTCAGTTCTGAGGAGGTGTACGAGCGATTCATGTTCCACGGACCATCGTTCCGTGGAATTGAGCGCGCACACGACCTCGGTTCCAGCGATCTCGTCGCGGAGGTTCGCATCAGCCCCCGCAACGAGATGCTCGCCGGCGTCGAGTCACCCGAGTTCCTGACGGATCCGGTTGCGATCGATGTCATGGGACAGGCAGCGGGGCTCTGGGCGAGCGCTCGCAACCCCGATCGCATCTCGTTCCCGTTCCGGATCGGGCGCGTTGACCTGTACGCTGCTCCTCTCCCGGTCGGCGCGCTGACTGACTGTCGCGTGCACATCACGAATGAATCGGAGCATCATTTCGCGGCCGACATCGATCTCTGTCTTGATGGGCGTGTCGCAGTTCGATGCGTGGACTGGACCGATCGGTATTTCCCCATCGAGGCCAGGCTCGAGTCGCTCATGCTCGACCCTGGTGCGATCGTCCTGAGTGACCGATGGGAGCTCGGCGCGCAGTTCTCGTCGAGTTCGGTCATGATGCTGGACCGGTCGAGCCTCGGCAGCGCTGTGTTCGCGACCGGCGGCGGAGTCTGGATACGGGTGATCGCAGCCTGCACGCTGGGCCGCGGTGAGCGTGCACAATTCGAGGCGATGAGCGCTTTCGAGTCGCGGCGTCTCGACTGGCTGACCGGTCGAATCGCCGCGAAGGATTCGGTGCGCGAGTACCTGCGCGCGCACGGCGGCCCACGGGTTCTGCCTGCGGACATCGCGATTCGCAATACGCCGGATGGCCAACCTGCGGTTGAGTTCATCGGTGATACGCGCGCCGTCGCTCCACCTGCGATCTCGATCTCGCACACTGGCAGCGTGGCAGTCGCCATCGCATCGGCTCCTGGGCGACGTGTCGGGATCGACATCGAGCCGCTAGCGCGCGTCGCGACGATGACGCCTGATTTCCTGCGCACCGTGATCCATCCACTTGAGGATGCCCTGGTACCGGAGATCGAAGCGATGATCTGGCGCCTTCGGGTCTGGTGCGCAAAGGAAGCCGCCGCGAAGGCATGCGGCGTCGGACTGGGAAGCGGGCTGCTTCGCATGCGCGCCGTCCGGTTGGACCAGCGCACAGGCTCGGTCCATGTGCAGCGCGACCACGACGACCACGACAGTGCCGTGCTCGAGGTATTCACCACCGTTGCGAGTAATCACGTCGTCGCAATCTGTGATCTGCCCGCATAAGCATCAACGCGGTACACTCTGCCTCACACCATCGACCATGACAGTCCCCTCGCGCAGTGAAGTGCTCGACCACTTTCTCCAGACCCTCCGCTCGATGCAGGACGAGTGGGCCGATGAAGTGCACCTGACGGAAGACTCGCTGATCATGGGGAACCTGAACTGGCGATCGATCGAAATGGTGTACCTCGCCAATGCGCTGCAGATGCACTACGGGCGCGTCTTTCCTTTCGAGGCGTTGCTGCACCAGGTCGAACAGCGGGAACAAAAGGACATTTCAGTTCGGGAGTGGGTCGACTTCATCGTGACAGCCCTCCCGACTGCTCCGGCGATCGAGCGAGTGAATCCGGGGCAAGGTCCGGATGCTGCGCCGTCGCAACCGACGTCCCGAACCTGAGCGTCCGCATGACTGAACCGATGGCACCGTCGGGTGCAGAGGCCGCGCCCCGAAAGCGAGCGCCCAGCCGACGCCAGCATCTCGCTGGCCTCGACACCGACGCGCGTGCAGATGAACTGAATCGACACCTGCGTCAGCGACTTGGCATCTGGTTGCTCGCTGACGACGCGGCGCTGGATGCCTTCGAGCCTGAGAGGTTGCTCGACCCCCTGGGAAAGGATTGGGCGTTTCTCTCGCACACGCTGCTCAAGGACCTCGGCCTGAGGCTCTATCCCAACGAGCTGCGGGGCCAGAAGAGCATCGCATCGTTCGCCAGGTACCTCGCGCACGAGATTCCCGACTGCGTTCCTGCGGACGGGCCAAGCGATCCGTCGGTTGCGGCGACGTGGCCCTGGGCGGCACCCGATCTTGACCCTCCCCGCAAGGTGACGGGGACAGCCTTCGTGCTTTCCACACCGCGGGCTGGTTCGACGCTGCTTCGCGTCATGCTCGAGGGCCACTCGAGGCTCTTTGCGCCCCCGGAACTCTGGCTGCTCCCCTTTGGCACCCTGCGTCATCGCCAGGCCCAGTTGCGCGCCTCCGATCGCGGGTTCCTTGGCAACGGTCTCACACAGGCGGTCGCGGCATTGTGGCAGATCGACGATGTCGCGGCGGAGCAGCAAGTCGCGACCTGGCTCGACGATGGTCTGCACGTCAGTGACGTGTATCGGCTCCTTGCTGACCGCCGCAACTGCGACTGGCTGATCGACAAGACGCCCGGCTATGCAGCCAGCGTGACGTGGATGCAGCAGGCCGAAACGTTGTGTTCGGACGCCCGCTATCTGCTGCTCATCCGGCATCCGTACACCGTGATCGAATCATTCGTGCGGATGCGCTTCCATCGAATGTTCGGTACGTCCCTCGGCATCAGGCACGACGATCCGTTCGTGTTCGGCGCCATGGTGTGGGATGTCTGGAACCGCAATGCACTGTCGTTTCTCGACGGCATCCCGGAGCACCGCAAGTGCGTCGTCCGGTACGAGGACATCGTGGGCAAGCCAGAGGAGACGATGACCGGCATCGCGTCGTTCCTCGGCGTCGACTACGAACCGTCGATGATCAACCCGTACGACGCGAACCGCATGACCTTCCGCGGGTCGAAACACGTTGCGACCACTGGTGATCCAAACTTCGCGAATCGCGAACGGCTCGACGCACGGCTGGCCGACTGGGAGCACATTCGCCTGCCAGCCCACATCCGTGATCGCGTTCGCGATCTGGCCGGCCGGCTCGGCTATGAGTTGCCGCAATGAACATCGCAGTGGTTGGGCACGTCGATCATGGCAAGAGCACCGTCGTTGGCCGCCTGCTCGCCGACACGGGAACCCTGCCGCAAGGGAAGCTGGACCAGGTGCGCGCCGCGTGCGAGCGCAACGCACGGCCGTTCGAGTACGCGTTCCTGATCGACGCCCTGAAGGAGGAGCAAGGCCAAGGGATCACCATCGAGTCCGCACGCGTCTTCTTCAAGACCGAACGGCGACCCTACATCATCATCGATGCACCGGGTCACCTTGAGTTTCTCCGGAACATGGTCACCGGCGCCGCGCGCGCCGAGGCAGCACTCCTGGTCGTCGATGCGCAGGAAGGCATGCAGGGCAACACTCGGCGACACGGCAGCCTGCTGCCCCTGCTCGGGGTGCAGCACATCGCGATCCTGATCAACAAGATCGATCTCGTGGATCGCGATCCCGCCACGATTCACGCGCTCGAGAGCGAACTCCGTGCCTACCTGGCCCGCAACGGTGCGACGGTGGATGCCTGCATTCCCGTCTCCGGCCGCGACGGCGACAACCTGATCACACCGTCGGCGAAAACGCCGTGGTATCACGGGCCGACGCTGGTGCAGTTCCTCGACGCGCTCGAGGCGGAGCCGGCGCCGACCGCGCAGCCATTCCGGATGCCTGTGCAGGGTATCTACAAATTCACGGCCAACGGCGACGCACGCCGCATCGTGGCCGGTGAGGTGACCGCAGGCACGCTTCGCGTTGGTGACCCGGTCGTGTTCTATCCCTCGGGCAAGCGCAGTCGGGTGCGCAGTGTGGAATGCTTCAATGCCCCGCAACGTGATGAGACAAGTGCGGGTGATGCCACGGGCTTCACGCTGACCGAACAGATCTACGTGTCGCGCGGCGAAGTCGCGTGCCGTGTGGATGAGCCGGCGCCCTCGATCGCCGTCCGCCTGCGCGCATCGATCTTCTGGCTCGGAGCGACACCGTTGCTGCGGGGACGGCCGTACCGCCTGAAGATCGGGACGACGTCGGTCCGCATGTTCCTCGAATCCATCGAGCGCCGCGTCGACGCCGACGATCTCGAAACGCCCGAGGCATTTGATGGCGTGAAACGCCATGAGGTCGCCGAGTGCGTGCTCCGTCTGGATCGACCGATCGCCGTCGACCCGCAGCTGCCGATCGCCGCAGGCCGCCGCTTCGTGATCGTCGATGAATGGGAGATCCGTGGTGGCGGGATCATTCGCGAGGTGTTGCCGGACGCACACAGCGAGGCGCGGACACAGGTGCTGGTCAGGAACACCAAGTGGGAGCCGAGCAGCATTGCGACGGACCAGCGCAGTGCGCGGCTTGGCCAGCAACCCGCACTGGTCCTGATCACCGGACCGCGCGCGGCGGATCGGAAGGCGCTGGCGCGGGCGCTCGAATCACGCCTCTTCGACACAGGCCGACTGGTCTACTTTCTGGGGATCGGCAATCTGCTCTACGGTGTTGACGCGGACCTGGAGCGAACAGGCGCGCACCGGCTCGAGCACCTGCGGCGCCTTGGCGAGGTGGCGCACATCCTGCTGGATGCGGGCGTCATTCTCATTGTCACCGCAGCGGAGATCACTGACGAGGAGTTGGATCTGATTCGCAACGCCCTCGGCGACGGCCAAATCCATACCACGTGGCTGGGCGAGCCGATGGCGACCGCGCCGGCCACCGACCTCCAGCTCGACGCGGACCGCCCGATCGAGGAACGCCTCGGTGAAATACTCGGGCTCCTGCGAGACCGCAGCGTAGTGCCGGCCTCGTGACCCCACACAGCCGTGTTCAAGAAGCAGGACGAAGCCCTGAGGAGACGTGATGTTTCGAGAAACTCATGCGCGGTCTGTTGCAAAGGCAGTTTCGTGGCGAGTCCTCGGGACACTGGCCACTTCGCTGCTCGTCTTCCTGTTCACGCGTCGTCTTGCGATGTCGCTTGCCATCGGGGCGTTCGAGTTCGTGTCCAAGATCGGACTGTTCTGGCTGCACGAACGCCTGTGGGATCGCAGTCGCTTCGGCAAGCGGGAGCTGGCGCCCATGGTGGTGTGGTTCACCGGGCTTTCCGGCGCGGGCAAGAGCACGATCGCAGATTCCGTGTCCCAGGCGCTGCGCGAGGGCGGTCGAAAGGTCGAACGGCTGGATGGGGATACCGTGCGCGACATCTTTCCAACCACAGGTTTCACGCGGCCGGAGCGTGACGCACATGTGCGTCGGGTGGGTTACCTCTCCAGCAAGCTCGAGCAAAACGGCGTGGCGGTCGTCGCGTCTTTCGTGTCGCCGTACGCGGAATCACGGGAGTTCGTGCGCGGTCTGTGCAAGAACTTCGTGGAAGTCCACGTCGCGACATCGCTCGAGGAATGCGAGCGACGCGATGTGAAGGGATTGTACGCCAGGGCGCGCCGCGGTGAGGTCCGGAACTTCACGGGCATCGATGACCCGTACGAGGCACCAACGCATCCCGAAATCGTGCTCGACACCTCTGCCATGACCGTCGACGAGGCCTGTAAGCGAGTGATCGCATACCTGCAGCGCTACTCAACCGTGGTGACCTGATGGATCATCTGCAACAACTCGAGGCGCAAAGCGTCTACATCTTCCGAGAGGCGTACGCCTCTTTCCGCAACCTCTGCATGCTGTGGTCGATCGGCAAGGACAGCACCGTGCTGCTGTGGCTCGCGCGGAAGGCGTTCTTCGGCCATGTGCCATTTCCTCTCGTCCACATCGACACCTCGTTCAAGATCCCGGAGATGATTGCATACCGGGACCGGATGACGGCCGAGTGGGGGCTCACGATGATCGTCGGGCAGAACCGCGAGGCATTGGATGCGCGCGAGACGTTTCCCGATGGGCGGCTCGATCGCATTGCGTGCTGCCGGCGGCTCAAGACCGATGCACTGAAGTACACGCTCAGCGGTGAGTGGCCGCGACAGCGCTTCAACCACGAGATGCAGCGCTACGAACTCGACACCAGCACGGAGGCCTTCACCGGCGTCATCGTGGGTGCCCGGGCCGACGAGGAAGGGAGTCGGTCAAAGGAGCGTTACTTCTCGCCGCGCACGGCACAGAGCCAGTGGAACGTCGGTGACCAGCCGCCGGAATTCTGGAATCAGTTCAACACGGAGTTCGCACCGGGCACGCACGTGCGAATTCATCCCCTGCTCGACTGGACGGAGCTGAACATCTGGGAGTACATCGAGCGGGAACAGATCCCGACGGTCTCACTGTACTACGACCAGGGCGAAGGCCGCCGCTATCGATCGCTCGGGTGCGGCCCGTGCACCACGGCCGTGGAGTCCGATGCCTCGAACGTTGCGGAGATCATCGTCGAACTGCGGTCGGGTCGATTCTCGAATGTCGCTGAGCGTTCAGGGCGCGCGCAGGACAAGGACGACGGCGGCGGACTCGAGTCGCTGCGGCGCGATGGCTACATGTAACTCCGCGCCGGAACATGAGCAACTTCGCCGAGTGGTGAACGAAAACGGCGCCCCGGGGAGTTCCCGGGGCGCCGCGATGCTTCGGTGAGCCTGACCTACTGTGCCGCCGTCATGTAGAGCAGCAGGTTCGGCGTCTTCTTGCGCCTGTTGTTCAGCGTGATCGCACCGCTCGTCGCCTGTCCCACGAGGAATGAGCGCACCGACGCCGGCGATGCCGACGGGTTTGTCGAGAGGTACCGTGCCGCAGCGCCAGCCGTGTGCGGCGAAGCCATCGACGTTCCACTGATGGTGTTCGTTCCGCCGCCGAGCCAGCTCGATGTGATGTTCACACCTGGCGCGAGGATATCGACGCACGTGCCGAAGTTGGAGAACGACGCTTCGCGATCCGTATTGGTCGTTGCCCCAACCGTGATGGCAGCAGGTGTGCTTGCAGGGCTGTAGCTGCACGCATCCGCTGGACGGCCAAGGAAGTCTCCGTTTCCGGCGGCCAACGCGTACGTCACCCCATCGTTGATGGACCTGGTCACGGCATCGTTCACGGCCTGCGAGAAGCCGCCACCGAGACTCATGTTCGCGACGGCTGGCGCTCCTGCCGCATGGTTGGCCGTGACCGCATCAATGCCTGCGATGACACCAGAGTTGGATCCGCTCCCGCCGCAGTCCAGCACGCGCACCGCCTTCAGTGTCACACTCTTGGCTACGCCCCAGGTGGCGCCGCCGACCGTTCCTGCGACGTGCGTCCCGTGCCCATTGCAGTCGATGCCGTTCTGGCCATCACCAATGTGATCGCTCAACACCGACGCCCGTCCGCCGAACTGCGAGTGCGAGATCTCGATGCCGGTGTCGATGATGTACGCCGTCACGCCGGCGCCTGTACTCGTATAGTCGTAGGTCGTGGAAAGGGGCAAGCCGCGCTGATCGATGCGATCGAGTCCCCACGTTGCGCCGGTCTGCGTGGTGATCGCGTGGACAACCTGGTCCTGCTCCACATAGGCCACGGCGGGGTTCGCACGCAGTCGCGCTGCGATCCCCGCGCTCATCTTGCCGGAGAAGCCCTTGATGGCACGACTGTACGTGTGTCGCAGCGCGGCGCCTTCCTGGGCCGCCAGCAGCTTGGCGAGGCCGGGGGCATCAGCGACGTTCTCGTTGAAGACGACGATGTACTGATCCGGGATGACTTCCCCGATCACGGGCGACTCGGCCGCACTCAACACGGCGTCGTCCGGCGCGGCTGGCGACGTGGACGCGTTGTCGCCGCACGATGCGAGAAGAACAGTCGACAGTGCGAAGACTGTCCTGGAGATGGGCTTCACGACTCGGTCCTTGTGTCTGTGTGGAAGGAGACCAGCGGGGTACCTGCAAAACTGCTCAACTGCGACACGTACTATACGAGCGCTCGGTCAACATTTTCGCAACCCCTGATCACGATGGGGTCATTCGCCGAACACCTCGTCTACAAGGCGGCTCAGCACGGCGTCAGAGGCAAAGTGAGACGCCGCGACCTCCCGAGCCATCCGACAGTGGAACGGGTATCTGGCCTCCAGTTCGGACAGTTGCGCCAGCGCATGCTCAGGGGTGGAGAACGGGAGGACCCCGCCCGGCGCACTCAACCATCGTGAAAACCCTGTCTCCTGAACGACAACCGGCCGCCCGCTGGCCAGATACGCGGCGCTGCGCTCACTGAACCACCCGCTCTGGCTGGTCACGTACCCAGCCTTGGCAACGCTGAATTCGGCGTACGATCCCGCGATGTAGTCCTGATATGTCCACGGATCCCGCGTGACCTCGAGCGGATCACGCAGACGCCAGCCATGCTGCACCAGTGTATCGCGCGGCGCGGACGCACTCCCGACGGCCAATTCAAACGTTCGGCCGGAACGCTTCGGCAGATCCAGATACGCCGGAAAGGACGCAGATTTCATGCCGAAATCCCGTCCACCATAGCTCAGAACCTTGTAGCTGTCCCACTGCATGACGGTGGAGAACGGCCCGTCAGGTTTGGCAGGTGTCAGGGGCCATCGATCCAGTACGATCGGCTGTCGCGTCGCGCGCCAGCGAAAACCGTCGTCCGGAATCAGGCAGTCCGGCTGACCGAAGTTCTCGCCGAAGGTGTAGTGATGTGTGTGCAGCGACGCGAGTGCGTGTGCCGCCGGATCCGTCAGATGTCGGATCTGGGTGAACGCCGGATCAGTATCCACAAATACGCGTCGTGGCACATCCTGGCACCACTCGCGTAGCGGGTTCATGCCGGAAAGATTGATCAGTAGATCGGCATCACTCCGTCGTCCGTCGAAACGGCCGGACGCTGGTCCGGACCAGCGCCGCGCATGCGCGTCGTGATACGCCCACTGGTCGGCAATGCCGAGCCGCTCGAAGGTGCGTGCGATGAACGCGAGTCCGTACGTCGGGTCCGTTCCAAGCGCACCTGTATCCGGGTCGTAGCAGCCGGGATAGTCATCGCTGTCCTCAACGAAACACACGTCGTGCCCAAGGGCGGCAAGACCGAGCACGTACTGGAGGTGGTGCCACGCCAGACCGCCGATCGGTCCGCGCACGATGTAGCCAAGCACGACGATGCGGAGCGCTTGCGTCGAGACGGCGCCGATCACCGGCGTCCCCGACGCGCATCCACGCGGCGGCCACTGATCCCGGCCGAGGAGCACGGTGCTGCAACTGCGCAAACACGCGAGGGCAGCATCATGCCAGGCTTCGCTTCACGCGCACGTGCACCGCGCGGAGGAACCGCCAGGAGAAGACAATCACCGGCGTGGCCACACTTGGCGAGGCCTCAACCACGCGCGGGTCTCAGGTGCTCCGAAAACGCCTGACGCTGCGCGACGTCGGTATCGTCCGGATCGAGCGTGCGAATCACACGTCCCGGGTTGCCGACGACAACCGAGTACGCCGGGATGTCGCCACTGACAACACTGCGACTGCTGACAACGGCGCCACGGCCGATGACGGTGCCCGGCATCACCACCGAGTCGAATCCGATCCAGACGTTATCGCCAATCGTCACCGGGCGCGCGTCGTCACCCGCGCCAAGCGATCGATCGTCGCTGCGGGCAGCGTCCCTGAGAACAGCCCGACGAGTGTCGGATGACGAGGCACCGGTCCACACATCCGTGATGACGGCGCCCCACGCCAGCAGGCAGTGGTCGCCAATCGTGATGCGGTCTTCGCAGACCAGGTAGCAACCGTTCAGCACTGTATAGCGGCCGACCGCAACCTGACCTCGCGGACCAACGACGAACGCGGCGCGATCGTACGCACCGCTTGCATCGCCGATGGACACTCCACCGTGCATCGACTCGGAGACCCCATCGAAGCCGTAACTGCTGTCCAGATACACATCACTGCCCAGGCGCACGTTCCCCGGAATGCCACGACCGAACCAGTCTCCATCGAGGTGCGTGCGAGGGGGCATCATTCCGCCACCGGACGCGCGGGATTTCCGGCCACCCTCGTCCCGACAGGCACATCGCGCGTGACCACCGAGCCAGGTTCGATGACGACATCGGCACCGATGTGCACGCCCTTGAGCACCGTCGCGTTCCATCCAATCCAGACATCGTCACCGATGACCACCGGAGCCGTCTGCATGCCCGGACGGTGCGTCCGGTCGCCGCGTGGGCTGAGCGCGATCGTATCCGCAAGACGCGCCGCCGGTTCGAGCGGATGGAAATCGGCGTCCGCGATCGTGACACCGCCGGCAATCATCACCCGGGCACCGATGGTGATCCCCACGGAGCACACCAGCGACGCGTTGGCGATGTATGATCCATCCCCGATTTCGATCACGCCATGCATCTCGGCCGCCAGCGATGTGCGCCACAGTGTGATATCGCGACCGAGTCGCAGGCCCACGGGTTCTGTCGAGAAGAAGTGCTTGAAGCAGAACGACGAGTCAATGACGCAGTTTTCGCCAACGACGATGTTGCGTGGCGTACGCCCGGGGAACCAGTCGCCGGGAATCAACGAGTCCGGGACCAGCGGATGGAATCTGGGATGTTGACTCATCGTCACGTCGCGTTTCCGTGTGAACTGCGAGAGGATGGCACCTCGCGGGCATAAGGATCCCGACTCATGCTCGCCTCCGTTGCAGTGTTGGACTCGCCCGCGACATCAACTGCTGACAGCATCGAGCAGCCGGCCAAGCACGGCGCGACTGTCGAAGAACTCCTCCGCAATCTCCCGCGCGCGAGCACCGTGGCGCGCGGGATCGCCAACCACCCGTTCAAGCGCGCCGACCGCACTGTCGAGGTCCGTGAAAGACAACAGCCCTTCGCCCGCTGGGATGATACTGCTCCAGCCGGTGTCTTGCGTCACGACCGGCCGTCCCGAGGCCAGATAGCATGCCGACCGGCACGAGAACCATCCGGTGTTCCCCTTCACGTACGCTTCCTTCGCCACCGAGAACTCGCCAAAGGACTGTGCAATGAACTCCCGATACGCATCCGCCGTCCCAGCGACGATCGCCGGATCGAGCAAGCACCACCCGGCACCCTGCAGCCGCGCGACGGGCACGGCGTCCCCTTCCGTCTGCCCGACCGCGAGCGACAGCGGCCGCGCACGAAATCGCGATGGCACCCCGAACACGAGCTCGAATTCAACGCTCTTCTGCCCCCACTCTTCGCCGTCCCACTGCAACGGTCGCGCCGCACTCCAGTTCATGACCGTCGTGAAGGTCGCCAGATCGCCATCCTGCATCGGCGACGGCGTCCAGCGATCGAGACAGATGGGTTGCCGCGTGGGGTGCCACGCAACGTCGCCAACCGGCATGCGACATCCAGGCTGCCCGAAGGCTTCGCCGAATGTGAAGTGATGCGTATGCGCCTGCACTGCTGCTCGCATCACACCAGCGCCAGGTGTGAACCCCTCGGCGTTGTGCGCCTGGATCTGGGTGAACATCGGATCGGAGTCGATCAGCACACGAGCCGGGATGCCCATATAGGCATCACGCAGTGGCGTGGCGCACGAAATGTTCAGCAGCACGTCGGCGGAGCGCAGGATCTCGTCCACCCGCGATGCCGAAAGTCCGAACGTCTCTCCACTTGCTTCGTCCCGATAAGCCCATCGCGCGTCGAGCCCGAACGCCGGCATCACGCCGGCCAGGTATGCAACGTTCGTCGAGCAGTCCCCGGCATCGTCTGTAGGCTGCTGATAGACGGGCCAGAGCCGTGTATCCTCGATATAGAATACATCGTGGCCCATCGCAGCCAGGCCAAGGACGTATTGCAGGTAATCCCATGTTACGCCCCCTGCCTGCAACAGGGCGACATACCCGCTCACGACAATGCGGCGCTGGCCGCTGCGATCAATCGTTGGCACTGATGTACCATCCCGAGGGTGCCACCGTCTCTGCAAACCTTATGCTCTCAGGTCGTTGCACGGCGAGCGGAAGGCCTGATCTGTCGTGAACGAACCGCCTCACCTTCACCGCAGGGTCACGCACGGCTGGCACCGCACGCGACACGCCGTACACCGATGCACATGCCCGCGCCTGATGCCGCCCGGCACGCTGCCAGGAAACCCTGCGTTTGCCGAGATCAACGATTTCGAACGGTCCGAACTCGTGAGCGAACGCCATCATCAGTCTCCTGCTGTCAGGTACCACGACGCAGGGTCAATCGCCGAGAGCGGCACCACCGTTTCATCGAGTGTATCCGCCACAAATCCGAATCGAAAGTCGATCGGCGTGAAACCTGCCGCGCGCAACGCCGCCACGGTGCCAGGCACCACCACGGCGCTGACGCGCGTCGGAATTGCGGAGTCGCCGGATGCGACGGCGGTGGCCATCCAGGCGACTGCCCCGCGCAACACATCGGGAAGATCGTCAGGCGCGGCACTCAGCATGTTCGTGACCGCTCCCGTCTTCGCGCTGATCGCGATGAATCCGCGCAATCCCCCGTTGCGATCACGCGTCTCGAGCACGATGTCATCGTCGTGCTTGTACCGGAGCCACTCCGGCGAGCGCACGACGCCGCAGCTGATCGGATATGACACGCGTGCAGACTCCCACAACCTGGTGTATTCGTCGGTGAACTGACTGCTTCTGGACATCGGCGCCGGAGTGCCTGCATCCGCGGCGCCCTCTTGCGTCACGTCAATCCCCACGCCGTCCAGCACCGCGTACTGTCGCGGAACGCCCGGCATCCACTTGCCGGCTCGGGCAACACGCGCGACCCACCCTCGGTCGGGCAACGAGTACATCACGGCGAATCCCCGCTCTGCCGCGAACCGGCGCCCTTGCAGGAAGAGCTCCGTCGCCGGCTCGTTGCGTTTCGGCATCGCCACGGCACGGATTTCATGGTGAATGATCGGCGCGGAAACACGGACCGCAGCGACGTCGAGACCATTCACCCAGAGCCGGCATGGCATGAAGACTGTCATCGCGCGCGGCGTCTCATGCTCGTCGGCACCGACGACCACGAGTGCAGGTCCGTGCGGCGAGAACTCGTACCACGACTGCCAATCCTCTGCGGTGATCGAGCCCCAGCCGGAGTGCTGCGACCAGAGGTCGAGCAAGGTGGGGATGTCCTCGGGACGTGACACCCGGTAGTGCAGTGCCGAGGGATCTGTCACATCCATTCAGTCGGTCCGGGGCGTGTCGCGCGCGACTTCCGCTGCCGCACGGTGCAAGGTGCCCGCAGCGGTCCAGGCGTCGCGGAGTGCAAGTGCGGAGAGCAGCACGAAGATCACCAGCAACCCCGACGCCGTGACCATCGCGTGATCCATCGCCGCCCAGGTCCCGAGCAAGGCGACGAACACAATCACGACGAGGAGGATCGGCGCCACAATCCCGCGCGAGCGGACACGCACGAGTTGCCGATTGGCACCATGCTCCTCCACCGCGATCGCACCGACGGCGGAACCGAGCAGACCGCCTCTGACTCGCAGGTCCCAGTGATCGAAGTCGCCGCCGCGCGACACGATCGCGCCCTCGGCACGCATGACGGATTCCAGTCGCTCGACCCACGCCTCCGGCGCGCGCCACTCCTCGCTCCAGAGCGTGAGCGGCCCCGGTCGCTGCAGCTTCCGCTCGGCGTGACCGCGGTGCCGCCACGGCAGCAGACCATGCTGGTATCGCCCGATCAAACGTGCCGCGGGCTGCATCAGGTGAAGCAGCGCCGTGAGGATCCGCTTGCTGACCGTGCTGACCGTTCCAGGCAGAGCGGCCGGATACGTGGCCGTCTTCGCCGCCACCACCGCCTGCGCAACCGGTGCAGCCGCCGCCAGCAGCGCGAACGGCAGGACGGCCATGAGCAGTGGCGGCCACAGCAGGCCGAGCAGGCCGAGCACGCAGAGAAACCCGATCACCATGTACCACTCAGGCATGAGCGGCAGCGACAGCAGTGTGCTGGCGTGCGGCTCGTAGACAGACTGGTACGCTGCCGTTCCCCAGGTGCCGTGATAGATGCGTGATCTCCGCAGTTGCAGCGGCTCGGTGAATCCCTTGCCGTACAGCCGGCCAGCCCATTGAAGGTGTCCGGCAGCATTGTAGCGCTCCGGCCATTTCACCTCCAGCAACGCCTCCGCCTTGCCATACCCGCGCTGCTGACGCCAGTACGTCTGAACGAAATTGCGGCGATGGTGCCAGACCATCGCGCCGGCGTGAAATGCGATGCGTCCACCACGCTCCTGCAATCGCCAGCAGAGGTCCACGTCGTCGCCCGCGGTGCGGTACCGGATATCGAAGCCGCCGATCGCCGCGAGCGCCGATCGACGGAACGCCATGTTGCACCCCGGGACATGCTCGGCTTCGACATCCGAGACAAGAACCTGCACCGGCCCGCCTGGCGCGTTCGCAACACACTCGGCAATCCAGCCGTCACCCGGCGGCGCCAGGTTCGGGCCACCGACACCCACCCAGTCGCCCTGCATGAAGCGATATGCGAGATAGTGGAGCCAGTGCGGATCGGGATACGCGTCATCGTCGATGTACGCCACGATCTCGCCACGCGCTTCCTGCCAGCCCGTATTCCGCGCTGCTGACAAGCCGTGGTTTGCCGTGCTGATCAGCCGCACGTCGTACTCGCTGACGATTTCCCGGACTGCGTCGGTGGAACCGTCGTCCACGACGATGACGTCAAATGCGGGATACGCCAGTCGCGTGAGCCCTTCCATCGTATCACGGATGGTGCGCGCACCGTTGTGGGTGCACACGACCACGCTCACATGTGGCCATTGCGTTGCCGACGCGAACGGGACCTCGGCGAAGATGCGTGAGACCGCCTCGAGCGCCGCTTTCGGGTGTCGTTCACGAGTGGTCAGCCCGAAGTCCCAGTCTTCGATATCGTGACCGCCGCGATGCCACTCGTCGGTCCACGCAAACACCATGGCGCCGACGCACCCGGCGGCAAATGCCGTGCTCACCTGCCACTCCAGGCTCTCGGCCTGCTTCGCGTCACCATTCCGTCGGCTGTCCAACCCGATCTCGGCCATCAACAGGGGCTTCTCGCCGGCAATGTTCTGCAACCGGTCGAGGTAGCCTTCGAGTGGCTCGCGCGACTCCAGATAAACGTTGAAGCAGAAGAAATCCAGAAACGGCAGAAGCAGGTACTCGGTCGTCGGGAAATTCACGTACGTCACAAGCGCCTTCGCGTCTTCCGCTTTCACGGCGTCGTACAAGCGGCGAATGAATCGCTCGACGCGTCGCGGGCCGCTCCAGCGCACGATTGACGCGGGGATCTCGTTGCCGACCGCGAAACACAGCAGCGCCGGGTGGCCGGCGCACGTGCGCACGTCAGCGCGCAGCTGCTTCACGATGGCGTCCGCCATCCCAGGCTGGTCAAGAAACGTGACGTGCTGCGCCCACGGCAGCCCAACCATGACCTTGAGCCCATGCGCAAGTGCAACATCGAGCAGCCAGCGTGGAGGCGGAGTGTACACCCGGACCGTGTTGAAGCCGGATGACGACATCTGCGCGAAGTCCCGCTCCACTTGCGTGCGATCGGGGAACTGGCACCCGGTCTCGTCCGGTCGGAACGTGCCATACGTCACGCCCTTGACCCAGAATTTCTCCGCGCCGACGTAGAGGAACTTGCCTCGGACCTGCGGGCGCTCCTCTGCCTCGTGTCGCGGAGTTCGCGGCGGCCTGACGACCGCCCGCGCGCGCTGGCCGAGCTCGAGTACCGCTTCATTTTGCGTCAAGGACAGAGCCATGCTGGCGAAGAAATGCGTCTTCATCGTCGGTCAGGAGAGGGACGAGGACATGGTCTGAGGATTCCGTGTCGTTGCGTGCCACGCGCGGGCAGTTGCAATCATCAGCTGTGGATCTGTTCGGGGAGTGGTACATGACACGCAGCTCGTTCGCACGGTCGCAGACAGCCACTCGTGCTGGGGAATGACTTGCGAGTCCTGGCATCTGAACCACCATGAGCGACTCACCGAGGGCACACTCTGGCCACCAGGCGTCCGCGTTCGACGCATGCGCCTGACCCGAGACGGGGTCCACCGCTTCACGCCTCCCACCCTTGCGCACGAGCACAGGGACTCCCCCTGGTGCTCCGCCAAGACCGATGGAACGGAAATCGTGGAGGAATGTGGCAACGTGGTGCGTGTCATGGCTGGCGCCAGCCCCCGGGGACCGCAATGCGGCGTCCCCGAACCGAGTCTGGACCAGCGAATTGAATTGCGTCTCCAGCCCACGGAATTCTCCAATCGCACACTCCTGAATCGAAGCCGACAACCGGGAAAGAAGCGCCCTCGCCCACACCACATCGCCCGGGCGTAAACCAATACCAGAATCAGGCAGGGCACGACCGAATTCAATTCACCGACACCAGGGACAGCGCATCGTTTCCGACTTGCACGGAGTATGGGCGAAGGCCCAGTTGCTGAGCCTGCAAGAACTGCCGGTAGGAACCGGAGCCGCGCACAGCGAAGCCTTTAGTTGCAAGCCATATGCCCTGTAGCGCCCGCTCCGCAGCGCACCCGGCACAAGCTACCTGCTACCTCAGAATCGCCGTTCGTGACAGCACCCGCGTCATTCCACGACACTGGTGGCGAATGCGCTCAGGCGACGAAGCGGGCACTCAAATGCGGACTTCGCGCAGCAGGTTGCCGCGATCAAGCCACACCCGGCACGAGCATTCAACGGCTCCAAAGTGAGATCGATGACACCAGAAAATTCCTCTTGGTGATTTTACATTCTCATTAACGCCGATGTCAGGCGACGGCCCACCTGCGAACGGGGGACGCCGCGCACTGCCGGCAGAGGCTCACCTTCCGTCGGCTGAACAGGACATTTCGTCTGTCCCGGCATCGTGTCGCACCCGCGGCCACCGGGCGGCTGTCAGGGAACCGCCCGGCCACCGGGCGGCTGTCAGGGAACCGCCTGACCGGATGGCACGAGCAACCGGCGCCCATTGCGAGACCGACCGCCTCGGAGCCGACGCGGTGAACTGAAGTTCCATCGCGCGGTGCCGATACATCATCCTGGCGGTGCAGGTACATCACCCGTGCCGGACCTGTGCCGTACCTGTGCCATTGCGAATCTCTGGCGGTTCACGAGCATGCGAGCCGCGGCCATTCCGGAATCCCATGAACGAGAATGAACGACTTCGCGCGCTTCAGGACCTCAACATCCTCGACTCGGCTGCCGAGCCCGAGTTCGACGCGCTGGTCGCGGCCGCCGCCGCTGTCTGTGGGGTGCCCATCTCGCTGATCAGCCTGGTCGATACGGATCGCCAGTGGTTCAAGGCGAATGCCGGGTTGCCCCGCGTCTCGGAAACACCGCGCGAGCACGCGTTCTGCGCGCACACCCTGTCATCTGACCAGATTCTCGAAGTCCATGACGCGACCACGGATCCGCGCTTCGCTGACAACCCACTCGTCACGTCGGCTCCCGACATCCGCTTCTACGCCGGCGCACCACTCCGCCTGAGTGACGGAGCCAACGTCGGCACCTTGTGCGTCATCGATCGCGAGCCACGACGGCTCAGCGAGACGCAACGGACGGTGCTGCGCCACCTGGCCACGGCAGCTGTGAAGGCGCTCGAGTCACGGCGCCTCGCAGGCGCGTTCGTGGAGAGTGAGGCGAGGTTTCGGGCGCTCAGTGACGCGGCGCCACTCGGCGTGTTTGCGACTGATGCGCACGGCGGATGCACGTACACGAATTCACGGTGGCAGGCGATCTACGGCGCGACTGCGGAGCAGGCGCGCGGCCTCGGATGGAGCCGCACCCTGCATCCTGATGACCGCGACGCGGTCTTCGCCGAGTGGCAGCGCAGCGCGGCTGCCCACGAGGACTTCGACATGGAATTCCGTCTGTTGCACGACGACGGTGCCACACGGTATGTGCGCTCGATTGCCCGGCCGGTGGTCAACGAGCTTGGTGCCATCACGAGTTTTGTTGGCTCAGTCGAGGATGTCACTGACCGTCGGGCCCAGGACATTCGATTGCACCAGCGGGAGCAATTGCTCAACCGCACCGGGGCGCTCGCCCAGGTTGGCGGATGGGAACTGGATCTGCTCACCGGCGAGCTGGAATGGTCA